>JASFRZ010000054.1:0-16198 GCA_050114655.1 Acidobacteriota bacterium
CGGCGCGCGGCGCCGCAGTGCGACCCGACATCGCCGCATTGCGGTCCTGCGCCGTCGCCACCCGCAGCGCCGGGATGAGGCCGAACAGCAGGCCGCACGCCAGCGCCAGACCGAGGCCGTAGCCGAGGACCGCCGCGCTCATGCCCAGCTCGCCCAGGTAGGGCGCCTGCAGCATGGCGTCGGCCGGCATCAGCGCCACCACAGCGCGCAGCAGCCAGGAGGCAAACAGCGCGCCGGCCAGGCCGCCGACGGTGAACAGCAGCACCACTTCGACGAGAACGTGGCGGGCGAGCTGCCAGCGCGTCGCGCCGAGGGCGTCGCGTACCGCGATCTCACCGCGCCGGGCGGTGACGCGCGCCAGGATCAGGTGCGCCAGGTTGGCGCAGGTGATCATCAGCACCAGCAGCACGGCGCCGTAGACCGCCGCCAGCGCGGCGCCGGTGTCGCCCAGCACCTGCTCGCGCATGGCGACCAGCCGCAGGCCGTAGCCGCCGTTGGCATCGGGATCTTCGCGCGCCAGGTCGGCGGCGATGCCTTCCATCTCGGCCTGTGCCTGCTCGATACGGGTGCCCTCCGCGAGGCGGCCGATGATGTGCATCCAGCGGGAGCCACGCGCGGTCGCCTCGCGCTCGCTCGGGATCAACGGGCGCCACACCTCGGCGCGTCGCTCGCGCGGGAAGACGAAGTCCTGCGACAGCACGCCGATAACTGTGTAGGGCGTGTCGTCGAGCACCAGCGCCGTGCCGATCGCGGCGGGATCTGCGCCCAGATCGGTGCGCCAGAAGCCATCCGAGAGGATCACCACGCGCTCTGCGTCGGCCTGGTCGTCGCCGGCGCGGAAGTTGCGCCCCAGCACCGGCTCGACGCCGAGCAGGGTGAAGAAGTTCGGGCTCACCCGTACCGCTTCCACGGTGCGCGCGTCGTCGCCACGGGACCACGTCATCGACGGGCTGTGATACGCCGCCACCCCGGCCAGCGTGCGGGCACGCGCGCCGATGTCGACGAAGGTCGGGTGCGAGAAGTTGGTGAGCGAGTCGTTTTCGCTGTCGACCTGCCAGAAGTGCACCAACTCGTCGCCGTCGCGGAATGGCAACGGCCGCAGCATGGTCGCGTCGATCAGGGCGAACACCGCGGTGTTGGCCCCCAGACCGAGCGCCAGGATGGCGACGACAACGAGGGCGAAGAGCGGCTCGCGCCGCCAGCGCTTGAGGGCCTGCTTGATGTCCTGCGTGATCATCACGTCTCTCCAGAGGGTGCGGGAGCGGAGGCGCGTGGCATCCTCGACCGCACCGGACAGGCGCGCGCAGGCAAACCGCCACCCCGTGCGTCCGCCGCCGCGGAACTCGGCGGTCCACTCGCGCAGCCACTCGGTGCGCAACGCGCGCGGCACGAGTTGGCTGACCAACGCCAGCAGTCGCTCGATCAGATCGGAGGATGTTGTTCGCACGGTCTTTCCCGCTGCGATCGAAGTTACTATGTCTATCTCGACATAGGTAGCGTTACAGCAATTCGATGCGCGGTCACCGCGAGAGGTTTGAACGGGGCCGCGCCCGCCTTGATAGTTAGACCGTCTACATGTAGTGTGCCCACCCATGACAAACGACAGGGACGAATCCGTCGACCTGCGGCCCGGGACGCTCGACCTTCTCGTGCTGCGCATTCTGAGTGAGGAACCGCTGCACGGCTACGGCATTGCGCGGCGCATCGAGTCGCTGTCACGCAACGCCTTCCGCGTCGAGCAGGGGTCGTTGTATCCGGCGCTGTACCGGCTCGAGCGCGACGGGCTGGTGCGCCCCACCTGGGGCACGTCGGAGACCGGCCGACGGGTCAAGGTCTTCGAGCTCACCAGGGCCGGCGAGCGTAAGGCCGAGGCCGAGCTGGCGAGCTGGGACCGTTTCGTGCAGGCGGTACAGCGCGTGGTGCGGGCGGAATGAAGCCGCTGCGCCGCCTGTTGTGGTGGCTGCGCGCCCGCTGGGACGGCGAGCGGGTGCACTGGGACGTCGACGAGGACATCCGCACCCACATCGCGCTCGAGGCCGAGCGGCTGCGCGCCGCCGGCGTCGAGCCCGGGGAGGCGCGGCGACAGGCAGAGGAGCGCTTCGGCGACCGCGAGCGCATCCGCTCCGACATGCTGGCGGCAGCCTACGCACCGGCGCGCGCTCCGCGACGGGCGTCGCTCGGGCGCATGGCCGCGTACCTGCGCCAGGGCGGCCGATCGTTGTTTCACCGCCCGGGACCGTCGGCGCTGGTAGTCGGCACGCTCGCCGCCGCCGTTGCCGCCAATGTCGCGGTGATCGCGGTACGACAGGCGGTGCTGTTCTCCGATGCCGGCGTCGCCGGCGCGAGCCGGCTGGTGTCGGTGCACGCGTACTACGAGGCGCTGCCCGAAGGGCTGCACCAGCAACCGATTCATCCACTGGAGTTCGAAGATCTGGCCAACGTCGAGGCACTCGGCGCGGCGGCCGCTTTCAAGGCCGGCTACTTCAACCTCACCGGCGCGGGGGAACCACGCCGCCTGGTCGGCATGCTCACCACGCCTGCGCTGTTCGAGGTTGCCGGCGTGGCGCCAATGCTCGGGCCCGGCTTCCGCGACGTCACCCGCGGCGACAAGCACGTGGTGGTGCTGTCGTGGCACGTCTGGAACGACATCCTCGCCGCCGACCCGTCGGTACTGGGCAGCAAGATCCTCCTCAACGCAACGCCCTACGACGTGGTCGGCGTCATGCCCGCGGGATTCGTCTTCCCGCGCGCCGACGACGTCCCGCCGAGCTTCCACTTCCCGCAACACCCGGACATCTGGGTGCCGTACGCGCTGCCCACCACCGGGCCGTCGGACCTCGCCGTGGTCGGGCGCCTGGCGCCGGGCGCCTCGCTGCAATCGTTACGCGATCAGCTCGACGCACTGGCGCGGTCGGTCATCGAGCAGCGCGGCGGCGGCATGACCTTCACCTATGCCGCCGAGGCGATGCGGGAGCAGGCCGTCGGACCGGTGCGACCGGTGCTGCGCCTGCTGCTCATCGCCACCTTGCTGTTGCTCGTAGTTGCCGTCGGCAACGTGACCGGCGTCGGCATCGCGCGCGCCGAAGGCCGCGCGCGTGAGCTCGGCATCCGCATCGCCCTGGGCGCGGGTCGCAGCGGCGCGGCCGCCTTCGTTGCCGCCGAGAGCCTGGTTCTCGGGCTGGCCTCCGGCGCGCTCGCGTTGCTGCTCGTCGCCACGCTGCTACGCGCGCTGCGTGGCCTCACACTGCCCGGTTTTCCCGGCATGGATCAGGTCGGCATCTCGCTGCCGCTGGCCTCCGCGACGCTGCTGACAGCATTGTTCGGCGCCGCCTTCCTGGCGGTCGGACCGACACTGCGGGTGACACGCTGGAGCCTGGCGGATGCGCTCAAAGGCGCGCGCACCACCGGTTCGCGCCGCGCCCGGCGCTCGGGCCAGTGGCTGCTGGCGGCGGAGCTGGCGAGCACGCTGATGCTGTTGTCCTCCGGCGTCGTTCTGACCCAGGGCGCGCTGCGCCTGCTGGCGGTCGACCCGGGCTTCGACCCCGACCACGTCGTCACGGCGGAGCTGACCCTGCCCGAGGCGAGCTATCCGGACAGCGCCCGCGCGCGCGGCGTCCAGCGCGCGCAACCTCCCGGCGACGCCGAGGCCGCCGTGCCGCGCTTCCAGCGTGCCGTGGTGCAACGGCTCAGCGAGCAGCCGGGCATCGCCGCGGCGGCGTTCGCCAACCCCCTGCCGTTCGCCGGCACGCAGGAATCGAGCGTGTTCTGGATCGACGGCATGGCGGACCCGGACGAGATCCCGCTGACCGAGTACACGGTGATCACCGAGGGTTACTTCGCCGCCATGGGGATCCCGCTGCTCGCCGGACGCGAGTTCACCGCCGCCGAGCGGCACGACGGCGAGCAGGTGGCGATCGTGAGCGAGTCGCTGGCGGCGATGTTCCCGGACGGACGCGCGCTGGGCGGACGCATCAAGCTGGGCGGGGCGCTGGAGAGCCCGTATCCCTGGCTCCGCGTGGTCGGCGTGGTGGCCGACGTGAAGCGCAGCAGCCTCGCGGCGCCCGGCCGCCCGGAGATGTACGTGCACGTGTCGCAAGGTGGCTACACCTCGCAGGGCACCTCGCGCCTGGTGGTGCGGGCCTCTGAGGACGGCTCGCCACAGGCCGCCATGGCGGCGGTGCGCGCGGTGATCCGGGAGATGGATCCGAGCCTCCCGGTGGTCTCGATGGCCCCGATGAGCGACCTGCTGCTCGAAGCGACGGCGCGCTCCTGGTTCACCGCCCAGCTCACCGTCGGCTTCTCTGTCATCGCGCTGGTGATCACCGCCCTCGGCCTCTACTCGGTGATCAGCTACAGCGTCACCACGCGCCGGCGCGAGCTGGCGCTGCGCAGCGCGATCGGCGCCTCCGCCCCGGCGGTGCTGCGCGAGATGCTGCGCGAGACCCTCGTCGCGCTGGCCGCAGGGCTGGCGGTAGGTACCGCCGGCGTCGTCTTCTCCGCCCGCCTGCTCGAAGGAATGGTGTTCGACGTCGAGCCCGCCCGGCCGCAGGCGATCCTGCCGGCCGCGATCCTGCTCGCCCTCACCGCCCTGGTAGCGGCCCAGGGACCGGCACGGCGCTGTCTTCGGGAAGATCCCGTGCGCCTGCTGAGCGGCGACGAATAGCCGCGCGACGACCATCCAGCGCGGCTTGGCCCGGTGCGCGCTGCCGCCGCATCGCACGACGCGGGGTTGCGCTCGCTGCCTCGGCGCTGTTCGATCCGCTGCATGATCGATCGAATCTGCCGGCGAGGCTTGGTTGTCGCGGTTTGGGCGACGGTGACCGCCGTCGGCTGCACGACCAGTCCGACCCCCACGAGCCCGCCGCCCGACATCACTCCCCGGGCGGTGGTGCCGAGCGCCGAGCAGCTCGCCTATCAGCGCATGGAGTTCATCGGCTTCGTGCACTTCACGGTCAACACGTTCACCGACCGGGAGTGGGGCTTCGGCGACGAATCAGAGGAGATCTTCGCGCCCACGGCGCTCGATGCGGATCAGTGGGCGGCGGTGGCGGAGGAGGTCGGCATGGGCGAGCTCATCCTCACCGCCAAGCACCACGACGGCTTCGCGCTGTGGCCGTCGCGCTACACCGAGCGCTCGGTGAAGAACAGCCCGTGGCGCGACGGTCAGGGCGATGTGGTGGCCGAGCTGGTGGAGGCAGCGCGCCGCCACAATTTGAAGGTCGGCCTTTATCTGTCGCCCTGGGATCGCAACCACGCCGGCTACGGCACGCCCGAGTACCTCGAGTACTACCGCAACCAGCTCACCGAGCTGCTGACCGACTATGGCGAGATCACCGAAGTGTGGTTCGACGGCGCCAACGGCGGCGACGGCTGGTACGGCGGCGCCAACGAGGAGCGCCGCATCGATCGCGCCACCTACTACGACTGGCCGAACACCTGGGCGCTGGTGAAGTCGCTGCAGCCGAACACGCTGATCTTCTCCGACGCCGGCCCGGACATCCGCTGGACCGGCAACGAGAACGGCTTCGCCGGCGAGACCAACTGGTCGACGATCGACGCCGAAGGCATCGTGGTGGGCGCGGCGGACTCCGCCTACCTCAACCGCGGCGACCCCGAGGGCGCGCAGTGGGTGGTGCCGCTGTGCAACACCTCGATTCGCCCCGGCTGGTTCTATCACGAGGCGGAGAACGACCGGCTCAAGAGCCCGCAGGAGCTGCTCGACGTCTACTACCGCTCGGTGGGGCGCAACTGCGTGCTGCTGTTGAATGTACCGCCCGACAAGCGCGGCCTGTGGCACGACAACGACGTCGCCACGCTGCGCGAGTTCCGTCGCATCCTCGACGAGACCTTCGCGACCGACCTGGCGGCGGGCAAGCCGGTGACGATTGTTGCCGGCGAGGACGCGCCCGGCGGCTGGCGCGGCGACGATGCGAAGTTCGCTCCCACCAACCTGGTCGACGGGGATCCCGACACCTACTGGGCGACCGACGACGGCATCACCACCGCGACGCTGGAGATCGACCTCCCCGGCCCGACGCGCTTCGACCGCATCCTGCTGCAGGAGCCGATCCGCTTCGGCCAGCGCATCGCGGCGTTTGCCATCGAAGCGCGCGTCGACGGCCAGTGGATCGAGGTCGCGCGCGCTACCACCGTCGGCTACAAGCGACTGCTGCGCATCGACCCGGTCACCGCCGATCGCGTGCGCATCGTCATCGAAGAGACCGCCGCGAGCCCGCTGGCACTGTCGGCGCTCGGGTTGTACGAGGCTTCCCCGGACGAGCGCCGGGACTGAAACGAGCTATCTACTCGGCCCGGAACGCCACCGCCGGATCCGCCGCGGCCGCGCGCCGCGCCGGCACCAGGCAGGCGATGACCGCCACCAGCAAGAGGATCAGCGGCGCCACGCCGAAGGCCACCAGGTCGAGCGGCTCGATGCCGAACAGCAGGCTCTGCATCAGGCGCGTGGTGGCGGCGGCGCCGGCGAGGCCGAGCAGCAGACCGATCGATACCACCGACAATCCCTGCCACAGCACCAGGCGCACCAGTTCGGAGCCGCGCGCGCCGAGCGCCTTGCGCACACCCATCTCGCGGCGCCGCTGGCTGACGCTGTAGGACAGCACGCCGTACAGGCCAGTGGCCGCCAGCACCAGGGCGAGCAACGCGAAGCTGCCGAGCACGGCGGCGGCGAAGCGCGGCTGCGCTAGCGACGTCGACAGCCGCCCGGCGAGCGTGCCGACGCCGTCGAGCGCCGCCGTCGGGGCGATGTCGCGCACCAGCGCGCGCAGCTCCGGCGCGAGCGCCTGCGGATCACCGGTGGTACGCACGAACACGAAAACCCACCGGTCGAAGTTGCGCCCGTGGCCGCCGGCGGCAAGGTAGATCTCGGGCTGCGGGTCGCGTGTCGGGCCGGACATGAGCACATTGGCGACCACGCCGACGATCTCGGTGGTCAGGTCGTCGTCGCCGATCAGGCCGAGGTAGCTGCGCCCCACCACCGGCTCGCCGTCGTTCAGGAAGAGGTGCGCGAACTCCTCGTTGACCACCATCGCCTGGGTGCCGCTGGTGACGTCATCGGGGGTCAGGAAGCGCCCCTCCACGACGCGCAGGCCGAGGGCGTCGGCGTAGTCGGGGGTGACCTTCCAGGTGGTGGCACGCACCGCAACGGGCTCGGCTTCAGGATCTGTCAGCGGCAGGTGAAAGCCCGAGATCGATACCGCCCCGCCGAACGGCGCCATGTTCGCCGCTCCCGCGGCGACGACGTCGGAGCGTGACTCGAGGCGCCGCAGCAACGTGGAAACCAGGTTGTTGGCTTGCGCCGCCTCCTGGTCGGCTCCGGAAAGGAAGATCTGCCCCATCAGCACGTTGTCCGGGCGGTAACCGGAGTCGACCCGCGTCATGCTCACGAAGCTGCGCACCAGCAGGCTCGCTGCCACCACCAGGATCACCGCGAAGGCGGCCTCGGCAACGAGCAACCCGGCGCGCAGGCGCTTGCCCTGGGTGCCGGTCGAGCGTGCGTCGCCGTCGTGTAAGGTCGGCGAGACGCCGGCGCCGGCGCCGCGCAGCGCCGGGATCAGGCCTGAGCCCAGACCGGAGAGGATCGACACGCCGACGGCGAAAAGGAGCGCACCGCCGTCCAGGTGCACCGCGTCGAGGCGGGGGAAATCAGCCGGCGCCAGCACCGGAAGCAGGCGCAGCAACCACAGCGCCAGCAGCCAGCCGGCGATGCCACCGGCAGCGGCGATCAGCAGGCCCTCGGTGAGCAGGAGACGGATGATGCGGCCGCGGCTCGCCCCCAGCGCGGCACGCACACCGAGCTCGCGCTGGCGGGCCATGCCGTGCGACAGCAGAAGGTTGGCGACGTTGGCACAGGCGATCAACAGGACCAGGCCGACGCCGACCGACAGCACCCGCAACGCGGGTCGCACCTCGGCGGTCATCTCCTCGACGAGCGGCTGCACCCGGACCTCGACCGGGTCGCCCTTACCAAACAGCAGATCGGCGATGAAAGGCCGCGGAATCGAGCGTGCGGCGGCGGTACCCTCGGTGGCGGCTTGCTCGGCGGAATAGCCGTCGGCCACACGTCCCACGGCGCCGAACACGCCCATGCTGGGGTTCTCCGCATCGAGCGGCTCGGTGGACATCACGTAGGGCTTCCAGAGGACGGTCTCGGGTACCGGGAAGGCGAGCCCTTCCGGGGCGACCCCGATGATCGTGTGCGGACGATCGTCGATCACCAGGCGCTGCCCCAGCACATCGGGGTCGGCGCCGTAACGCTCGCGCCAGAAGCCGTAGCCGATGACAACCACGTCGTCGGCACCCTCGACCGCCTCCTCATCGGTGAAGAAACGCCCCAGCGCCGGCCGCTGCCGCAACAGGTCGAACAACACCGGTGAGGCCGCGGCGCCGCGCAGGCGCTCCGGGTCCTGCGTCCCCACGGTGTAGGTGTTGGAGCTCCACGCGGCGATGCCCTCGAGCGCCTTCATCGACGGCTGCCAGAGCCGCAGCGTCACGTCCGACAGCAGGGCACCGGGTATCGGGGCGTTGGCGCCGGGGTGCTCCTCCGAGACGCGCACCAGCCCGCCGGGATCGGGATAGGGCAGCGGCCGCATCAACACGCCGTACACCACCGAGAAGATGGCGGTGTTGGCGCCGATGCCGAGCGCCAGCGTGACCAGCGCCGCGGCGGTCAGGACCTTCTGGCGGCGCATGGTGCGCAGCGCCTGGCGAACATCCTGCAGCAGCGATTCCATGGTGTGGGCGAAGCCTTTCCGGAAAGGGGAAGAAGGTCTGCGGGTCGGTCCCGACGAGGAGCGGCGCAGCGCGAAGGCCGCGGCGATCATGCCGGCGAACTCGCGGCCGTAGTGGGTGAGCACGCCCGCGCGGCCATTCCGGTCGCGGATGGCAGCGCGGCGCTCTTCGAAGGTGCGGCGCATCTCCACGCCGTCGCGCCGGCGTACGTCGGCCGGGTAGGCGACGAGCAGGGCGCGGAACAGCAGTTCGGCGGGCGAGCGCATCAGCCTTTGCGATTGCCGGCGGCGGAGAGCAACGACTCCGACGGCAACATGTCCTTCTGGCGCGCCACGCCGAGCAGCGTCGCGAGCCGCTCGGCTTCGGCCGCGAGGACCTCCTCGCCGAGCTCGGTGAGGCGGTAGTAACGTCGGCGCGATTCACCGTTGCGGCCGTCGCCGGCCTCGGCGATGAGCCCGGCATCCTCGAGCCTGCGGATGGCCAGGTAAAGCGTGCCCGTGCTGGACTTCAACGGCTTGCCGGTGCGCGCCTCGATTTCCTTGATGATGCCGTAGCCGTGGCGCGGCTCGTCGGCCAGCGCGAGCAGGATCTCGAACGACAGCGGGGTCAGCGGTAGCAGCTCTTCGACGCTCATGGGTAACTATCTTGAATTTCAAGATATTGATTGTCAAGGCATTGGTGAAGCCTCTTGTCGAGACCGAGCGCGCGGGCGGGCGGCGGGGCGCGGGCGATTCCGGGCTACCGCCGCGGCACGACCGCCCCGTGGCGCTCGTTGACCTGCCGCACCACCGGGTTGTGCAGCACCTGGTCGTAGATCCACGGGTAATGCCGGTAGCCCTCGATGACCGCGCGGGCGCGCGCCTCGCCGAGCAGCTCGCTCATCGCCTGCAGCTCGAGGTCGCACACCATCAGGTGCAGGTAGGTGCTGTTGCGATCGCGCGCGCCGCCCGCCTCGGGGCCGTCGGGCGCGTCCGGGAAGATCTCGGCGAACTCCGCCTTCACTGCGTCGGTGACGTCGCCGATCTCGTTGGCGTACCAGTGGAACTGCTCGTGCAGGAAGCCGCTCAGCGCGCCGTCGTCGTTGTCCAGGCTGCCGGTATCGAGGGTCAGCACGGGATGGCTGTGCGGGATCACCCCCGCCTCGATGCGGACCTCGCGGGTGAAAATCCAGGCGTCGAGGTCGTAGGCGTCGAGCAGTCGCTCGAGCTGCTCCTTGGCACGCTGCTCGTCGGCGCTTCCGTTGACCACCGTGATGTTCACGGCCTGCTTGGTGGCGAGCGTGGGAATCGCCAGCAGCAGGCAGAGTGGGAGGAGCAGACTGCGAATCGATTGCATGGTGTTCACCTGTCGTCGATGAATAGCAACGGTGTCTTCCGGCGGTGCACACCATCTGGACGCACGGAGGGTGCGATTCGTTGAATCAGGCCTGCTTCAGCACCGGCATCGGCTCGAGCGCAGTACGCGAAGCCGCTTGACAGATCTTTTTCTCTTTTGTAGAAAAAGAGGTCATGGGTAGAGGCAAGTATCTCGGGGAGTTCGAACAGCTGGTGTTGCTGGCCGTCGCACGGCTGGCCGAGGATGCCTACGGCATGAGCATCCGCCGCGAGATCGAAGAGCAGAGCGGCCGGCACGTCGCCATCGGTGCGGTGTACGGCACTCTCGAACGGCTCCACGACAAGGGCTGGGTGCGCTCGCGCAAGGGCGACACTTCCCCGGAGCGCGACGGCCGCGCGCGGAAGTTCTTCGCCCTGACCGCGGACGGCGTGAAGGTGCTGCAGAAAGCGCGAGCGCTGCAGGACCGGATGTGGGCCGGGCTGGAGCTGCAACAGGAAGAAGGCAAGTCGTGAGCCACGCGACACCGCCGCGTCTGGCGCGCTGGCTGCTCGCCCGCCGTCTCGGCGACCGCAACCGTGACGAGATCATCGGCGACCTCGACGAGGAGTACCGCCGTCACATGCTCCCGGAGCGCGGCGCTCTGCGCGCCCGCTGGTGGTACTGGCGCCAGGCGGTCGGCTCGATGCCGTGGATCGCCGGGCGGCGTAGCCGCATCGGCGACCGCAGCAACGGCACGCGCCTCGAATCTGTTTTCCACGACCTGCGCCGCGGCCTGCGGCGCCTGCGCCGCGCGCCCGGCGCCACGGCAGTGTCGGTGGCAACGTTCGCGCTCGGCGTCGGCCTGACCACCGCGACCTTCAGCGTCGTCGATCACGCGCTGCTGCGCCCGCTGCCCTTCCAGGATTCCGGCGAGCTGGTCGCGCTGCACTCGGTGGATGCCGACGGGGCGAGCTTCCCGTGGGTGTCGGCGACCAACTGGATGGACTGGCAGGAGCAGAACCGCACGCTCGAGTCGAGCGCGATCTACTCCGTCTACGGCTCCGCCACCGTGGTCACCAGCGACGACGCGTTCACCGTGCCGGCGCGCTACGTGTCGGGCGACTTCTTCCACGTGCTGCGCACACCGATGCTCGCTGGGCGTCCGTTCACCGCCGAGGAGGCACGCGACCGCGAGGCGGTGGCGGTCGTCAGCGAGGGCTTCTGGCGCCGCGTGCTGGGCGCCGATCCCGAGCTGCCGCGCACCCTGTCGATCTCCGGCCGGGCGACGCGCATCATCGGCGTCGTGCGCGCGGGCTTCGAGCACCCCGAGGGCATCCAGGTGTGGCAGCCGGCGAGCTACGAGTACCGCGTCGGTGGGGCGCGCAACAACATCAACTGGCAGGTGGTCGCGCGCCTGGCGCCCGCCGGGGTGACCATCGAGGCGGCGCGCGCCGACCTGTCGCGCATCGCCGACGACATCCGCTCCAGCGACCCCGCCGGCATCTACTCGTACGGCGTCGGCGTCTACTCCCTCAAAGAAGAGGTGACCGGCGATGCCGGCGATACGCTGTACACTGCGATGGGCTGCGTCCTCGCCGTGCTGCTGGTGTCGTGCGCCAACCTGGCCGGGTTGGAGTTCGCCCGCCGCTCGGCGCGCACCCACGAGACCGCGGTGCGGGTCGCCCTGGGGGCGAGCCGCTGGCGGGTCGTTCAGCAGGGCGTGCTCGAGCAGGTGACGCTGGCGTTGATCGGCGGCGCGCTGGGGACGGTGCTGGCGTGGTGGGGCACCGCGGCGCTGCTGGCGCGCTACGACCTGCCGGTGCCGCGTGCCGCGAGCGTCGTGGTGGACACGCGCGTGCTCGCGTTCGCCCTTCTGACCTCACTGCTGTCGGGGGTGGTCGCGTCGCTGCTGCCGTCGTTGTCGGCGGCGCGCACCATGCCGGGGAGCGCCATCGCCAGCGCGCGCGGCACGGTGCGCGGCGGCCGCAACCTGCCGGGAGCTCTGCTGGTCGGCGTCGAGGTCGGCGTGGCGGTGGTGCTGCTGGTGGCCGGTGGCCTGCTGGCGCGTAACTTCGTCGCTCTGGTGGGGCGCGACCTGGGCTTCGACCCCGACAACGTGATCACCGCCGACGTGGCACTTACCGCACCGCGCTATCGCGAGGGTCCGGACGCGCGATTGCAGTACTGGAGCGCCGCCCTCGAGACGTTACGCGGCACACCCGGCGTGATCGACGTGGCCGGCGCCAACCCGGCGCCCACCGGGGCAGGCGGCCGCGGCTTCGTGGCAATCGAGGCACGACCCGAGGTCGAGGCGGGGGCCGACTACCGCGTCGTTACCCAGGGGTACTTCGAGCTGTTGCACATCCCGCTGCTCGCCGGCCGTGCCTTCGACGCCTCGGACGGAGCGGGCAGCGAGCGCGTCACCATCATCAACCGCGCCATGGCGGATACCTACTGGCCCGGCGCCAACCCGGTCGGCGAGGGCGTCCGCGCCACCAGCCAGGAGGCGATGCTCGGCACACCCTCACTGCTGATCATCGGGGTCGCCGAGAACGTGCGCCAGTACGGTTTCGCCGACGACCCGGCCGCCGCCATGTACGTGCTGCACGCGCAGGTGCCGACCCACACCGGCTCGATGACGCTGCTGGCGCGCACCGCCGCCGCGCCGGACGCGCTCGTCGGCACCGTACGTCAGCAGCTGCGCGCTCTCGACGGCGACCTCGCGGTGGACGTCCGCACCCTCGATGCGCGCCTCGGCGGCCGCATCGCCTCCGAGCGCCTGCTCACCACGACGCTCATTGTCTTCGCCGTGCTCGGCTTGACTCTCGCCGGCATCGGCATCTACGGCCTGCTGTCGTTCGGCGTCGGCCAGCGCACCCGCGAGATCGCCGTGCGCATGGCGATCGGCGCGCGCGCCGGCGACGTGGTGGTGATGGTGCTGCGCAACGCGCTGCTCGTCGTCGCCGCCGGCCTGGTCGCCGGGCTTACGCTGGCGTACGCCTTCAGCTACCTGCTGGCGGCTCTGCTTCTCGACGTGCCGGCGCGGGATCCGATCACCTACTTCGGCGTCGCCGCCACCGTGCTGATCGCCGCCGTCCTCGCCGCGCTCGCACCCGCCCTGCGGGCCGCGCGCCGTTCACCACTCGACGCTCTCCGCTAGCGCTCCCGGGAGTGATACACCGATGAAAAGACCGCCCCGCATCGCTCGCTGGCTGCTGCACCGATCGCTGCCGGCACACAATCGCGACGACATCATCGGCGATCTCGAAGAGGAGTACGCCGGCTACGTCGTGCGCGAGCGCGGCCCGCTGCGGGCGCGCTGGTGGTACTGGCGCCAGGCGCTCGGCTCGCTGTCCCCGACGGTGGGGCGCGACCTCGGGCGCGATCTGCGCTTCGGAGCCCGCGCGCTGCGCCAGCAGCCCGGCTTCACCGTCGCCGCGGTGCTGACGCTGGCACTCGGCATCGGCGCCAACACCGCGATCTTCTCGATCGTCAACGCGGTGCTGGTACGGCCACTGCCCTACGAGCAACCCGGCCGGCTGGTGCACATCTGGGAATTCGATCGCGCCGAGTCCCAACGTCGCCAGGCCTCCTATCCGGAGTACCTCGACTGGCTCGCGATTAGTCGCAGCTTCAGCGACATTGCCGGCTACGACGGCAGCAGCCGCACGTTGACCGGCGTCGACGGCGTCGAGCGCGTCGCGGCGACGCAGGTGACCGACAACTTCTTCCGCACGCTCGGCGTCACGCCCTACCTCGGCCGCGCCTTCCAGCCGGGCGAGTCCGGGCCCGACGCCGCGCCCGTCGCCATGCTGACCTACGCGTCGTGGCAGGCGCGCTTCGCCGGCGACGAGGCGATCATCGGGCAGACGCTGACGCTCAACGGCGTGCCCTTCACCGTCGTCGGCGTGCTGCCGCCCGACTTCGAGTTCTCCCTGCGCGGCAACGCCGAGTTCTTCCTGACGCTCGACGTCTCTGCCGCCGAGCAGGAGCAGCGCTATCGCCACTGGCTCGATCTGATCGGCCGGCTACGTGACGGCGTCACCGTCGACGAGGCGCAGGCCGAGCTCAGCACGCTCGCCGGCGCGGCCGCCGCCGACGTCGGCGAGTGGCACGCCGGCGTGAGCGAGTTGCTGGTGCCGCTGCACGCCGAGATGGTCCGCACCGTACGCCCCGCGCTGCTGGTGCTGCTGGTCGCTGTCGGCGTGGTATTGCTGGTTACCTGCGCCAACGTCGCCGGACTGCTGCTGGCGCGCTCCGCGAGCCGCGCCCGCGAGCTGTCGATCCGCGCCGCGCTCGGCGCCGGACGCCGGCGGCTGCTGCAGCAGATGCTCACCGAAAGCGTGCTGCTGGCGGCGTGCGGCGGCGCCGTCGGCCTGCTGATCGGCGCCTGGGGACTGTCCTTCCTGGTCGCGGCACTGCCGCTGCGCCAGCGCCTCGTCCTGCCGCACCTGCAGAACCTGTCGCTCGACGGGCCGATGATCGCGCTCGCCGTCGGGCTCACCCTGCTGACCGGGCTGCTGGTCGGCTCGGTTCCCGCCTGGCGCGCCGCCGGGGCACATCTGCGCGACGCTCTGGTCGGCAGCGGACGCAGCACCACGAGCGGCTCACGTGCAACGCTACTCGGTGCGCGCCCGCTGCTGGTGGTCGCCGAGGTGACGATGGCGGTGGTGCTGGCGGCCGGCGCCGGCGTGCTCGGCAAGAGCATGGTGCGCCTGATGCAGGTCTCCCCCGGGTTCGATCCCGACGGTGTGCTGACGATGGCCGTCGACCTGCCCGACGCGCGCTACGACACCTACGCCAAGGCCATCACCGTCCACCGCGACCTGCTCGAGCGCGTCAGCGCGCTGCCGGGAGTCACCGGCGTCGGGACGATCAACCAGCTCCCGTTCCGCGGCCCGGGCAACAGCGGCACGTTCACCGTGGAAGGGGCGCCGCTGGGGACCGGGGAGGTCGAACCGGAGGTCAACGTCCGCACCGTCAGCACGCGCTACTTCGACACGCTCGGCGTGCCGCTGCTCGCCGGCCGCGGTTTCGCGCCGAGCGACAACCGCGATGCCCCGACCGTGTTGCTGGTCAACGAGACGCTCGCGCAGCGCTACTTCCCCGAGCGCGGTCCGCTCGGCCGTCGCATCGCCTTCTCGTGGTTCCGCGACGGGCAGCCGCTGGAGATCGTCGGCGTGGTCGGCGACGAGCACTTCGCCGGCCCCGACCAGCCGGTGACGCCGGTGGCCTACTTCCCCTACTCGCAGACGCCCGAAGGCGAGTTCCGCCTGGTGGTACGTTCCGCCGTGCCGCCGCTGTCCCTCGGCCCGTCGATTCGCGCCGCGGCCGCTGAGCTCGATCCCGCCATGCCGGTGTACGAGGTCGCGACGATGAACGAGATCGCCGCCAGCGACAGCGCGGTGGCGCTACGCCGCTACGTTCTGCTGCTGGTCGGTGCGTTCGCCGTGCTCGCGTTGCTGCTCGCCGCCGTCGGCCTGTACGGCGTGATGGCGCAGTCGGTGATCGAGCGCACCCGCGAGATCGGCGTGCGGCTGGTGCTCGGCGCCGACAGCGGCGAGGTGGTCGGCATGGTGGTGCGGCAGGGGATGATCCCCGCGCTCGCCGGCCTGCTCGTCGGGCTCGCCATGGCGCTCGCCGCGTTGCGCTATCTCGGCGGCTTGTTGTACGAGGTGCAGCCCTACGACCCGACGGTGCTCGCCGCGGTCGCGGTGCTGCTCGGCGCCATCGCGCTGGCCGCCTGCTGGCTACCGGCGCGTCGCGCCGCGCGCGTGGATCCGATGGTGTCGCTGCGCGCCGAGTAGTATGAAAGGGCGTTGGAATCTAGCGAAGAAGTTGCGGGCGAGGATCTACATGGCGCGCTGCGTTGGTAGAGAGGAGAGGCCCGAGGCTTCTTCGACGATGAGTCCTACTAGTATTCGCCGGTTGCGCGCGGGGCGTAGAGCGGCACGGATCGGATTCGTCGGGGAGTAGCTCTTTCTGAGATCGCGGTTTGGGCCGAAGGACCGTACCGCACACTCGCGGGCGAGCATTTTCCCTATCTCGTGCCTCGGGCGCTCTCCGAAGTTGTTGGGGTCTCAGGGTTCAGGCAGCTTGTTGGCCGGCAGGTGGTAGGTCACGCATGGCGGCCCAG
>JASFRZ010000055.1:0-16075 GCA_050114655.1 Acidobacteriota bacterium
GTGGCCAACGCGATCGCCGCCCACCCCGACGTCGCCCGGCGCGGCATGGCGGAGCTGATGATTGCGGCCCAGGTGCCGGGCGAGCATCGCCACGTGCTGCGCAGCATCGCGACGGCCCTCGGCGCGATCGGCCCCGACGCCGCCGAGGCGCTCCCTCTGCTCAGGACGCTCGCCGAAGAGCCGCTGGTACGATGGCAGGCCGAGGCGGCCATCCGCAGCATCGAGGGCAGTCAGTGAGTGACGATATCGTTCTGCGAGCCCGCGGCATTCGCAAGTCGTTCGGGCCCGTCGAGGTCTTGCGCGGCGTGGATTTCGATGTGCGCGCGGCCGAGGTCCACGTGCTCGCCGGTGAGAACGGCGCCGGTAAGAGCACGCTGATCAAGATCCTCTCCGGCGTATACCAGGACCACTCCGGCCGCATCGAGCTCGACGGTGTCGCGAGGCGCTTTCGCAGCCCCGCCGAGGCGGCGCGAGCAGGCGTGTCGACAATCCACCAGGAGCTCGCCCTGGTGCCCACGATGAGCGTCGCCGACAACCTGTTCCTCGGACGCGAGCGCACCGACCGCTGGGGCCGTGTCGACTTCGCGGCACAGCGCCGCGCGGCGCGCCGGGTGCTGGAGGCGGCGCGAATCGACGCCGCACCGGACGACGAGGTTGCGCGGCTGCCGATCTCGTCGCAGCAGGCAATCGAGATCGCCCGGGCGCTCGCCGGAGAAGTTCGCCTGCTGATCCTCGACGAGCCCACCAGCGCCCTCGACGAGCACGAGGTGGCGGCGCTGTTCGAGCGACTGGGCGCCCTGCGGGAATCCGGTTGCTCGATCATCTACATCACCCACCGGATGGAGGAGATGTACCGCCTGGCCGACCGCATCACCGTGCTGCGCGACGGACGCGCGGTGGGAACCGCGCCGGCCGCCGAGTTGTCTCCCGGAGAGCTGGTCGCGCTCATGGTCGGGCGGGAAGTGGAGGAGGAGACAGGGAGCGCCGTTCATCGCCACATCGAGGCACCGGCTCTCGAAGTGAGCAACCTGTGCGTCCCCCACCCGACGCGCCCGGGCCGCAACCTCGTCGAACCCTCGAGCTTCGTGGTCGGACAGGGGGAGATCGTCGGGCTCGCCGGCCTGCGGGGGTGCGGCGCCACCGACGTTCTGCGCGCCGTCTTCGGCGCCCTACCGCGCGCCGCCGGCGGCGCGCTGTGGCTACACGGCGAGGCCTTCACGCCCCTGTCACCGGCCGATTCGATCGCCCGTGGTATCGCGCTGCTGAGCAATGACCGCAAGGCGTTGGGCATGCTCCCCGACGCGAGCGTCACCCACAACGCCAGTCTCAGCGCGTTGAGGTCGTTCACCGGGCCGGGCGGGTGGGTGGATCGCGCCGGCGAGCGCCGCGCGGTGCGGGGCGTGGCCGAGCGCCTTGCCCTCAGCGCTCCCTCCTATGAAGCCCCGGTGCGCACGTTGTCGGGCGGCAACCAGCAAAAGGTGTACCTCGCCCGCTGTCTTCTCACGCGACCGCGCCTGCTGCTTCTCGACGAGCCGACGCGCGGCATCGACGTGGCGGCCAAGGCGGACATCTACCGGTTGTTGCGTAACTGGGCGGCGGACGGCATCGGCATCCTGTTGATCACCTCCGAGATCAGCGAGCTGTTGACGCTCGCCGACCGCATCCTGGTCATGTACCGCGGCCGCATCGCAACCGAGCTTGCCGGCGGCGAAGCGACCAAGGACGACGTGCTGGCGGCGGCGATGGGTGCGACCGGCGAACGAGAGGCGCCGTGAGCCGACTCTCCGAGTTGTGGCGGTCGCCGGTCGCCCGGGCGCTCCTCGCGCTGCTCGTGATGATGGCGATCGGCGTCGTGTTCAACGCCGACGGGGCGTTCTTTCGCTGGAGCGTGCACCGCGACATGCTGCGCCAGGTGTCGGTGTACGGGATCCTGGCGTGCGGCATGACGGTGGTGATCCTCACCGCCGGGATCGACCTCTCGGTCTCCAGCGTGCTGGCCCTTTCGGCGGTGTTGTTCGCCTGGTTCACGCTGCCGCTCGGCCTCTCTTCGTGGTTGGCGATCCCGCTGGTGCTGGCCGCCGGTGCGCTGCTGGGGTCGGCTTCCGGCGTGCTCATCGCGCGACTGCGACTGCAACCTTTCATCGTCACCCTGGCGATGATGGTATTCGCTCGCGGGCTGGCCAAGGTGGTCTCCGGCGGCACCAAGATCACCACCTATGTCATGAGACCCGCCGGCACCTCACAGCTCGTCGATCTGCCGGCGATTTTCGGCCTGATCGACAGCCGCGTGCTGGGCGGCAACGTCTCGATCATCACCTTGATCTTCCTGGCCTGCGTCGGGTGCACGTGGGTGCTGCTCTCGCGCCTGCGAATCGGACGGTACATCTACTCGGTGGGCGGCAACATCGAGGCGGCACGGCTTTCCGGCGTGCCGGTGCTGCGCACGCTAATCACCGCCTACGCGCTGTCGGGCTTCTTTGCCGCAGTGGCGGGGATCTGCCAGGCGGCGCAGGAGACCCATGGAGACCCCGAGACCGGCCTGGGTTACGAGCTCGACGCGATCGCCATGGTGGTCATCGGCGGCACCTCACTGGCGGGCGGCAAGGGCGGTATCACGACCACGCTGATCGGTGTGCTGACGATCGGCTACCTGCAGAAGATCCTGTCCTTGAACGCCGCGCCCGAGGCCACGCGACTGATGCTCACGGGCATCATCATCGTCACGGCAGTACTCTTCCAACGAGGCCGCGACTGAGGGGCGGACGAGGTACCGGGTCGGTGCATCCCGACCGGACCGGCAGCACGACGCGCGGAGGATGTTTGTGAAGCGGAGGATGCTCATGAAATTGTGGAAACTGTCCGCAATCTTGTCGCTGGTGCTCGGCTCCGTAGCCTGCGCCGCGGAGCCTTCGAGCGGGCACGCCGGTACCGCCGAGGACCCGTTTCTGATCGGGATGAGCCAGGCTAACCTCGGCGAGCCCTGGCGCGTGCAGATGGACGCCGATGTCCGCGAGGCCGCTGCAGCACACCCCAACCTGCGGGTGATCTTCAAGGACGCTCAGAACAACTCGCTCACCCAGCGGTCGCAGGTCGAGGAGTTCGTCGAGCAGGGAATCGACCTGTTGATCATCAGCCCCAAGGAAGCGGCGCCGCTGACCCAGCCGGTCGCCGAGGTCTACCGGCGCGGCATCCCGGTCATCATCCTCGACCGCGAGGTCCAGGGCGACGAGTACACCAGCTTCATCGGCGCCGACAACGTGCTCATCGGCCGTGCGGCCGGGCGCTGGATCCGCGAGCGGCTCGACGGTCGTGGCAAGATCGTCGAGCTCAAGGGGCTCATGACCTCGACGCCGGGGCAGGACCGCAACCGCGGTTTTCTCGAAGGGCTCGACCTGGATGCCAACCCCGGCCTGGAGATCGTGTTCAGCGGCGAGATGGAGTGGCTCGAGCCGAACGCCCGCCGCGAGATGGAATCGGCACTGGCGACCCAGGACACGATCGATGCGGTGTACGCACACAACGATCCGGGCGCACACGGCGCCTGGCTGGCGGCGCGTGCCGCCGGCCGCGAGCAGGAGATGCTCTTCGTCGGCATCGACGGCCTGCCGCAGGAGGGCGTGCAGTACGTCGAGCAGGGAATCCTCGACGCGACCTTCCTGTACCCGACCGGCGGCTCCGAGGCCATCGAGCAGGCGCTCATCCTGCTCGGCGGCGGCGAGGTTCCCGAGCGCACCACGCTCGGTACCCGGATCATCACACCCGACAACGTCGCCCACGGCGGCGATCCGATCGGAGGGACCCCGTGAAAAAGCGAATCGCTCTTTTCTGGCCGGGCGACGGCCGCGACCGTCCGAACGAGCTGGCCCTCCCTGCCGTCACCCAGGCAACCGAGCAGATGGAGGCTGCGTTGCGCCACCTGGGCCATGCCCCGTACCGCATCGAGGGCTTCCTCACCAAGCCGCACGAGGCGATGGAAAAGCTGGGTCCGGTCGATGACCCGGTCATCGGCATGTGCGTGCACTGGTTCTACGGCCCGCACACCACCGAGGGCGTGGTGGGCAAGGACAACCCGCTGCTGCTGGCGAGCAACTTCTCCGGTCAATGGCCCGGGCTCGTCGGCCTGCTCAACACCGGGGCATGCCTGGAGAGCCTCAATCGGCCGTTCTCGCGCGTGTGGACCGACGCCGACGTCTGGACCGGCGACGACGCCTTCATGGAGCGCCTCGAGGAGTGGTGCGCCACCGGGCGGATCGCCTACGGCGAGGAGGACCTCGCCTACTCGACGAAGGTATCCGACGAGGCCACGGCTCGCGCCCGGCGCGTCGCCCACGAGCTGCGCGATCGCCGCGCGCTGATCCTGATGCTCGGCGATACCTCGATGGGGATGATCAACGGCTACTTCGGCCCCCGCCTGCTCGCCAAGCACGGCTTCTCGGAGCACAAGATCGACCAGGCCTGGATCATCGACCGTGGCAAGTCGGTCGCGTCGACGCGCATCGACGACGCATTCGCTTTCGTCAAGGACCGCGGCGTCACCTTCCACTGGGGCGAGGCGGACGCGGCCGATTTCACCGAAGAAGCGACCCGCGAGCAACTACGCGACTACCTCGCCGTGCTCGACATGGTGAACGAGTACAAGGCCGACTGCCTGGGCTGGCAGTACCAGCTGGGTCTGATCCCGCTGCGGCCGCCCTCGGATTTCGCCGAAGGTCTGTTCAACTCCTCCTGCCGCCCCGAGTCCGATGGCGGGCCGATCATCTGTGCGACCGAGGCCGACCAGGGCAACGCGGTACCGATGGAGATGATGAAGCGACTCCTGCTCGACAAGGGCCTGGCGACACCGGTCATGTTTCACGATGTGCGCTGGGGCGGCGAGCACGAGGGCCGCTTCGTGTGGGTGCTTCTGAATTCGGGCTCCTGCTCGGCCTACGCCTTCAACCACGACGAGGACTCGCTTGCCGGCGTGCATTCCTACCGCCAGCCGGCGGCCTACTTCCCGATCGCGGGTGGCACGTTCGCGGGCGAGAGCCGGGCGGGCGAGATCACCTGGGCGCGCAGCTACATGCGCGACAATGTGCTGTGGATGGACGTGGGCCGCGGCGAGGTCGTCACGCTGCCGCCCGACAAGCGCGACGCATGGTGGGAGGGCACCACCCGGTCTTGGCCCTTCATGGCCGCCGACCTGGGCATGTCCCGGGATACCTTGATGGCCCACTACATGTCCAACCACGTCGCCGTCGCCTACGGCGACATCTTCGAGGAGATGGTCGCCCTGTCGGAGGCGCTCGGCTTCATGGTCCGTATCATGGCGGAAGGCGCGGGGCGGACGGGCAGCGGGCAATGAGCGACCGCCACCCGGAGGACGAGCCCGGGTGCGCCGCCGCCGGCTGCTGCGGCGACAAGATCGACCGCCGCAGGTTCATTCGACTCGCCGGAACCGGGGCCGCGACGCTCTCGGCTGCGGGTCCGCTGGCCGCATTCGCGGGCCCGTTCGAGAAGCAGGACACGGTCGACCACTTCGTTCCCGTGGACAAGAAGCTGAATCCCGAGTGGGTCGAGAGCCTGCTGCAACGAGGCGCCCGCGTCTGGTACGAGGGCGGCGAGCTCGAGACGGTCGGTATGCCGGTGGGCGGGATATGCGCCGGCCAGGTCTATCTGACCGGCGACGGCCGCCTGTGCTTCGTCGACATCTTCAACCAGTACGCCAACAGCGGCTACGGAGCGATCAACTACCAGGAGGGGCGCAGCGCCACCCAGGCGGTGGTCAACGCCACGGGTATGGTCGACACACCGTCGATCGATCAGGGCTTCGCGGTCAGGGTCGAGGGCGGCGGCCGCAGCCTGGTGCGCACGCTCGACGGGCGCGGATTTCCGAGCGTCCGTTTCTGCGGTGAATACCCCATCGGCCTCGTCGAGTACGCCGACGACGGCTTCCCGCTGCAGGTCGCGCTGCGCGCCTTCTCGCCTTTCATCCCGCTGAATGCTCCCGATTCCGCCCTTCCGGCGACCGTGCTCACCTACACGCTCGAGAACGTGTCGGCGGATCGGCTGCAGGTCACCCTGGCGGGATGGCTCGAGAACGCGGTCTGCTACGACACCGGCCGGGAGCCGGGGATCCTCACCCGTCGCGGCAACCGCGCGATCCGCTCCGACGCCATGACCGCGGTCCTGGGAAGCGCCCGGATCCAGGCCGAGCCACGGCCTGCGGACTACCGAGAGCCCTCGGTGTTCGCCGATTTCGAGGGTGCCGGATACGGCGACTGGAGAATCGAGGGCGCCGCCTTTGCCACCGCGCCCGCGGCCGGGACCTTGCCCGGCCAGCAGGCGGTGACCGGCTTTCGGGGCGACGGGCTGGTGAACACCTTTATCGAGGGTGACGCGAGCACGGGACGGCTCACCTCACCGGAGTTCACCATCGAGCGACCCTGGATCGGCTTTCTGATCGGCGGCGGCAACCACCCCGAGCAGACGTGCATCAACCTGGTCATCGAAGGATCAGTGCAACGCACCGCCACCGGGGAGAACAACGAGCGCCTGCAACCGCACAACTGGAACGTCGAGGAGTTGCTCGGGCGCACGGCCCACCTGGAGATCGTCGACGCGGTCAGCGGCGGCTGGGGCCACATCAACATCGACCAGATCGAGTTCCGTGACGACCCCATGCGCCCCGACCTCGGCGATCTCGCTCTGCGCCGTGATCTCGGCACGATGGCCCTGGCGCTGATCGGCGACGATGAGGCGCACGCCTCCACGAATCTGCCCCCTGGCAATCTGCCGGATGCGCTGTTCGCGGCGACGGGCCTGCGGAGCTCCGCCGCCTCCTCCACCTCGGCTGAAACGCCGTTACGCGCCGCCGTCGGGCGGACCCTGCAGCTCGCTCCCGGTGAAACCGCCGAGCTGACTTTCGTGGTCAGCTGGCACATGCCGAACCTGTACTTTCGCGACTCCGTGGCCGGCAACCGCTACGCCGCGCGCTTCGCCGACGCCGCTGCGGTGGCGCAGTACATCGCCGTCGATCGCGCGCGTCTCTCCGGCGAGACGCAGCTCTGGCACGACACCTGGTACGACTCCACCCTGCCCTGGTGGCTGCTGTTCCGGGTCCACTCCACCATCTCGACGCTGGCGACCGCGACCTGCCAGTGGTGGGAAGACGGGCGCTTCTGGGCGTGGGAAGGATGCGGCTGCTGTCACGGCACCTGCGGGCACGTGTGGAACTACGCCCAGGCGGTGGCGCGGCTCTTTCCCGAGCTCGAGCGCTCGGTGCGGGAGATGCAAGACTTCGCGCCGGGCGTCGGCTTCGTGGCGGCGACGGGTGAGATCCGCTTCCGCGGCGAAGACTGGGGCATCTGGGCCGGCGACGCGCAGGGCGGCTACATCCTCAAGGCATGGCGGGAGCACCTCTGCGCCGACGACGACCGCTTCCTGCGCGACACCTGGCCGCGCATCAAGCAGGCCCTGGAGTTCCTCATCCGGGAAGACGGAAACGCCGACGGCCTGCTCGAGGGCGCGCAGCATCAGACCTATGACGAGAACTACTACGGCGCCAACACCATGGTCGGATCGCTGTACCTCGGCGCCCTTCGGGCGGGGGAAGAGATGGCTCGCGAGATGGGCGACGAGGCGTTCGCCGCCAGCTGCCGGGCCATCTTCGACCGCGGCAGCAGCAGCTCGATCGAGCGCCTGTTCAACGGCGAATACTTCGTCCAGGACGTCGATCTCGAGCAGCACCCGGACTGGCAATACGCCGACGGATGCCTCGCCGACCAGATGTTCGGCCAGAGCTGGGCGCATCAGGTGGGGCTCGGGTACCTCTATCCGCCGGCAGCCGTGCGGCAGACGCTGGACTCGATCTGGAAGTACTGCTGGGCACCCGACGTGGCGCTGCAGAACCAGCGGCACGCGCCGGAGCGGTGGTTCGCCTACCCCGGCGAAGCGGGGCTGTTCACCTGTACCTGGCCGCTGAGCCCGCACCTCGGACCGAGGTCGACGCGGTACCGCAACGAGGTCTGGACCGGCATCGAGTACCAGGTAGCAAGCCACATGGCAGCCGAAGGGATGTTGACCGAGGCGCTGGCGATCTGCCGGGCGATCCACGATCGCTACGATCCGAGCAAGCGGAACCCGTTCAACGAGATCGAGTGCGGCGACCACTATGCCCGCGCCCTGGCGAGCTGGGGGATGCTGATCACACTGTCGGGGTTCGAGTACCACGGCCCCCAAGGGAGACTCGGCTTCGCCCCGCGCATCACGCCGGAGGATTTCTCGTCGGCGTTCACCGCGGCCCGAGGATGGGGCTCGATCTCCCAGCGGCGCGCGGGCAGCGTCCAGATCGATACCGTCTCGTTGGCCTGGGGACGGCTGGAAGTCAGCGAGTTGACCCTCTCCGTCGCTGCGGGAGAGCAGGCCCGCACGGTCCGTGTAGACGGGACGAGCATGGAGGGGGCCTTCACCCAGGAAGCCGAACACCTGTCCATCCGCCTGCCACAAGAGCGCGTCCTCGAGGCCGGCGACGCCCTCAGCGTGGAGATCGAAACCTAGGCCAGCATCCGCCTGAATTTCATTCCCCCTGGATAAAGGCGCGGGCGATCGAAAGGTCGTCGATGAAGTCACCTCCTTCGCCTTCGAAGATGGCCATACGACAGTTGGGAATCGTCGACGCAACGCGGCGCGAATAGCTGTCCGGGAAGAAATAGCCGGGGTGGTGCTCGACGAGGGTCTCCGCCTGGATCTTCTCGTACACGGCGATCAGGTCGAGATCCATGAGGCCCGACAGAAGGGCGCGCAGCTCTTCACGGCTCGTCACCTTCCGGAACCGCGCCGCCAGGCGGGGGCCGGCGGGATTGCCCCATCCGGCAACAAACTGCCCGAAGGACTCGGTGAAAAACTCCCAGTCGTGCTCCAACGCGGCCAGAGCGGCGGCGACTCCCGGGATGGCCGCCCAGTCGCGCAGTCCGAGTGTGGGTCCGCGGAGCACCAGGCGATTCACCCGCTCGGGGTTACGGGCTGCCACCCAAGCTGCCTCGACGCTACCGAGGAGGGCACCGAGGACGTCGAAGCTCTCCAGCTCGAAGCCTTCGACGACGGCCTGCACATCCTGCAGATAGGGGCCCGCGCCTTCCGCAGATGGACCGCGGTCCGACAATCCGGTGCCGCGGCGGTCGAAGGTGATCACCTCACGGCTCTCGAAGGCCGCGGCGTGGGTCGCCCGCGACGCCTCGATCGTGTCGACCATCGTCGGAACCACCAGCAATGGCTCGCCGCTTCCGCCTCGAGCGGCCGCGATCTTCGTCCCGTCTTCGCTTCCGAAGTATGCAACCTCGGCAGCACGGGCGCGATCGGGTTGCTCCTCACTCCCCGCTCGCCGCTCACGCACACGATGGGGCTGCTGATCGACGGCAACGGGCGGAAGCGGCGCTGGTACCGATTCCGTAATCCACTCGAGCTGGGCGGCAAGATCTCGTGCCGAATGCCAGCGCTTGTCGGCATCCTTGGCAAGGCACCTGCCGACGACATGGTCGAGCAAAGGGGGGACCTCGGGGATCATCGAGCTCAGCGGCGTGGGCTCCGAATTCATGACGGCGGTGATAACGGCGGCGGTGCTCGCCCCCTGAAACGCGCGCCTGCCGGCAACCATTTCATACAGCACGCAGCCGTATGCAGAGATGTCGGCTCGCGCGTCGACTTCCGAGCCCTCGAGTTGCTCGGGCGGCATGTACGGCACGGTCCCCATCGGCGTTCCCCATTCGGTGTGGGGATACGCCGCGGTCGCGCAGGAGGCGTCGCTCGCCGTGTGTTCCGGCGCCGCGACGACCTTTGCGAGGCCGAAGTCGAGCAGCTTCAGCCCATCGCCGGTAAGCATGATGTTGCCCGGCTTCAGGTCACGGTGAACGATGCCGGCCCGGTGGGCCTCGTGCAGGGCACCGCAGATGCTGATGCCATGCCGCATCGCGAGCACGAGTGGTAGTGGGCCCTCATCAAGCCGCGCGGCGAGGCTCCGGCCGGGCACCAGCTCCATGGCGATGAATCGCTGTCCGCCATCCTCATCCAGCCCGTAGATGGAGGCGATATTGGGGTGATTCAGCGAGGCGAGGAGCTTGGCCTCCCGCTCGAAGCGCGCCAAGCGCTCGGGGTCGGTGCCGACAGCCTCCGGAAGGACCTTGATGGCGACGTCACGATCGAGCCTGGTGTCCCGGGCCCGGTACACCTCGCCCATCCCGCCGGCGCCGAGCGGTTCGAAGACTTCGTAATGACCGAGGGTCTTGCCGACCACTCTGCCTCCTGTTTCTCCGGCAAATCGCCGCCGGCATTCTAGTCGCCGCACGGGAGTCCTCACAGGGGCACGCCGGCTTACCGACCGCAGGACGATCTTTGAAGGTCTCTTGCCGGGCCCGGTGCCGCCTTCGCCTCAGGAGCCTGCGGTTTCTTCCGCGACCCGCTGCTCGTAGAGCTCGATGAGCCGACGGGTCAGACTTCCCGGTGCACCGCTGCGGATGGTTCGTCGATCTACCGCGACCACCGGTGTCAGGCCACCGAAAGTGCCGGTGACGAACGCCTCGTCGGCCGAGTAGACCTGCGGCAGGGTGAAGTTCTTCTGGTACGCGACGATGCCGTTGTCACGGCAGATCTCGAGCACCACCGCGCGGGTGACGCCGTTGAGGCAGTAGTCGCCGGTGGAGGTCCACACCTCGTTGTCGCGCACGACGAAGAAATTCGTTGCGTTGCAGGTGGCGACGAAACCCTGCGGGTCGAGCATGAGCGCCTCGTCAGCGCCCACGTTGATGGCGCCGAGCATGGCGAGGATGCAGTTGAGCTTGCTGTGTGAGTTGACCTTGGGGTCCTGGACGTCGGCGCGGCCGCGGCGGATGTGCGAAGTCACGAGCTCGATGCCCTGGCGGCGCGGCTCCGGGCTGGCCTCCTTGTACTCGGCGGCAATGACGACCGTCGGCGGCCCGACATTCACTCGCGGGTCCTGAGACGGTGTGTGCTTGAGGCCGCGCGTGATCATCAGGCGCACGTGCACCCCCGATTCCATGTGGTTCTCGCGCACCGTGCGGTACAGAGCCTCGGTGAGCTCGTCGCGGCTCATGCCGATGTCGATCTGCAGGGTCGCCGCGCCCTCGAACAGGCGATCGAGGTGCTTGTCGAGGAAGGCGTACTTGCCGTTGTGCAGCCGCAACCCCTCCCATATCCCGTCGCCAAGGGCGAAGCCCGAATCGAACACCGACACCTTGGCCTCGGCGCGCGGTACCAGCTCACCGTCGAGATAGACGAGAACGTCGTCGTTGCGGGGGTCGGGGATGTATTCGTGGGTCCCGGGCACGGCGCCGATTCTATCGCTAAACTGCGCCGCATGAGCTGGTATCGACAGGCCCACTGGCAGGTCCTCGCGGCGCTTGTCGCCGGGCTGATCTATGGCATCGTCGGCGGCCTGGCCGGCTGGGACGCCTTCATCGCCACCTGGATCGCCCCCTTCGGACGCCTGTTTCTCAACTTCCTCAAGCTCATCGCCGTACCGCTGGTGTTCTCGACCCTGGTCCTCGGCGTGGCCTCGCTCGCCGATGTGCGCAAGCTGTCGCGCCTCGGCATGCGCACGCTGTCCGCGTTCCTGGCACTGAGCCTGCTCGCGTCCTTGATTGCCGTGTCGGTCACGCTGCTGATCCGGCCCGGCGCCGGCTTGCCGGAGGACATGCGGGCCGATCTCGTGACGGCGTACGGCGCCTCCACCCCCGCGACCGCCGACTCCGCCGCCGGCCTGCGCGGCGGCGGCCCACTGCAGGCGCTCGTCGATCTGGTGCCGGAGAACCTCGTGGCGGCGGCATCGAACAACGCCAACCTGCTGCAACTCGTGTTCGTCGCCCTGCTGCTGGGTATCGCCCTGCTGCAAGTACCGGCGGAGAAGGCGGCGCCGGTGCTCGGCCTGCTCGACGGCGTCGCCACGGTGGTCATCCAGCTCGTCAAGCTGGGCATGAAGCTGGCGCCGATCGGCGTATTCGCCCTGATCGCCGACGCCCTGGTCACCGTCGCCCCCGATGACCCGGGGCAACTCGCCCTTTTGCTGCGGGCACTGGGCGGCTACTTCTCGACCCTCACCCTGGCGCTCGTTCTACAGACGTTCGTGGTCTTTCCGCTGGTGCTGCGTGCCTTCGCGCGGGTCGACGTCATCGGCTTCTTCCGCGGCCTGTCCCCGGCCATGCTGGTGGCGTTTTCCACCAGCTCCAGCGCTGCCGCCCTTCCCGTGACCATGGAACAGTGCCGCGAGGAGCTCCACATGTCCGATGAGGTGACGTCGTTCGTGCTGCCGATCGGCGCCACCCTGCACATGAACGGCACGGCAATGTTCCTGTCGGTGGCCGCGGTGTTCCTCGCGCAGTCGTTCGGGCAGCCTCTGGGTGCCGCCGACCTGTTCAGCATCGTTGCCATCTCGCTCATCGGCTCGGTCGGCGCCGTCGCGATTCCGAGCATCGGCGTCGTGTTTCTCGTCGTCATCCTCGAAACCATCGCCGTGCCGGTCGCGGGCGTCGCCCTCGTGCTCGGTGTCGATCGACTCCTCGATATGATGCGCACGACCACCAACGTCACCGGCGACGCCGTGGTCGCCGCTTGCTTGCACTCACCGAAGAGCGACTGAGAGGAAACCGCCATGCCGCGCGCGACGTCGATCGGCCTCGAAGAGACCGCGACCTGGATCCGGCAACAGGAGTTGTCCAGGCCGGCCTGGATCGACACGCCCTTCGGGCGTCGCCTGGTGTGCTACGCCGACCTCACCGCCACCGGTCGGCACCTCGCCGCCGTCGAGGACTGGGTGCGGCTTGCTCGCCCTTTCTATGCGAACACGCACACCGAGATCTCCACGACCGGGCGGATCATGACCGAGCTGCGCGAGGCGGCACGGCGGATCGTCCGCGACGCGGTGCACGCCGCGGACGACGACGAGATCGTCTTCTGCGGCTCGGGCGCCACGGCGGCAGTGAACAAGCTGGTCGGCCTTCTCGGGCTGCGCATCCCCGAGCCTCTGGAACGGGAGTACGCACTGTCCCGCGCGATTCCCGCGGATCGCCGTCCCGTGGTGTTCGTCGGTCCCTACGAACATCACTCGAACCAGCTTCCGTGGCTCGAGTCGATCGCCGATGTCGAGGAAATCGACCTGGACGGCAACGGGGCGATCGATCTCGAGGACTTGACCGCGCGTCTCCAGCGCTATGGCGACCGCCCGCTCAAGATCGGCAGCTTTTCGGCCGCCTCCAATGTGACCGGAATAATCTCCGACGTTGCGGCGATTGCGCGCACGCTTCACCGGGCGGATGCGCTGGCGTTCTTCGACTACGCGGCGGCCGCACCGTACGTTCCGATCGATATGCATCCACCGAACGCGGACGAGCGAATCGATGCGCTCTTTCTCTCACCGCACAAGTTCGTCGGGGGACCGGAGGCTTCCGGAGTGCTCGTCGCCAACCGCGCATTGTTTCGATCGCGCACGCCTGAGCGTCCGGGGGGCGGCACTGTGGCGTACGTGGCGAGTCCGAGCCGCGAGGGCGTGGACTATGTTCATCGGCTGGCCGAGCGCGAGGAGGGGGGCACCCCGGCGATCCTCGGTGACGTTCGCGCGGGGCTGGCCTTCCTGATCAAGGAGATGGCCGGACCAGCGGCTATCCAGGATCACGAGATCGCCATCGCCCGTCAGGCCGCCGCCCGGCTGTCAGACCACCCGAGGATACGAGTCCTCGGTCCGCAGCGCGCTCGACGGCTGGCCATCATCTCGATCACCGTCGAAGGCTTACACCACGATCTGGTCTCGGCGCTGCTCGATCACCTGTTCGGCATCCAGAACCGCGCCGGCTGCTCCTGCGCGGGACCTTACGGCCACCGACTGCTCGGGATCGACGCGGACAGATCGGCAGCGCTTCGCCGCCTGCTGGGAGAAGGCCTCAACGGTATCAAGCCCGGGTGGGCCCGGATCTCCCTTCCGTGGTACGCCTCCGGCGAAGATATCGACTTCGTCCTTTCCGCGGTGGAGTTCGTGGCCGACCATGGGATGGAGTTCGTGCCCCTCTATCGCTTCGGCTGGCGGGACGGAGTCTGGCGTCACGCCGACCGGCCCGATGCCGGCCGGGCGCCGCTGGAGCTGAGCGTCGATGCCCTGATGCAGGCGTCCGGCGCCGCGCCGCCGGACCCGATAGCCGCTGCCCGCAGAAGGGAAGAGCACGCCCGCTACCTTGCGGACGCTACCGAAACGGCCGCCGCACTGCGACGGCGCTGGCAAGAGTCACCACCTGAGTGGAATCCATCGACGGGAGACAGCGAGCTCGACGGCTTGGTGTGGTTCCGGTTCGTCCACGCGGATCCGCAGTCGCCCCGCCGGAGCGGCTGAACCTGACAGTACCTGGATTGCCGTGATCATCGCCCCGAGGCCACGCGTCGCTCCAGGTCCGGAAACCAGTTGAGCATGACGTTGATCGTGCTCTTGTCCCACGCCGCGGCGTCCGAAGTAGAAGCAAGCAGGAGTCGACTACCGTCGGGCATGTAGGCGTAAGCGCGGTCGATGTACGATCCCGAGCCGACCAGGAGATCTCGCGCTCCGGCGCGCACCTCAGAAGTCGCGATGATCTCGACGGAATGCAGCCCTTCGTCGTTCCAGTAGAGCAGTGTGTGGGTATCCGGCCGCCACAGGGGACTCAGTCCGCCATCAACAGACACGAGCCTCTTGGAACCCATCGGCGGATAGCGGCTCACATAGATCTCAGATTCGCCGGACTCGTCGGAGGCGAACGCCACCAGAGTCCCGTCGGTGGATAGCGCCGGTGCAATCTCGTTGAACGGAGTGTTTGTCACCGCCTTCGGCGCCGCGGCGAGCGTGCCGTCCGGGTTGATCGCCGCAACCCAGATGTCCGAAGCGCTATCGGGGCCAGACCGGTCGAAGGCCAACAATCGGGCCTGCCCGGCCACGTCAACGCGCACCACGAAGCCGTCGCCCGCATCGAGAGGCTCCGCGGTGCTGCCACCACTCGCGGGCAGTCGGTACAGCACACCGTCGCCGCCGGCGCGATCGGATGAAAAGACTACCCACTGGCCGTCCGGCGACCACGCCGCGCCGAAGTCGTTTCCGGGACCGGTCGAAAACCGCGACATCAGGGGTTGCTCTCCGAGATCGAGCAACCACAGCTTGTCGTTCGCCGCAGGGACTTGCATCAACATCCGGTCGCCATCCGGCGAAATGGCAAGCCCGCCGACGTCATCGACGAGCGTAAACGGGATCACGGTGCCGTCCTGGGTCAGCCACTGCAGTTCGGTCCGAGCAAGAACCTCCTTGCCGGGGACCCACGCGATCGTGCCGTTGGAAGCCAAAGCGAACCACGCGGCGCCGTTGGTGGGGTGGCTCACCAGGTTCTCGAGCACCGGTACCGGCGAGCCCACTTGCCGTGTAGCGAGATCGAATGTCGCGGCGAACAAGCGCCCCTCCCTCGCATACGCCAGGTAGCCACCGTCGATGTAGCGCGCCGCGGTGCCCCCCTCGAGAACGACCTCGTATTCTCCGGTGGCAAGCGACGCGATGGCGATCCTGCCTTCGTTCAGAGTCTGCGCCGTGCTTGGCTTGATGGAGAACAGGACACCCGAGCCATCGGGCAGGACGTGCGGCCAACGATGGCTCGCCTCCCCAGCCTCGAGCCGCAGTGTCGTCAGCGGCTCCGCGACCCCACCGGCCGCGGGGATCTTCCACAGGCGGCTGGCGTAGGAGGGCGCATATACGATGGTCCCGTCAGCGCCCCAACTTGCGCCCACCGCAGCGCTGGTGACGTTCCCGATCTCCACCGGAACTCCGCCGGAGATCGCAGCACGCCACAGCTTGCCGTTGGCCATGAACCCGACTTGACGCCCGTCCGGTGAAAAAAACGGCATCATGGCACGGTCGCTACTGGGCACCTCGATGATCTCGTAGCTCCTCAAGTCGCGCAGAAACAACCTGCCGACACCATCGCGGCGGGCGACGAACGCCAGCAGCTCGCCATCGGGAGAAAGCGCGATGGTCGCTCGAGAAAGCGCGTCGTTGTACCGGTAGGTCGGAATCACGAGACCGTCC
>JASFRZ010000056.1:0-15913 GCA_050114655.1 Acidobacteriota bacterium
CACACTCCTAGACCTCCGAGGCATGGAGCGCCGCCTTGGCGGTGCGGTCGGTTGAGCGGCTCATCGGTGCCGCTGTAGATTGCCCCACAGCCCGTCGACGAGCCGGCGAACGGCAGGCCGTGGCCGGCGACGGCGACCAGATACCGAGGAGCCCCGATGATCCGCCGCATTCCGTTCGCCTTCCTGTTGATCTTCAGCTTCATTCTCGGGGTGGCGTTGACGTCCGCCGCGTCGCCGCCGTCCGTCGCCGGACGTGCGCCCGCGCCGCAGAGCGCCGAGCAGCTCTTCCAGGACATGGTGTGGCGCAACATCGGGCCCGCCAACATGGGTGGGCGCGTCACCGACATCGAGGCGGTGGAGAGCGACTTCCAGCGGGTGTACGTCGGCACCGCGACCGGTGGCGTGTGGCGCTCGGACAACGCCGGCAACTCGTGGGAGCCGATCTTCGACGACTACGAAGTGGTGTCGGTGGGCGATCTGGCGATCTTCCAGCCCGACCCCGACATCGTGTGGGTGGGCACCGGCGAGGCCAACAACCGCAACAGCGTGAGCTGGGGGCGCGGCATCTACAAGTCGACCGACGGCGGCGACACCTTCGCCTTGATGGGTCTGGAGGAGACCAACCAGATCGCCCGCGTGGTGACCCATCCGACCGACCCGGACACCGTCTGGGTGGCGGCGATCGGGCGGCTGTGGGGCCACACCGGCGAGCGCGGCCTGTTCAAGACCACGGATGGCGGGGAGAGCTGGACCAAGCTCGGCACCGACCTCCCGATAGTGGAGGCCGCCGCAGGCGGCCCCGGGGCCGGCGGGGGGCGGGCGGGCGGAGATCGAATGAATCAGAGCGGCCCGCATGAGGAAAACGCTGGCGGGGTCGAGGGTATCCAGGCCGGCGGCCTGCCCAACGACGGCCGCACCGGAGCCACCGACCTGGTCATCGACCCCACCGACCCCGACGTCCTCTACGTCGCCTACTACGAGCGCATCCGCCGCCCCTGGCGCTTCGACAGCGGCGGTCCTGACGGCGGCATCTTCAAGAGCACCGACGGCGGCGATTCCTGGGTCAAGCTGACCAACGGCCTGCCCACCGGCGACACCGGGCGCATCGGCCTGGCGATCTACCGGTCGAACCCCGACATCGTCATGGCGTTGATCGAGACCCAGCGGCCCGAAGGCCAGGAGGTCGGCAGCAGCGAGCCGGCCGATCTCGCCACCCTCGGCCCCGGCGTCTATCGCTCCGAGGACGGCGGCGCCTCGTGGCGCTACGTCAACACCTACAACAACCGCCCCTTCTACTACAGCAACATCCGCATCAACCCGCAGAACGACCAGCGCGTGTACCTGCTCACCACCCGCTTCATGGTGTCGGAGGACGGCGGCAGAACGCTCTACAACGGTGCCGAGGACGAGGAGATCCACGGCGACTTCCACGCCATGTGGCTCGATCCGACCGACCAGGACCGCTACTACATCGGTCAGGACAAGGGTGCCTTCCTGACCCAGGATCACGGCGCCCACTTCGTCATGTTCGACAACATGGCGATCGGGCAGTACTACCGCGTCGGCGTCGACATGCGCGATCCGTACTACGTCTACGGCGGGCTGCAGGACAACGGCTCGTGGGCCGGGCCGAGCTTCTCGCGCGACATCCGCGGCATCCTCAACGACTCCAACTGGAAGATGCACTGGGGCGACGGCATGTTCGCGCAGATCGACCCGACCGACTGGCGCAAGGTCTACACCGAAGCGGAGAACGGCAGCTTCCGGCGCTACGATCCGGTGACCCACGAGACCGGCGGGTCGAGGCCGAATCCCGGCAACATCAGCAACTACGTCGAGGTGGCTCGCGCGGCGGTCGCCGATCGTGGCCTGAGCGCGACCGGTGAGGACGCCGCTGCGACGCCACAGGGCGGCGGCCGCGGTGGGGCGCTGTCCGGCGCGTCGCCCGAGGCGCTGGCGCTCGCGCGGCTGTTCACCCGCGAGGATCCGCTGTTCCGCTTCAACTGGACGTCGCCGATGCTGATGTCGCACCACGACACCTCGACGCTGTACCTGGCGGGCAACTATCTCTTCAAGACCACCGATGCCGGCGACAGCTGGACGATCATCAGTCCCGACCTGTCGCGCAACGACCCGGAGGAGCGGCTGCAGGGGATCAGCGGCGGGCTGACCCCCGACAACAGCGGGGCAGAGGACCACGCGGCGATCTCGACTCTGTCGGAGTCACCGATCACGCCGCAGGTGATCTGGGCCGGCACCGACGACGGCAACGTGCAGGTGTCACGCAACGGCGGGGTTACCTGGACCAACGTGCGCGCCAACGTGCCGCGGGTGCCCGGTGGCACCTGGGTCAGCCGGGTGGAGGCGTCGCACTTCGATGTCGGCGAGGCCTACCTGAGCTTCGACGGCCATCGCTCCGACGACTTCGGCACGTACGTCTTCAAGACCACCGACTTCGGCGCCACCTGGACCGACATCACCAGCAACCTGCCCGAAGGGCATGTGGTGCGGGTGATCCGTCAGGATCTACGCAACCCTGAACTGCTGTTCGTCGGCACGGAATTCGGTCTGTTCGCCTCGGTCGACGACGGCCAAAGCTGGATGAAGTTCATGAACGGCATGCCCACCGTGCCGGTCTACGACCTGGCGATCCACCCGCGCGACAACGACCTGATCGCCGGCACCCACGGCCGCAGCATCTGGATCATGGACGACATCACGCCGCTGCAGCAGCTCAGCGCCGAGGTGCAGGCGCGCGACGGCTGGCTGTTCGAGCAGCGCCCGGCGACCTTGTGGGAGAACGTCAGCCGCGGCGGGCAGCGCGGCCACTTCTGGTGGGCCGGCGAGAACCCCGCCACCATCCAGCCGACCTCGAGCCTGGCGCGGGCGCGCTTCCGCAACAACGCGCTGATCACCTTCTGGGTCGGCGCCGACGACCTCGCACCGGTGCTCACCATCACCGACGGTTCCGGCAATCGCCGCCGCGTCGAGCTGGCTCCCGGTACCGGCATCCGCCGCTGGATGTGGGACCTCTACTTCGATGCGCCGCCCGGGAGTGAGCCGGCCGCCGGTCGCGGTGGTCGCGGCTTCCGCGGCGGGCCCCGCCTGCCGGAAGCCGGAGCCGGCACCTACTTCCTCGAGCTGACCGTCGGCGCCGAGACCTACACGGGTACGCTGGCCGTGCGTCCCGATCCGATTCTGAGCGAGCGATAGCGGAGCGCCGCACGACAGGTCCGCCGACTCGGGCGTAACGGTTACGCTGCACGTGCGAGTCCGGGTAAACGAAGGGAGCGACATGTCGACATCGAGTACCACCGCCGAAGCTCGCTCCGGGCTGGCGCGCCAGATAGGTCTGCTGGGCCTCGCGGCCACCGGCATCTGCTCGATGCTCGGCGCGGCGATCAACGTGGTGCCCTTCGTCATACAGCGCAACGTGCCGGGGATCGGGCCGTGGGTGCTGCCGACCTACGTGTTCGCCGCTGTGCCGGCGGTGCTCGCCGCGCTGGCGTACGCCATCCTCGCTTCCGCGATGCCGCGCGCCGGCGGTAGCTACGTCTACGCCAGCCGCGCGCTCAGCCCCTACCTCGGCTTCGTGGCGAGCTTCTCGCAGTGGTTCGGTCTGTCGATCGCCATCGGCGTGGTGTCGTACGTGCTGGTGCCGTTCCTGCGCGACATCGCCGCCGCGCTCGGCCAGCCGGCGCCCGCCGCGCTGCTCGAAACCGGCGTCGTGCGGGTCGCCATCGCGCTGCTGTTCCTGTGGACGTTCGTGGCGATCAACATGCGCGGCGTGCAGCTCTACGAGCCCACGCTGGTGCCGATGATGTTCCTGATGTTCGCGCTCGGCGCGGTGGTCATCGTCGCCGGCTTTGGCTTCGATCACGCGCAGTTCGCCGCCGCGCTCGCCGCCGAGGGGGCGACCATGCCCGCGCCGCCGGCGGCGCCCTTCGACTTCGGCTCGTTCCTCGCCGCCGCGGCGATCCTCTTCTCCAGTTTCATCGGCTTCGATTCGATCGCCCAGGCGGGCGGCGAGGCACGCGATCCGAGCCGCAACCTGCCGCTGGCGATCGGCGTCGCGGTGGCCAGCGTGGGGGGCTTCTACTTCCTGTTCACCGCGGCGGTCTACCACGCCGTGCCGTGGCAGTACGTCGCCGCCGTGGCACAGCAGCAGGACGTCACCGCACCCGGCTTGCTCGGCCACCTGCTGTCGCCCGGTTGGACCGTGGCAATCGTCGCCGGCGCCACGGTGGCGCTGACCAACGATCTACCCGCCATGCTGCTGGCGGTCTCCCGCCTGATGTTCGCCTGGGCGGAGGACGGCATCTTCCCGCGCCGGGTCGCCACCGTGCACCCGACGCGCCACACCCCGACCGTGGCGATCGCGCTGAGCGGCTGCGCGGCGACCGTTGGCATCCTCGGCAGCCACCTGGCGGGCGACTTCTTCCTCGGCATCGACATCCTGGTGACCGGGATGCTGGTCAACTTCCTGCTGATGTGCGCCTCGGTGCTGGCGCTGCCGCATCGCAATCCGCCGCTCGCCGCGCAGGTACGCGTGCTGCCGCAGCGCGGCGCACAGGTGGCGCTGTCGCTGCTCGGCATCGCGTTCCTCGGCACCTTCCTTGTGGTGCACGTGTACAAGGACCTCACCACGCCGTTGCCCGCCTGGTACTTTCACTCCACCGTGGTGTGGCTCGCGGTGATGGCGCTCGGCAGCGTCATCTATGTGCGCGAGCTCGCCGCGCTGCGGCGCACCGGCGTCGACCTGCAGCAACGCTTCGCCACCCTGCCTCCGGAGTAGAGCAACCATGGCCGACAAGCGTGCACCCGACGGCGTTCCGGTCGAGCGCCGGGAGATGGGGCCGGATCTGAACATCTCGCGCATCGTCACCGGCCTGTGGCAGATCGCCGACATGGAGCGCGACGGCAGAAAGCTCGATCTCGCCGCGGCGGCGCGCGCCATGCAGCCGTACGTCGAAGCCGGTTTGACCACTTTCGACATGGCGGATCACTACGGGTCCGCCGAGGAGATCGTCGGGCTGTTCCGCGCCGGCGAGGGCGAGGGTGACGTCGAGCTGCTCACCAAGTGGGTGCCGCAGCCGGGAGCGACCAGCCGCGAGCAGGTGCGCGAGGCGGTCGAGCGCTCGCTGTGTCGTATGCAGGGCGAGCGGCTCGATCTGCTGCAGTTTCACGCCTGGAACTACGCCGACCCGCGCTACCTCGACACGCTGTGGTACCTGCAGGAGCTCAAGGACGAGGGGCTCATTCGCTATCTCGGCCTGACCAACACCGACACCGCCCACCTGCGCATGATCGTCGAGACCGGCATCGAGATCGCCAGCAACCAGGTGTGCTTCTCGCTCCTCGACCAGCGCGCCCGGGTCAACGGCATGACCGCGCTGTGTCGCGAGCGTGGCATCACGCTGCTCGCCTTCGGCGTGCTCGCCGGCGGCTTCCTGTCGGAGCGCTGGCTCGGCGCGCCCGAGCCCGACGAGGAAGGGCTCGAAACCTGGTCGCAGATGAAGTACGGGCGCTTCGTGCGCGAGGCCGGCGGCTGGGCGCTGCTGCAACAGCTACTCGAGGCGCTGCGGCAGGTGGGACAGAAACACCGTGTGTCGATCGCCAACGTTGCCTCGCGCGCCATCCTCGACGAGCCCGGCGTCGGCGGCATCATCGTCGGGGCGCGGTTGGGTGTGAGCGAGCACATCGCCGACAACCTGCGGTCGCTGGCGCTGGTTCTCGACGACCAGGACCGTGCCCGCATCGACGAAGCGCTCGCGGCGCTGCATCCGATCCCGGGCGACTGCGGCGACGAGTACCGCCGTCCCCCCTTCCTGACCGCATCGGGTGATCTGTCACACCATCTCGACGAGTTCCCTGCGCCTTACGTCGCCGAGACCGGCGTCGACGGCCGGGTCCGGGTGTCGAGCGGCACCTCGTGGGAGGAGGTCGGTGGATACAGCCGCGCCGTGCGGGTCGGCAAGCGCATCTTCGTATCGGGCACCACCGCGAGCCACGGCGACCGTCTGATCGGTGGCGCAGATCCGGCGTCGCAGGCGCACTTCATCTTCGACAAGATCGAGGGTGCGCTGCAATCGCTCGGCGGTGCCCTCGCCGAGGTCGTGCGCACGCGCGTCTACGTGCGTGACATCGAGCACTGGGAAGCAGTGGCGCGGGTACACGGCCAACGTCTCGGCGCCGCCAGGCCGGCCAACACGCTGGTGCAGGCCCCACTAGTAGGCGCCGACCATCTAGTGGAGATCGAAGCCGAGGCGGAGGTCGCCGACTGATCGACGACCTCCGCGAACGCCCACTGCTCGGGACGTCGTGCCTTTGCGGCGCGGCGTGCTCGCGGGAAGGAGCGGCCCCGGAGCTCAGTGGGTGGCGGCGTCTTCTTCCTGCTGCTGTAGCAGGCAGGTGGCGACGGAATACCCGGTGAGCAGGCCGTGGGTGAAGGCCTTGCGCTCCGCCGGCGTCATGTTGCTGGTGTCCTCGTCGTGCATCGCGATGGCGCGGGTCCCCGCCTTGAGAATGAGCTCGCGCATGCGCGCCGAGGTCGGCAGGTGTCCGGAGCGGACCTTGTCGAAAAGCTCTCTGACGGCGTCGTCATCGCCTACGGTGAGGGGTTTTTCGCGCTGCATGTTGGCAGGCATTGGATCCTCCTCGTCTACGGGTGTTGTATGCCTGCTTTCAAGCTACGCGCCGATAGCCGGGCTGTCAGTAGGACAGGACACTCACTTCAAGTAGGTCTCGAACCACCGCACGACGCGCTCGGCGAAGTCGATCTGATGCGCTCGCTCGAGCAGGCCGTGCGGCTCGCGTGGGTAGAGCACCAGCTCGGTGGGCACACCCTTCAGTCGCAGCGCGGTGTACAGCTCGAGGCTCTGCTCGGGATGCACGCGCTCGTCAGCGCTGCCGTGAACGATCAGAGTGGCGGTCCGCGCCTTGTCGATGTGCGCCAGCGGAGAGCGCATCCAGTGCAGCTCGGGGTTGCTCCACCACCACTGGTTCCAGTGCACCAGCGACATCTCGGCGGGGATGTCGGTGGTGCCGGTGAACGACACCCAGTCGCTGATGCCGGCGGCCACCACGGCAGCCTTGAAGCGCTCGGAGTGCATGGTGGCGGCCCAGGCGGAGAAATAGCCGCCGTACGACCAGCCGCCGGTGCCGACGCGGTCGCCGTCGACCAGGCCGCGATCGGTCAGGTAGTCGATGCCGGCGAGCACGTCCTGGTACTCCTCGCCGCCGAGATCGTCGTGGTCGGCCTTGCTGTAGGCGACACCGCGGCCGGCGCTGCCGCGGTAGTTGGGTTGCAGCACCATGAAGCCGTGCGCGGCGAGTAGCTGCACCGGGTAGGTAGCGCTCGAAGTCCAGCCGTCCAGGCTGACGCCCTCTGGGCCGCCGTGCACCTGCAGCACCAACGGGTAGCGTTGGCCCTCGACGTAGTCGAGCGGGTAGGTCAGCACGCCCTCGATCGCATAGCTGTCCGGGCGCTGCCAGCGGACGGTCTCCTGGCGCGCCAGGCGCACCTCGTCGAGCTCGGGGTTGTGATAGGTCACACGGGTCAGCTCACCGCCGTCGAGCGTGCCGGCAAAGAGCTCCGCCGGGTGCTGCGGCGTGTCGCCGACGGCGACGTAGCGGTTGCTCGCCGGGTGCACGTCGAACGAATGGAAGATCTTGCCTTCGGTGGGAATCTCCGTGCGCGCGCCGCCGCCGGCGTCGACGCGAAACAGCTTGGTGGCGGTTCCGACGTCGGTCAGCATCGCCAGGCTCCCGTCGTCGAGCCACTGTAGTGCGGTGACCGAGCCCTCGAAGCCCTCCGTCAGGTTGCGCGGTGCCGCGGCATCGAGCGTGGCGGTGAACAGGCTCTGCGCCAGCGGGTCATTGAGGCTGGTGGCACCCACCCAGGCGATGTCGACGCCATCGGGCGAGACGGCAAAGGCGCCGATCTTGCCCTCGGTGTCGGTGATCTTCTGCGGTCCCTCACCATGCAACTCGAGCCGGTACAGGTCGGTGAACATGTACTGATCGTCGGTGCGTGGCGTCGCGGACGCCTGCATCACCAGCGTGCGGCTGTCCGGCGCCCAGGTGAAGGCCCAGGTGGTCAGCGCGTCGTCGTAGAGTGGGTGGCTGTGCCCCTCGGCGATGTCGAACACCCACAGGCGGCGGTGCTTGAAGGTCTCGTCGAAAACCTGCCAGTCGCGTCCTGCGGCAGCGGCCTCCTCTTCTTCGTCCGTCGCCTCGTCCGAGGCGATGAAAGCGATGTGGCGGCCGTCGGGCGCCCATCCGTAGGCCGCGATCGACACCGGGTGATCGGTCAGCGGCAGCGCCTCGCCGCCGGTGACCGGCATGGCGTAAACCTGCCGCACGGGACTGTGTGCCGGGCGCGTCGCCAGGAAGGTGATGCGGTTGCCGTCGGGCGACCACGCCGGCGATGACACGCTGTTGGGCTTGCCGATGAAGCGGCGCGGCTCGCCGCCGGTCAGATCGACCACCCAGAGCTCGGAGTACGTTCCGCCGGGGGGATCGTCGGCAGTGCGCGGCGTGCTGACGGTGTAGGCGACCTTGGTGCCGCTCGGATCGAGCACCGCCTGGCCGACGCGCTCGAGGCCAACCAGGGTCTCGGCGCTGAGGGTCTCGGCCTGTTGCGCCGGCGCCGGCGCGGGGATCACGGTGAGCAGGGCGAGAACGGAAACGATCAAGAGAGCGCGTGCGCTTCGCATGGATACTTCCTATGTGGGGGGGCGACCCGGAGGCCGTTGCGGCGGCCGCCGGCATGCCTGGTGCGTCGCCCCGTGCAAAACCGGACGATTGACTCCGAGTAGGTTACGACGAGAGGCGGCAACTTTCTCCCTGTCGACGTCGTTTGTAACCGTGGTGCGACGAGCCTGACACTAGTCAGTTGACACTACAGTCATGTGACTAGTATTGTCAGGACTCCAATCGACCGCGACGAGGTGCCAGCAAAGATGCCTGCCAAGCCCGACGATGCCCGGCCCGACGATCCCGCACCTGCCGACTTGCTGCCGCTGCAGCCGCGCGACTACCTGATTCTGCTCGCCCTCGCCGACGGCGAGATGCACGGCCACGGCATCCTCAAGGTGATGGAGGAGCACTCCGGCGGCGTGCTGTTCGACCCCGCCAACCTGTACCGCTCGCTGCGCAAGCTCGAGCGCGACGGTCTCGCTGCCGAGGTGCAGGACCCGCCGCCGTCCGACGACAATCGGCAGCGGCGTTACTACGCCCTCACTTCGCTGGGTCGCGACGTGCTGGCGGCTGAGTCGACCCGGCTGGCCCGCCTGGCCGATGCGGCACGCGCCCGCGATCTGGTGGCCGACACGGAGAAGGTCCGGTGAGGTCGCTCGGCGACCTCGCCGCGAGCGCCTACTATCGCCTTCTGCTGCTCGCCTATCCGCGTGAGTTTCGCAGTCTCGACGGCAACGAGGCGGCGGTGGTGTTCGTCGAGGCCTGTCGTGAGAGTCGCGCCCGCGGCGGTCTGTCCGCCGTCGTGCGGCGGCTCGCCAACGCCTCCGTCGAAGTGCCGCGCCGCGGCCTGAACGAGCGCCTCCGTCACGCGCGCGGGCCGGTGTCTCCGCAGCCACGGAGGCCGCGCCGGCGCCGAGCCGTCACCCTGCTCGCCGAGCTCGCTGCAGACCTGCGCTTCGCCGCCCGCTCGCTGCGCCGCCGCCCGGGGTGGACGGCGGCGATCGCAGCGACGCTGGCGCTCGGCATCGGCGCCAACACGGCGATCTTCAGTGTTGTCGACGCGACCCTGCTGCAGTCGTCCCCCTGGCCCCATGCCGATCGCTTGGCGCACCTGGGCCTGCGTCTCACCGATTCCGAAGTCTCGCTGGGGGGAGCACCGCTGCAGGACATGCAACGCTGGGTCAGTCGCATCGACGGCATCGAGCGCTTCGAGGCCGTCGAGCACCGGCCGGCTGTGCTGTCTCATGACAGCGGGGCGCGCCGCGTCGCCGTGGAGCGGGTAACCACGGGGTACCTCGACGCGCTTGGCGTGCGGCCGCTGATCGGGCGGTTTCCCGGGCTCGGTGACACCGACGCCGATGCGACCGCCGTCGTCGCCATGCCCGAGGCCCTCTGGCGGCGCCTGTATGGCGCCGACCCCGACGTCGTCGGCCAGACCGTAGCGCTCGACGGCGTGGCGTACGTGGTGGTCGGCATCGTGCCGGAAGTGGAGGGCGTTCCCGAGGCTTTTTACGGGCCGATGCCGGTCGCGGGACCGGAAGCGCGCGAGCTGCTCGCCGGAGGGATGGTGTGGCTTCGCCCGGGCGCGTCGCTGGAAGACGTTCAGGTCCAGCTCGCCGCGCTGTCGACCGGCGAGAACGAGCGCTGGGGATCTTACGTCGGCACGCTCACCCCCGATATCAACATCTTCTGGGAGATGGACGACTTCCGCAGCGCCCTGCTGGGCCTTCAGCTCGCCGTCTTCCTGGTTCTTGCCATCGCCTGCGTCAACGTCGCCAACCTGTTGCTCGCCGCCGCCGGTACGCGCCGCGGGGAACTCGCGTTGCGCGCCGCGCTCGGCGCCGGCCGCGGCCGGCTGGTCCGCTTTCTGCTGGGCGAGAGCCTCATCCTTTCGGCCCTCGGGGGCGCCCTCGGCCTCTTCGTGGCCTACACGTGCATGAGCGTCATGCGCGCGATGGCGCCCGCCGGCCAACTCGGCGACGCACTCGAGCAGGTGCGCATCGACGGCACCGTTCTCGGCTACGCGGTCCTCGTCGTCGCCCTCGCCGCCCTGGTGTTCGGCCTCTTGCCGGCGCTGCGCGCCGTTGCCGAAGGCCAACGCGGAGCGCTGCAGGAGTCAGATGCGCGCGCCACAGGAGGGCGCAGTCGCCTGCGCGGCGCGATGGTTGCGCTCGAGACGGCGCTGTCACTGGTGCTGCTGGTGGCGGCCGGCCTGACCATGCGCAGCTTCGTGGAGCTGCGCTTTGCCGACCCCGGGTTTCATGCCGATCGCATACTCTCGGCGTGGATCACGCTTCCCGAGGCGCGCTACCCGACCGACGCCGCGAAAGAAGCTTTCTTCGATGCCCTCCGGGCGCAAGCGGCCGCTCTTCCCGACATCGAGGACGTTGCCCTGGGGATGGGCGCCGTCCCGCCGAGTGATTACGCCACCGGCGGCGCGATGACCATCGAGGGGCGGGAAGAGCCGGTGGAGACCTTCATGACCGTGAGCATGGTGGAGGGCGGCTTCCTGGAGTTCATGGGCATTCCCCTGCTCGCCGGGCGCGACCTCACCGACGAGGACGTACACGACAGCACGACGGTCGCGGAACAACCGGTCGTCATCAACCGATCGCTGGCCCGCCGCTACTGGCCTGACGGCGACGCACTCGGGTCGCTGTTCCGGCTGTCCCTCGACCACGACCAGCGTTGGAACCGAGTCGTGGGAATCGCCGCGGACGTCCGCCAGCGCGGGCTCGAAGTCCCGCCTGACATGTTGCACTACTACCGGCCCCTTGGCGTCGATCGGCGCGCCATGCAGATCGTGATGCGCACGCGCGCGGGCGCTGCGCCTCCCATCCGGCAGGTCCGTCAGCTGGTCAACCGCCTTGACTCGCAGATCGCCACCGACGAGCTCGAGGCCGCGGCGGCGGGGATGCTTGATTCGATGTCGAACACCCGCTTTCGCGCCCTGCTCTTCGGCGGCTTCGGCGTCGTTGCGGTACTGCTTGCGGCGCTGGGGATCTTCGGAGTGGTCGCCTACACCGTGGTGCAGCGCACCTCGGAGATGGGCATCCGACTCGCGCTCGGTGCCGCGCCGCGCGACGTACGCCGGCTCATGCTGGTGGCCGGCAGCGTGCCTGTCCTCACCGGAGTCGCCGTCGGGTTGCCGATAGCGCTCGCAGTCACGCGCCTGATGTCCGGATTCCTCATCGGCGTGCCCACGACCGATCCGATCACTTACGCCGGGACCGCGGTGCTCCTGGTCGCGGTGGGTACGCTCGCCATCTGGTTTCCCGCGCGCCGCGCCACCAAGGTCGACCCCGTGATGACCCTGCGGCGCGGCTGAAAGCTCGCCGAGCCCGCCGGCCAACGGGCCGAGGAGCGGCCGCTGCCGCGCAGGCCGGCTTCCCGCCTTGACGCCGGACCTCTCATCTAGCAATGTTAGCGGACTGCATTCCCCTAACAACGCTAGAGAGGTTGCCGATGGCGCAGACCGACGCTCTGGGCGAGTTCGAGCATCACGTTCTGCTGGCCGCGCTGCGGCTGGGTGACAACGCCTTCACCGCGCCGATCGTCGAAGAACTGGAGGAGCGCACGCATCGCTCGGTGGCGCCGGCGGCGGTGTACATCGCCCTGCGGCGCCTGGAGAAGAAGGGGCTGGTGCGCTCGCGGCTGCGCACCGACGAGTCGGCCGGCGCCAAGCGCGAGCGGCGCTTCGTCGCGGTGACCGCAGCGGGGCGCGAGACGCTGCTGCGCGCGCGCACCAACTTCGAGGAGCTGTGGGCCGGCCTCGATCTGATGAGCGAGGAGGGCTGAGCGGTGCGTCGGATCGCGCAACGATCGTCCCCGCAGTCTCCGCCGCCGCCCGGGGCTTCCGGGCCGCGGCCGCCGCGTTTGCTGCGCGCGCTGCTGGGCGCGTTGATCCCGCCCGCCGACCGCCGCCACGTCCTTGCCGAGGTCGACACGCTGTATGCTGCGCGCCGCGCGCGCAACGGCGCCGGGCGCGCCGCACTGTGGTACCTGCGCGCTCTCGCCGGCTTCGCCATGCGCCTGACGCGCGAGGGGATCGCCGAGGCGTTCGGCGGCCTGCTCACCGACCAGGTACAGATGGCTCGCACGCTGCTGCGCCGCAAGGGCTTCGCCGCGGCGACGATTCTCACCCTGGCGGTCGGCCTGGCCGGCATCACCACGGTGTATGCCATCGCCGACTGGGTGCTGCTGCGGCCGGTGCCCGGGGTGACACGCCCCGACGAGCTGATAGTGCTGCGGCTGGGCTCGACGATGGGCGAGCGCCCGTCCTGGGCGGTGGCGCATCCCGACTACCTGGACTTCCGTGTCGGCGTCGAGCGCCTCGCGAGCCTCGAGGCGAGCCACGCCGTCGAGGTGAACCTCGCTGCCCTCGACCTGCCTCCGATGCGGGTCGCCGGGGCGGTGGTGACGGCCGGCTGGTTCGGCACCCTCGGCGTCGACTTCGCCGCAGGCCGCGGGCTTTCGACCGAGGGACCCCTCGAGCTGGCCGGCGCCGGCGAGGTGGTTCTCGAGCACGGCCTCGCTGACGCGCTCGCCGGGGATGCCGCCGCCGCTGTGGGGCGACGCGTCGAGATCAACGGCAGCCGCTTCACCGTCGTAGGGGTCACCGCAGAGGGCTTTCGCGGCGCCCGCTTTCCGGGCGAAGAGCGCATCTGGTTCGCGCCGGCGGCGCTGATGGTCGCCGACCGTTCGACGTCCACCGACAGCTTCGAAGACCCTTCCGCCCAGCTGTGGACGCAGATGGTCGGGCGTCTGCACGAAGGCGCGGATGCGGCGGCGGTGGCGGCAGTGGCCAACGGCGTGCTCGAGCAAATCCGTAGTGGGGAGCGACCGAGCATGCTCGGGGTGACTCACTTCACCATGCAGGCCACCTCGCGGCTGGGCCTCGACCTCGGCCTGCAGGGGGTCGTCGGCCGTACCCTCTTGCTGCTCGCCGCCGCCGGGTCGTTTCTGCTGCTGCTCGCGGTCACCAATGTCGCCAACCTCGGCGTCATGTACGCGGTCTCCAACAGCGGATCGTTCGCCGTGCAGCGAGCCCTCGGCATCGGCCGCTGGCGCCTGCTGCGCGAGCTCTTCGTCCAATACCTGCTCATCGGTCTGCTCGCCGGCGTTGGCACGGTCGCGTTGCTGGCGGCGGGGGCGCGCCTGCTGCGCGGCATCCGGCTCGACGAGTTCGGCGGCTCGCTCGCCGGCTTCGAGGTGCGGCCGCGCGTCATGCTGGTGGCCGGCGCGGTGGCACTCATCGCGGGCATGCTGGCCGGCGTCGCGCCGGCGGCGCTGGTGTTGCGGCAGCGCGTGCTCGACAACCTTCGGGGCGGGGGCGACGCGCCGCGCGGGGCACGGCGGCTGCGCGACGTGCTGGTGATCGCACAGGTGGCGGTGTCGACGACGCTACTCGTCGGCGCCGGGTTGATGGCACGCACCATCGTCAAGCTGCAGGCCACCGACCTGGGATTCGATCCCGGCGGCGTCCTGTCGTTTGCCATCGATCCGCAGAGCCAGGGCTACAGTGCCGACGAGGCCGCCGCGTTGATGCTGCGTATGCTGGAGGTGATCGAGGCCGACGCGGGCGGCAGCGCCGGCTTCGTCTTTCCGCAGCCGCTGTGGACCTCGTACCTCACCTCGTACCTGAGCCCGACCGGCGATCCCGACGACAACAAGGGCGTCGTCGCCGCGCACATGCAGGTATCGGGAGCCTTCCTGGAGACCCTCGGCGCGCGGGTCCTCGCCGGGGACGTGGATCTCGAGCGGTGGAGCCGCCGCAGCGCCGACAGCCCGGCGACGGTGATTGTCAGTCGGGCGGCGGCGCAGGCCCTGTTTCCCGATCAAGAGCCGGCGAGTTTGCCCGGCACGATCGTGTGGAAACCGGCGCGGCGCGGGGAGCCGGCGCCGGTGGAGATCGCCGCGGTCATCGAGGACCTGAAGATCCGCGGTGCGGAGCTGGAAGCACCGCCGATCTTCGTCTGGCCGTGGGCCCAGGGGGGTATCGAGGCGCCGCTGACCGGTTGGGTGCGCGCGCGCAACGGATCAACGGCGGAGCTGGCCGATCGCGTGCGCGCGGCGCTGCAGGAGATCGCGCCCTCGTTGCCGATCTTCGAGGTCGAGACCGCCGAGCACCGGCTTGCCACCATCTCGGCGACACAGCGCGTGGTTGCGGCACTCGCCGGCGCGGTGTCGCTGATCGGCGTGCTGCTCGCCGCCGTCGGCCTGTACGGGGTGCTCGGCTACGCGGTCACCGAGCGGCGGCGCGAGATCGGCATCCGTTCCGCCCTCGGCGCCGAGCCCGGCGCACTGCGGCGGGTCGTGCTCGCCGGTGGGCTCGGGCGGGTATTGCTAGGGGTGGCGCCGGGGCTGCTGGGTGCGCTCGCCGCCTCGCGCTGGCTCGGGTCGCTGCTGTTCGGTGTGACGCCCGATGACCCGTCGACCTACACGCTGAGCGTTGCGGTGCTGCTGGTCACCGCGGTGGCGGCGAGCTGGCTGCCGGCACGCTGGGCCAGCGCGGTCTCGCCGGCGGAGGTGCTGCGCGTCGACGGTTGAGGTCGGTCGCCGGCTCCACGTGGCGCCGTCATCCAAGGCGTCGCCCGACCCAGCGCCCCGCCGCGCCGACCCGGGTACACTGTCGGCGTCGTGCCCATCCCCACCGCCGGAGGTCGCGTTGAAAGCCCGTATCAGCCTGCTGGTCGTTGTCGTCATCGCCGCGCTCGTTCTTGCCGCGCCCTTCAGCCCCGGCGCCGCGGCTCCCGCGCAACAGCTCCAGACCCCCGCCGAGCGGGTCGACTACTCCCAGGGAGGCACCCTGTACGAGCCCTTGATGGGCTTTGTCCACCAGCTCGAGGCGAGCAGCAACCTGATGAACGTCATCAAGCTCACCGAGACGCTGATGGGACGCGACGTCGTGCTGGCGACGCTGTCGGATCCACCGGTGTACCGGCCGTCGGACCTGGCCAAGTCCGGCAAGCCGGTGGTGCTGATCGTCAACAACGTGCACGGCGGCGAGGTCGCCGGCAAGGACGCCGCCATGGAGATCATGCGCGACCTGCTGCACGGCGATCTACGCCCGCTGCTGGACGAGGTGGTGGTGCTGGTGGTGCCGACCATCAACCCCGACGGCGCCGAGGTGCGCCGGCGCACCAACGAGGAGGGCTTCGACCTCAACCGCGACTACCTCAAGCTCGAGTCGCAGGAGATCCACGCGCTGGTG
>JASFRZ010000057.1:0-15785 GCA_050114655.1 Acidobacteriota bacterium
GACCGCTTCGACCTTGGCGGCTTCGACACGGCGAAGCTCTGACTCGAAGTCGTCGTCTCCGGGTTCGAACTGGATCTCCATCGGCAGCGGTCGTCGCAAGCGGACCGCCGCATCGCTGAACTCCGCAACGCCGAGACGGCCGTACCGGTCGCTCGATCGCAGCACAGCGACCCTCGAGAGGTCCAGCTCCTCGAACACCAGGTTGGCGATGCGGTATCCGGTTTGACGATCGTCCGGGGTGCAGCGCGTGATCCACGGAATGCCGGTCTCGGTGACCGTCGGGTCGGTGCTGCCGACGTTGACGATGAACAGCTCTGCCTTGAGCGCGGCGCGCAGGGCGACGTGGGTGCTGGTGGAATCGAGCGAGCCGATGACCGCCCAGACCTGCTCCGCATAGGCGAGATCGACGAGGGTGTTGCTCGAGCTGCCCCATAACAGCTGGTCGTTGCGAGACACCAATTCGAACGGTGTGCCGTCGTACCCGCCGGCCCGGTTGGCACCCTGCAGCGCCAGCTCCACGCCGCGCTGCAAGCTGCGCCCCTCGACATCCCGGGAGGTGCCCTGGAGGGGCGCCAGCAAACCGATCTTCACGGTGGCGAGGCCGTGCGGCGCCTCGGTCACGCGCCCGGGACCGCGATACGCGAACGGCTCGAGATAGAGCTTCCGGTAGGGCTCAACGCCCTCACGATAGGGGACCATGCTCGTCGGTGTGCGCCCGTAAGCCTCTTGCTGCGGTTCCTGAGCCCCCAGTGACAACGGTTGCACGCCGATAGACACGAGCACCAAGACGGCAAACAGCCGGCCGACGACGGTGCCGGGCGGGCCGCGACGCCGGGATGGAGCGGCGGCCGCGACTCGCTGCGGGTCCTTCATCACGCCGCGTCTCCCTGCGGAACGATGGCAATCGCCTCCATCTCGACGAGAAGATCGGATCGACACAGGCGCGCCTGGATCCCGGTGCTGGCCGGAAGCGGATCGAGCCCCACCACCTCCTCGAAGAAGAAGGTCCGGATCTCGTTGAACGTATCGTAGTCACGCTCGATGTCGCGCAGGTAGCAGCTCGTGCGCACGACATCGTGCCAGCTCGCACCTTCGGCAATCAGCAGCCGGGTGAGGTTGCGGTAGGTACGCAGGCACTGGGCCTGAAAGTCCCCCGCATACAACGTCGCCCCGTGCTCGTCGACGCTCGCCGTGCCCGACAGGAAGATCATGGTCGCGCCCGGCAGCTCGACGCGCATGCCGCGACTGAACGAAGAGGGGCGGGGGCGATAATCGTAGGCTTCGTTCAAGACCTCGCGTGCGCCGGTGGGGCGCTTGGGAATCTCCGCTCGCCCGACGACGCGATCGACGCCTTCGACGTGCTCGTGCCGCGAACCATCGTCCCGATACACGCCAAGGGCGTCGAGCTCGTCGCGGGCGGCAGTCGATAGGTCGGTACTGAGCGCAACCCCGTTCTTTGCGGCAACACGGCTTTCTACCATCTACCCACTCCTTGGTTGGTTTCGGGTTCCGGTGGCTCGTAAGGAGCCGTTCGCGGCGTCGCGATGCCGTGGCTGAGCCCGGCAGCCGTCGCCAGCCAGATGTCGGCGCCGGCGACATCGATGCCGTAGACCATGTCGCTGGCGGGCCCCGTCGATAGCGGTATCAGCCGCTCGGAGCCGTCGGGGCCGGTAATGCGCAACGCGACGCCGGCCCCATCGGTGGCGCGCTGCCAGGTGTACCAGGTATGGGAGTCGAAGCGGCTGAGCCCCTGATCGGTGGCAATCCAGACGGCGTCGCCGTCGGCCTTCACGAAGTTGATGAAGTCGCTGGCGAGCCCGCTGTCGTCCTGGTTGAAGCTCTGCCACCTCCTGCCTGCGTAGCGGCTCAGGCCGAAATAGGTGCCCACCCACATCACGCCGTCGGCAATCGAGACCGCGGAGACCACGTCATGAACCAGGCCGTCGTCGCGGAACAGGTCGATCTCGAGCTCGCCATCGGGATCACGATGTTCACGAAAGTCACCCGTCTGGGCGTCGCGCACCACCACGCCACCGCCCCAGACGGCGACGTACACCGTGCCGGCGTCGGCCGTGACAGCATAAGTCCAGGGCTCGTGCATCAGGGTGTTCGAGGTGTCGAAGATCTCCCAGGCGCCGGTGCTCGTGTCGAAGCGACTCAACCCGGCAGCGGTGGCGACCCAGACGTCGGCCCCGGAAGCGGCGACACCGTAGACCACGTCGTTGGCCAACCCGCTGTCGAGCTGTGTAAACGCGTCGATGCGTCCGCCGCTGAGGCGGGCGAGCCCGCCCATCGTGCCGACCCAGAGGTCACCGGTCGCCGGACTGACAGCCAGAGCGGTGACCACCGGGAAGGGAAGGCCGTCGCCCACGCCGAAGACACGAATACGGTCGCCCTCGAGCAGCGCCAGCCCCTTGTCGGTGCCGGCCCAGACACGCTGCCCATCGACCAGCACCGCGAAGACCTTCTGCGACGGCAGGCCGTCGGCCGTGCCGATGGTCACCCAGCGGTCGAAGATCGCCTCGGACAGAAAGGCAGCCGTGGCGTTCGAGGCCGCCGGCAGGGGCGCCGGCCGTAGCGTCGCCGCAAGGACGATCGCTGCGATCCAGAACGCGCGCATGAGCCCGTGTCGACGCATCTAAAGGCCTTTCAGGAAGATCACCAGCTCGTTGAGCTGCGCCTTGGTCAGATCAGCGGTGAAACCGTGCTTGTTGTCGGGGTTGAAAACCGTCCACAGCTCCTCGAGCGACAGCGCTCGGCCGTCGTGCAGGTAGGGGCCCGTGGAGACGACACCGAACAGGTGCGGCGTATCGAACGACCCGCCGGTACCGACGTCCGCCATGAGGCGATCCGTGAACAGCGGCGCCGGGTGGCAGGTCGGGCATCGTTGCTGCACCGAGATCGGCTCGCCGGTGTTCGTCTGGGTGCGGTAGAAGATCTCGCGGCCGCGCTCACTTGCCGCCTCCATCCCGGCCGGCACCCGCGGCGGGGCCAGAGGGATCGACTCCATGAACGCGACCAGATCCGCCAGTCGGTCCGGCGGGAACGGATCTGTTCGGGTCAGCACCAGTGCGAAGCGCGGCCCGCACTGCGTCGGCAGATCCGGATTCTTGCCGTTCCACTTGAACGGCGCGGTATCGCGGATGCCGCGCAGGGACCGCGTGTCGACCAGGTTCTCGCCGACGCCGTCGATGACGAAGTCCCATACCAGCTCGTCGGCGTTGCCGTCCGGGTGACAGGAGCGGCAGGAGAACTCCCCTTGGAAGGTGCCGGACGCATTGGCGAATATCCTCGCGCCGCGCCGCTCGGCGGTCAGCTCGCGGGGGCCACCGAGGTCGATTCGCTGCACGACCTCGCGCCGCTCGGTATCGATGACGGCGATGGAGTCGGCCAGGTGCTCGGCCACGTATACGCGCCGCCCGTCGCGGGAGATCGCCATCTGGCGGGGGTTGTTGGCTGTCGCAATCTGCGCGACCACGTAGTGCGAGGAGGCGCCGAGGTCGTCGGCAACGGCGTCGAGCACGCGGTCGTCGTTACTCGCGATGAACTCGCGCATGGCTCCCACATCGACGACGGTCACCGTGTCGGCGCCGCCGTGCGCGACGTACGCGTAGCGATCGTCCGGCGTCATCACGATGCCGGATGGGTCGGCGAGATAGGCGTCGACTCCATCGAGCGGAAACTGCACGGTTCGCCCGCCGGGCGCGAGATCGACGAACGCCAGGGCGCTGCTCATCACCGCCCCGCGCGAGACTTGCGTGATCGGCAGCAGGTTGCGCACCCGAATGACCGGCACGAGGGCGAAGGAAGCATCCGATGACAGCGCGACCCCCTCGCTCAAATGCGCCGACCGTAGCGGACGACGTGCCACGACGCGCCCTTCGATCGTGTCGACGAAGGTCAGCTCGGATGCCGGTACGGCGCGCGGCGGTCCGGGCTGCGACAACCGGTTGGACACCGCGACTGAGCCTCCGCCGGGCGATTGGGCGATGGCGTAGGGCTCGTTCCCCGCGGCGATGACCAACGGGCGAGTGTCTGCGGCCAGGTCCACGATCCACAGGGCGTCGCCGGCGCCGCTGGTCACGAACGCCTGGTCACCGGCAGCCGCCAGCGCCAGCCCGAGCGGCTCGGCACCGACGTCCAAGGTCGCGGTCACCTCGAGGGTCGCGGCATCGAGAATCAGCACGACGTCGCGGTCGCGAACCGACACCGCCAGCCGCCGGCCGTCCCGCGAAAGCGCCACACCGTGGGGTCTGCCCGGGACGTCGACTGCACGCACCACCTCGGCCCGCGGCACGCTGACCGCGAGGAGGCGGTCCGCCGACTCTCCGGCGACGTACAGCGTGTCCCCGTCCGGAGAAACCGCGAGGCCGGACGGCGAGATGTAACGGGGATCGGACGGTGCCTCGCGCAGGGGCGGAGGATCCGGCGTGACATGGCAATGGAGACACGCTGTCGCCGGAGCGACGTCCGACCGACCGATCTTCTGCTGCAGGTGGGCCGGGTACCAGCGGGTCCAGCCCAACCAGCCCCCCAGGGCGACCAGCAACAGCGGCGTGACCGCCACGAGCAGCCGGCGCCGGCGTCGCAGCATCCCGACAGCGCGACCGCCCTGGGCCGGCCTGCGCTCCATCCCGCCGGTGGGCGTCATCCCCCACCTCCTGTCGCGTGCGCGGGGACCCGCACCGCCCGCCGGGTGATGGCCTCGATGGGCCGGTTGACCGGCGCCGCGCGGTGACCCTCGTGGCATCCGAAGCAAGCGCGCACCTCTCCGGGTCGCACCCAGAACCACGACGAGGTCGCGATCTCGGTGCCATCAGCGTCCAGCGTACGGACTCTCAGCGGCGTATCGGCAGGCACTTCGAGAAAGAAGGAACGGTCTGGTGCGACGACCGCCGTGCCCAGGTCGACCACGTCTCGACCCGGTGGCCGATCCCCGACCGTTCGCGGCGTCACCGCGCCGGCTCCCGGAGCACTCGACGCGTGCGGCGCGGCCGCTATCGTCTGCAGTAAGACCTCGGTGGGCGTCGGCCCGTCGATCGGCGGGCCGACGATGCCGTCGGAACGGGAAGCGTCGTAGCCGACCAGCATCCCGGTCGTGCTGTTCGGGTCGACCGAAGACGGCCGGCCGCGGGGCGCGGGGGTGACAACGAGCGGAATCGCTTCCAGCGCCCGCCATTCCGGATCCCGCTCGACATTGCCGAGCAGCGGCGCGTCGTTTCCCGGCTCATCGCCCGCGTAGGCTTCGAGCAGCGTTCCATCAGGGTTGAGCGTGAACGGCGCGAACCGCGCGCCGGCACCGCCGTGCGGCGAAGCCGACCACATCAGGAAGAGGATGCGCCCGTCGCGCAGTGCAAGCGGCGCCTGTGCCGAGAACGGCCCGAAGGTCATGCGCTGGAGATCCTCGCCGTCCCACGAGACCGTGTAAAGGGCCCAGCGGGGCGCCGGGCTCCCGGACTGAGTGTCCGCGTCGGCGCACGCGACGACGATCCGCTGCGCGAGATAGTCGGGTTCTGTGCAATCGGTCTGCGCGCGCAGCAACAGGCGGTGCCGCCCGCTACGCGGATCGGCCTCGTAGATGCTCCACCGGGCGCCAGCCTCCGGTTTCGCCGCGAACAGCACCGCATCACCTCGAGGCGCGACGGCCGGCGCTCCGGCGGCTAGCAAACCTCGCGAGAGAACAACGGCGCCATCCGTGCGTCCGCGTTCCGGCAACACCACCACCCGGCTGCCATCGGGATAGACGCGGTCCGGGTGGACCGCTGTACGGCTTTCCATATGCGGCGCGCTGCTGGGAACCTGCACCACGACGACCGCCGAGTCTCCGATCGGTCCTCCCTGCGCGTCGCCGACACCGCACCCGCCGCCGGCCGCCCCTGTCGACAGAACGATCAGAATCGCGGCCGCGCGGGCCACGGGTCGAGCCGACCGGCGGTCGCTCATGAGGCGTCCTGCTCGCGAATCACGAGGATCTGGCGGGCGGGCACGTCGGTCAGGGTCTGCTTGGTGCCGTCGGGCCAGACGATGCGGATCTCGTCGACGGTGTCGACGCCGGCGCCGAGACCGAAGTGCACACGGGGATCGCTCTGGCCCAGGTACGCGGTCGGGCAGCGCGCCTCGGCGATCCGGGTGCGCCCTCCCGCGTCGAGCTCGATCCTGGCGCCGAAGGCGTCCCGGGACCGTCGGCCTTCCAGATCGAGGGTGATCCAGGAAAGCCCGGGGGGCGCATCGTTGCGCAGCAGGACATGTCCGCCGTCGAGGTTGGTGATGAACAGGTCGATGTCGCCGTCGCTGTCATAGTCGGCAGTGATCGAGCTCCGGCTCACCAGACGGGCGCCGAAATGCTCGCCGCCCTCCAGCGACGCGTCTTCGAATTGACCGCCGCCGGCGTTGCGCAGGAGGAGATCCTCCCAGCCCACGAGGTGGTGCAGCCCGCCGTTGGCGATGAACAGGTCGAGGTCGCCGTCGTTGTCGTAGTCGAGCAGGTTCTGTCCCCAGCTGACGAACTGCGCCGAAACCGGACCGATCCCCGCGCGCATGACGTCATCGACGAAGAACCCCGGGTAAACCCGGCGGTAGTAGGCACCGAAAGCGGTGTCGGAAACCACCAGATCGAGCTGTCCATCGCCATCGACATCACCCACGTCGGTTGCCATTGCCGACGTCTCCTCACCGCTGCCGCCGATGGCGACTCCCGCCGTCAACCCGGCCTCCGAAAAGCCCTCGCCACCATCGTTCAACAGCAGGAAGTTGGCGGTCACGTCGTTGGCAACGAAGATGTCGGGGTCGTGGTCGTCGTCGACGTCGATCGCGGCAACGCTCATTCCCCGGCCGCTGAGGGCGTCGACACCGGACGACACCGAGATGTCCTCGAACCGCCCGTCACCCTGGTTGCGGTAGAGGACGTCGGCCGAGGCGCTGTAGGCGCGCGGGCCGGGGAACCCGTTAGGCGCGAAGAACGCCGTTTGCGAGGGATCGAACTCGAGGTAGTTGGTGACGTAGAGGTCGAGGTCGCCATCGCCCTCCAGGTCGAAGAACACCGCGCCGATGCCGAATCGTGGATCACCCACCCCTGCTGCGTCGGTCACGTCCTCGAAGACCGCGTCGCCACGGTTGCGGTACAGGCGGTTGGGTCCGCGGTCGACGATCAGAAGGTCTCGCAGCCGGTCGCCATCGACATCGGCGATGGCGACGGCGACGCCGGTGCTGTCCGGCGGGATGCCGGAATCCGCGGTGATATCGACGAAACGGCCGTTGCGAAGGTTGCGGTAGACGCGCACGCCGGCGTGCACGTAGCCGTCGTCTGCTGCATCGGGAGATCGCGGTCCGCCCAGGACGACCAGGTCGAGCCACCCGTCGCCGTCGAGATCGCCGAATGCGGCGCCCGAGCCCATCGCATCGACGAGGTTGCTGAGACCGGACTTCGGCAGTCGATGACGGGCGTCGATGCCGGCGGCAAGCGTCACGTCGGTGAAGGCACCGTCGGGCGATGGCGGCGGTAAAGGCAGGTCCGCACCACTCGACGAGTCCGCGGGCATCGAACCGTCGGTCGCTCCCGCCCGGCTCTGGCAGGCGGCGACTGTGCCCAGGCACATCAAGAGGCCGAGCCAGGCAAGGCCGTGTGCGGCGAGTCCCCGCTGCTGGCCCGGCCGCCGCAGCACACCCCGACGCGGTGGAACTACCTTCCGGCGGCTCATCATCACTCCTCAATACGACAATATTCGGACACGAATATGCGAGTTTATCCCGGCCCCGCGATGTTTGCACCAGTGCCGCGAACATCTTCGGTACGAGGTCCAACCCGCTGACTTCCCGCGCGCGTGACCGTGCGGGCGCGATGGGGTAGCGTAGAGCGCCATGAAACGACGACCCGTCGCGGCAGTGCTGATCGCCCTGGCGGTGCTGGAGGGTTGCTCCGGTGCCGCCGAGCAGCCGGATGCATCGCTCCCGCCCGCAGGCGAGGGCGTCACCGCCTTCGTCGGCGCCCGTCTCATCGACGGCACCGGCGCCGATCCGATCGAGGACGCCGTGCTGCTGGTACGTGACGGCCGGGTGCAGGAAGCCGGCGCCGGTCTGATGGTACCGGAGGGCGCCGAGGTCGTTGACGTCAGCGGCCGTACGATCTTCCCCGGCCTGATCAACGCGCACGGCCACGTCGGCGACACGCTGGGCCTCGAGCCGGGCCACTACTCCGAGCAGAACGTGCTCGATCACCTGGCGCTGTACGCGCGCTACGGCGTCACCACGGTCAACAGTCTGGGCGGCGACGGGGCAGCCGCAGCGGCAGTGCGCGACGCCGAGAGTGCGCCCGGGCTGACGCGCGCCCGGCTGATGTTCGCCGGGCCGGTGGTGGCCGGTGACACGCCCGAGGAGGTCACCGAGCAGGTCGAGGAAATAGTCGCGACGGAGCCCGACTTCATCAAGATCCGCGTCGACGACAACCTCGGCAGCACCGCCAAGATGACGCCGGAGGTCTACACCGCCGTGATCGAGGCAGCGCACGCCCACGGGCTGCCGCTGGCGGCGCATCTGTTCTACCTCGAGGACGCCAACGGACTGCTCGAAGCCGGCGCCGACCTGATCGCCCACAGCGTACGCGATCGACCGGTGGACGACGACTTCGTCGAGCGCCTCATCGATCATGACGTATGCTATGTGCCCACCTTGACGCGCGAGGTGTCGACCTTCGTGTACGAGGAGCGGCCCGATTTCTTCGACGACCCGTTCTTCACCGCCGAGGCCGATCCCGCGGTGGTCGCCGCCCTCGAGGATTCGGAACGGCAGGCGAGCTACCGCGGCGCCGGCCCCACCGCCTACAAGCAGGCGTTGCAGGTGGCACTGCGGAACCTGAAGGCGGTCGTCGACGGCGGCGCGACCGTCGCGATGGGCACCGATTCGGGCCCGCCGGCGCGCTTCCAAGGATACTTCGAGCACATGGAGCTGGAGCTGATGGCGGAAGCGGGCCTCACCCCCGTGCAGATCCTCGTTGCCGCCACCGGCGATGCGGCGCGCTGCCTGCAACGCGACGACATCGGCACGTTGCAGCCGGGGCGCGCGGCGGACTTCGTCGTGGTGACCGGCAACCCGCTCGAGGACATCACCGCCACCCGCACCATCGAGTCGGTGTGGATCGCCGGCAACCGGGTGCCCCGTTGAGCGGCGTCGGCAGCCGCATCATCGCCACCGGCGCCATCAGCGCGGCGCTCGCTGTAGCTGCGGGTGCCTTCGGCGCACATGGACTAGAGGGTCGCGTGTCCTCCGCGATGCTTGCGGTGTGGGAGACCGGCGCCCGCTACCACTTCTATCACTCGCTCGGCATGATCGTGGTCGGGTTGCTGGCCCTGCACCACGCCGCGCCCCCCGGTACGGAGGTGGTCTCGGCGCGACACGAGGTGGTGTCGCGCCGCTTGCGCTGGGCGGCGGTGCTCATGCTCACCGGCATCGTGCTGTTTTCGGGGACCCTCTACACCATGACGCTCAGCGGCCTGCTGTGGCTCGGCGCGATCACGCCGCTCGGCGGCGTGTCTTTCCTGGCCGCCTGGGCACTGTTCGCCTGGGCGGCGCTGGACGTGTAATCGTGGCCGCCCGCAACGATGCAACGGCAACCGGAGCCGGCAGGCGATGATCGGCGTGATCTCCGATACCCACGGCCTGCTGCGTCCCGAGGCGCTCGCCGCGCTGCAGGGCTCCGAGCTCATTCTGCACGCCGGCGACATCGGCCCGAGCGAGATCCTCGAAACGCTGCGCGACATCGCGCCGGTCCGCGTGGTGCGCGGCAACTGTGACCAGGGACCGTGGGCGCGCGCGCTGCCCGAAACCGAGGTGGTCACCGTGGGCGGCCGCGATATCTACATGATCCACGATATCGGGCAGCTCGACCTGTCGCCTGCCACGGCGGGCTTCCTCGCGGTGGTCTACGGTCACAGCCATCAGCCGAAGATCGAAGAGCGTGACGGCGTGCTGTACCTCAACCCCGGCAGCGCCGGCCGGCGACGTTTCACCCTGCCGGTGTCGGTGGCGCTTCTGCACCTCGGCGCGCGTCGCGCTACAGCAGAGATCATCGAGCTGGACGTCTGAGGTCGTTGCCGGAAGGCCCCGCAGAGACGCGCGGACACCCTCGGCCCCGTTGTCCCACCGCGCCGCACTCGGTATCGTCTCGGGCCTCCCCTATCGTCGATCCAGGAGAACCCCCGACATGCGCACCCGAGCTTCCGTCACCGCCGCTCTCATCGTCCTGCTGACCGCCGTCGGCGCCTGGTCGACGCCCATCGCCCAGCAGCAGGCCGACGACGATCCGATCGCCGAGATGGTCAGCCGCCTGACGCTGGAGAACTACAAGGACACCCTCAAGGGGCTGACCCAGTTCGGTGACCGCCGCCAGGGCACGCAGCGCAACCGCGACGCTGTCGACTGGATCGAGATGAAGCTGCAGGAGTTCGGCTGCACCAACACCGAGCGCATCACCTATACCTACCCGCCCCCGCCACCCCCGGGCGCGGCGCAGCGCGGCGGCGGCGGACGGCGCGGCGGTGGACGGCGCGGCCCGAGCGAGCCGCCCGATCTGACCACCCCGACCGGCGGTCTGGTTGGACGCAATGGTTCCGGCCCCGGCGGCAGCTCGATCTTCGGCTACCGCGCCCGCACTGGCGTGAATCGTGATCTGATGGCGCAGCCCGACGAACGCATCCGAGCGCTCAACGTCGAGGAACCGGTCGACGGAGAACGCACCGAGGTATTTTGCACCAAGGTCGGCACCACCCGCCCCGACCAGATGTACATCATCGGTGCGCACATGGACGGCCACGGCGTCAACGAGGCGGTCGACGACGACGGCTCCGGCACCGCGCTGGTGATGGAGCTGGCGCGCGTCTTCCACTCGCCCGGCGTCGAGACCGACGTGTCGATCCGCTTCGCGCTGTGGAACAACGAGGAGACCGGCCTGAACGGCGCGCGCGCCTACGTCGAGCAGCGCCAGGCGCTGCAGGGCATCGAGGAGCCCGCGGGCTCGGGGCAATATCCCGAGCCCACCTGGCTGGCCATGGTGCAGCACGACATGATGCTGTGGGACCATGGCGCGCCGCGCGCCGACGGCACGGTGAGCCGCGACCAGCGCCCCGAGGCCGACGTCAACATCGAGTTCCAGAGCGCTTCGGAGCTCGCCGACGCGTCGATGAAGTTGGCCTTCGTCTTCAAGGCCGCCGCCGACGCCTACAACACCGACTACCCCGCCTCGGTCGGGCCGCACATGACCAACACCGATTCGACGCCGTTCATGGACATCGTGCCTTCGATCTCTTTGCGGGAAAACGAGCGCGGCGCGCAGACCGGCGCCGGCTGGAACCCCACCTGGCACACCCCGCTCGACGTCTGGACGACGTTCACCGACAACGACTTCAGGCTCGGCCTGAACGCGGCGCAGACGACGCTGGCTGCAATCGCCGGCCTCAGCGGAGCACGCATCACGCAGTAGCCGCGTCGGATATCCTCATCATGCGATGAGCGAGAATCCTCGGCGAGAACAGGACCAGGACGGCGAGAAACGCTACAGCCTGTGGCTGCTGACCCCGCTGGCGATTCTCATGGGCGTGGTGGCGGGCGGTGGAGCCTGGGCCTTTCGCCTGCTGATCGGGCTGGTGCACAACGTCCTGTTCCTCGGCGAGCTCTCCTTCTATTACGACGCCAACCTGCATACCGCGCCCGGACCGTGGGGCTGGGGGGTGGTCCTGGCGCCCGTGCTGGGCGCGCTGGTCGTCGCCTGGATGGTCAAGAACTATGCGCCCGAGGCCAAGGGGCACGGCGTGCCCGAGGTGATGGACGCCATCTACTACAACCGCGGCGTCATCCGGCCGCGCGTCGCAGTGATCAAGTCCCTCGCCTCGGCCCTGTCGATCGGCAGCGGCGGGGCGGTCGGCCGCGAAGGGCCGATCATCCAGATCGGCGCCGCCTTCGGCTCCACCGTCGGCCAGCTGCTCCGCGTGCCCACACGCGAGCGCATCACGCTCATCGCCGCCGGCGCCGGTGCGGGCATCGCGGCGACCTTCAACGCCCCGCTCGGCGGCGTGGTGTTCGCCATCGAGCTGCTGCTGGTGACGGTCAACGCGCGCACGCTGCTGCTGGTCGCCTCCGCCACGGCGACCGGCACCTACGTCTCCAATCTGCTGATCGGCGTGCAGCCGAGCTTCAACATCCCACGGCTCGAAGCGCCCGTCTTCCACCTGCTGCAGTCCGGTGCGCTGCTGCTGTTCTTCCCCCTCGGCGCGCTGATCGGGCTGCTGTCGGTGGCTCTCATCCACGGCATTTACGACACGGAGGCGATCTTCGATCGCATCCCCGGCAACTACTACACGCGCCACGCACTCGGCATGCTGTGCGTCGGCCTGATGATGGTCCTGCTGCTGCGCTCCAGCGGTCATTACTACGTCCAGGGGGTGGGCTACGCCACCATCATGGACGTCCTCGAAGGCACCCTCACCGATCCCTGGTTCCTGGTCCTGCTGCTGGTGCTCAAGCTGGCGGCCACCAGCCTGTCGCTCGGCTCGGGGGCCTCCGGCGGCGTCTTCTCGCCTGCACTGTTCATCGGCGCCACCGGCGGGGCGGCCTTCGGCCACCTCTGCCTCGCCGCCTTTCCGGCGCTGCAGGTGGATGTCTCCACCTTCGCGATCGCCGGCATGGCCGCGGCGATCGGCGGCTCGACGGGTGCGCTGCTGACCGGCATCGTGATGATCTCGGAGATGACCCAGGACCCGAGCGTGACCTTGCCGCTGATCATCGCGGTGGCGGTTGCCTACGCGGTGCGCAAGGGCATCATGCGGGAGAGCATCTACACCGCCAAGTTGATCGGGCGCGGGCACGCGGTCCCGGAGGGACTGCAGTCACCGTTTCTGGCCGCCCGCACGGCGCGCGACGCCATGGTGCGTGACCTGGTGATCCAGGAGAAGGGCGCGACCCCACCGGACGGAGCGCCGATCGTCGTCGTCGAGGACCGGGGGCGGATCGTCGAGATCCTGCAGCGGTCGCAGGAAGCATCCTCGGCGGGATCCGGAAACGATGCCGCGCCCTACGCAGCGACACGACACTTCGTAACGGTCGGGGAGCAGGACGGCCTGCTGACGGTGCTGGAGCTGCTCGAGGCGGCCGGTGCCGACGTGGCGCTGGTATCGCGCGACCCCGAGACCAACGCGCCTGCCAGCATCGTCGGGCTGTTGACCCGCGCCCACATCGCGGCGGTCATCCACCAGCACCGCGAGCTGCTCTGAGAGATCGCGCGGCGCTCGCATCGTGTCCCTGTTTTTCCCGGGCAACGCCTCGATTCGCCGGGCCATCGCGACGGTCCGCCATTTCTTTTGATTTCAGCCCTGGCCCGCGCGAATATCACTCCGCCTGTGGCGGGGTCGCCACCGAACGGCGGTCCGGGTGCCGGTGAAATCCGACACCACGGGGACTGCGGAGGGCATGAGAAATGGACAAGCGTTTCGCAGCGGTCGCCGCGAGTACGGCGGTGTGTGTGATCTTGGCGGGCTGTGGAGGAGGAGGGCCCGGAGACGGGACCGGAGCCGGGCCCGCAAGCGGGGCCGGAGCTGCGGCCCGCGGCTACCAGATCGACGTGGAGAATTGCGGCGGTTTCACTGCCGCGGATGCGGCGAGCATCCTCGGGATCGACGTCTCGATGGTGGAAGAGAGCACTCCGCCGCTCGGCGACAACGAGAAGTGGTGCGTTTTCAGTAGCTCGGCGGACTCCATGGTGAGCCTGAACTTCACCATCTCGCGCGCCGATTCCGAAGAGGACGCGATCACCGAGTTCGCCCAGTTCCGCAACAATGCGGGGGTCGCCAACGCCGTTCTCGGCGACGCCGGCGACGCGGCGCACGACGTCGCCGACCTCGGCGACGAGGCGGTTTGGACTCCGGTGCCCGGCCTGCTCCTGGTGCGCGCCGGTCGTTTTTCGCTGAGCATCAATCCGCCCTCCACCGAGGAGCAGCAGGTACGCATCGCCCGCACGATTCTCGAGAGACAATAGGGACGGAGTTTTCGCCGCCTGATGAGCTGATTTCGCCCGGTTTCCTGTTTCAACGAGTAAACGGGAAGCCCTTTATTCCGAAACATCCTGAGGAGCCGAACATGCAGGACATCACCGTACGTACTCTGGACGAGGGAACAACAACCATTGACGGCGCCGCGGTCGAGGCGCTGGCCGGCGAGCTGCGTGGCGATATCGTCACCGCCGCTTCGCCCGATTACGACGAGGTACGGGCCATCTGGAACGCGATGATCGACCGCAAGCCGGCAATCATCGCCCGCTGTATGGGCACGGTCGATGTAAAGCGCGCGGTGCTGTTCGCGCGCGAGCACGGCCTGCTGACCTCGGTGCGCGGCGGTGGTCACAACATCGCCGGCAACTCGATTGGCGACGACGTGTTCATGATCGACCTGTCGCCGATGAAATGGGTGAACGTCGATGCCGAAACGAATACCGTGCGGGTGGGGCCCGGCGCGTCGCTCGGCGACCTCGATCGTGAGACCCAGGAGTACGGTCTCGCCGTGCCGGTGGGAATCAACTCCACCACCGGGATCGCCGGCCTGACCCTGGGCGGCGGCTTCGGCTGGCTGACCCGCAAGTACGGGCTCACCATCGACAGCCTGCAGTCCGCCGAGGTGGTGACCGCCGACGGCGAGATCATCCGCGCCGACGCGGACACCAACCCCGATCTGTTCTGGGCCATTCGTGGCGGCGGCGGCAACTTCGGCATCGTCACGTCGTTCGAGTTCCGCTCCCACGAGGTCGGCCCTGAGGTGTTCGCCGGGCTGATCGTCTATCCCTACGCAGAAGCCGAAGCGGTGCTGCAGGGCTACCGCGCGGCGGTGGCCGACAACCCCGAAGAGCTCAGCGTCTGGGTGGTCATGCGCAAAGCGCCGCCGCTGCCCTTCCTGCCCGAGGAGGTGCACGGCAAGGAAGTGGTGGTGCTCGCACTGGTGCACAACGGCGACATGGGGCAGGCGCAGCAGGACGTCGCGCGCTTCACCGAGCTGGGCACGGTGGTCGGCCAGCACGTCGGACCGACGCCGTTCGTCGGCTTCCAGGCGGCCTTCGACCCGCTGCTCACCCCCGGCGCGCGCAACTACTGGAAGACGCACGATTTCAGCGAGCTCTCCGACGGCCTGCTGAGCACCCTGAACGAAGCCGTCGGCAAGCTGCCCTCCCCCCACTGCGAGGTCTTCATCGCCCATCTCGGCGGCGCGATGGCGCGGGTTGCGACCGAGGACACCGCCTACGCCGGCCGCGAGGCCGAGTTCGTCATGAACGTCCACGGCCGCTGGGAGGATGCCGGCGACGACGACGCCTGCATCGGCTGGGCGCGTGAGCTGTTTGCCGACGCCGCGCCGCACGCCATGGGCACGGCCTACGTCAACTTCCTCACCGCCGACGAGCAGGAGCGCGTCGCCAGCGCCTACGGGCGCAACTTCGATCGCCTGCTCAAGGTGAAGGCGGAGTACGACCCGGCCAACTTCTTCCGCATCAATCAGAACGTCCGGCGCGTCACGCCGAGCGCCTGACACGACGCCGCATCCCTTGTAGGAGTCGGCGCACAGGGGTCTCAGGAAGTCTCCGGCATCCCCGCCGGCCGCGCGCTCATACCCTGAATCAGAAGGAGGATTCAGGAACGTGGAGCACGATGACGCGCAGGACGGCGGGGCTGTCGGACGGCGCCGCTGGGTGATTCCCGAGGGCTACATCCCCGCCGGCAGCACCGGCCCCGCGCCGCAGTTCATCAGCCACGATGCGTTCT
>JASFRZ010000058.1:0-15764 GCA_050114655.1 Acidobacteriota bacterium
GCGTCGCCGCGAGCCGTGTTGCCGGTGACCTCACCGTGGTGGCCGCAGCCACCCTGCTCCTGGCGCTGGCCGTCCGGCACCGCGTCGCGCGCGATCGGCAACGAGGTTTCCTCCTCTGATCCCGCTCGGGCAAAGATCCGGTATCTCCAGACGCAGGAGGTGTCGCACAGGTGACGCCGCCGCCGTCGGCCCGTACAATGCCTGCATACAGACCCACCTGAGAGGTTTTCCATGAGCTTGCGCATCAACGACGTCGCCCCCGACTTCACCGCCGAGACAACGGAAGGCACGATCAGCTTCCACGAGTGGATCGGCGACGGCTGGGCGATCCTGTTCTCACATCCCAAGGACTTCACGCCGGTGTGCACGACCGAGCTCGGCGCCGTCGCCGGCCTCAAGGACGAGTTCGCGTCGCGCAACTGCAAAGTCATCGGCATCAGCGTCGACGGCGTAGCCGACCACCAGGCTTGGTCCAAGGACATCGAGACGGCGACCGGTAACGCGCTCAACTACCCGCTGATCGGCGATCCCGAGCTCGCGGTGGTCAAGCAATACGACATGCTGCCGGCGGACTCTGGCGACAGTGCCGAGGGGCGCACCCCGATGGACAACGCCACGGCGCGCTCGGTGTTCATTATCGGGCCGGACAAGCGCATCAAGGCGACGCTCACCTACCCGATGAGCACCGGCCGCAACTTCGTCGAGATCATGCGCCTGCTCGACTCCTGCCAGCTCACCGCCGCAAAGCAGCTCGCCACGCCGGCCAACTGGGAGCAGGGCGGAAAAGTGATCATCTCGCCGGCGGTCTCGGACGAGGACGCCAAGGTGCGCTTCCCGGACGGCTGGGAGCAGCCGGTGCCGTACATCCGCTTCGTCAACCAGCCGGAGGATTGAGCCGCAGGCTCGCCGCGCCGGCCGGTCAGTACTCCGAAGGCCGCAGCATGCGAATGTGCTGCGGCCTTTCCATCCCGCGCCCGGGGTCGTGCCGCAACAGCAGGACCCGGCCGAGGGCGTCGACATAGCCGCCGCGGAACGGCCCCTCGATATCGAAGCGGCGGGCGAGCACGGTCTCGCCGCCGATGTCGATCTCCTCGGTACCGCGCAGCTCGATCTTGTTGCGGTCGAAGTAGGTGTTGAGCACCTGCGGGCTGCGTTGCAGACGCAGCCAATCCGGCGTCGGATGGCGGATCGTGCGCCAGTTCGGAGTGAAGAAGGTGATGCCGGCGTCCCAGTCATCCGGCGGCAGCGGCAGCGGCATGGCCAGGCTCAGCAGCCCGGGGTTGGACAAGATGGTGTCGTTGAAAGCACGCCCGCCGTTGACGCGCTGGTCAGCGACGCGGGTGAGAAACGTGTACACGCCGACGAGGTCGTCGTCCTTGTCGTGGCCCGGGATGCGCAGCGTCGCCGACATCTCGCTTTCCGGCCAGCGGATGATCATCTCGTAGCGCCCCTCACCAAAGGTGTACTCGGTGACGATCTCCCCCGACTCGACGCGCTGACCGAGCACCAGGCGCAGCGGGAAACCACGGGGGGTGACGGTCAGCTCGCCCCACTCCGAGCGCGTGACACGCGGCTCGCGCAGCGGCCCGTAGGGCTCGCTGCGGGTGTAGTCGAGGTCGAAAACCGCGCGCGCTTCGTCGCCCTCCCCCTCGATGTGATGCAGCGTGATACGCCATTCCGCCGACTCGCCCTCGACCAGCGCGTCCGGCGGGCCGAGCACGTAACGCCGCTCGACGCCCTGCTGGAAGCCGAGCATCGCCTGCGGTGCGGCAGCCCGCGGCGACGACATGGCGGTGTCACGCCCGCCGACGGCGGTGGCCGGTGTGCGCGCGGATGCCGCGCCGGAGGTGGCGATGATGACGAGCAGTACACCGAAGCGTGCGCCGCGTCGGGCGGCCGTTCGCCCGCTACCGGCAGCGCCCCTCGGTCGCCGCATCACGACCCGCCGGGAGAGCTTCCGCCGCCAACCCGGTTGTAGACCAGCTTGTTGGTCTCCGAGCCCCGGCTGTGGGTGGTGGTCACCTCGAGGGTGATCCGGCGACCACGGGCGTCCATCGTCAACACCTCGCGCACGCTCACCATCTCGCCATCGACCTCGCCGCTGGCCTCACCCACCATCGATAGCCCACGAACCCGCGTGATCATCAGGAAGCGGCCGGTCGAGGGGCGCGGAGCGGGTACCCACGTCTGGCCGCCGAGGATGTACTCGCGCGTCTGCGAGCCCGGCAGACGACTCGACATCACCAGCGCGCCGTTGCGCCGCTGGGTAATGTAGAGGGTGTCCGGGGCGGGGTCGCCGAGGCCGTCGAGGCCCTCCCCGGTGGTGATCTCGCTCGCCTGGCGGTCGATGCGCCAGGTGCCGTTGAAATCCGGCGTCTGTGCCGCCGCCGGCACGGCAAGGCTCAGCAAGATGAGGGCGAACAGGGCTTTGCGTCGGGTCATGGCGATGGAGTTCGGTTCGTTCGGCCAAGGGCCAAGTAGCAGTTTCGAGATGATGTCATATCGGGCCGTCCCGGGCACGGATGAGCGACCGCCCCGGGTTCCGGCCTACATTCTGTCCCGCGACCCGGCAGAGGTCTGAGAGTCGTCGCCAGCTGCGCTACCATGCGCGCATGAACCGGCGCGCTCTCCTGGTGGTCATCGTCGCAATCGCCGTATTGCTCGTCGTCCTGCGCTTCGGCCTGGGCGGCGGTGGTGCGGCGATCGCCGTCGACGTGGAGGCGGTGACGCATCGTGACGTGTTCCGTTCGCTGGTCACCGCGTCGGGCGAGGTCACCGCCACCCGCTACGCCGACATCGGCACCAGCGTCATGGGACGGGTGGTGGAGCTGCGCGTCGCCGAAGGCGACGAGGTGGAGGCCGGCGACGTGGTCGCGCGCATCGACGCGGCACAGGCCAGGGCCGCCGCCGATGCTGCGGCGGCCGCGGTCGAGGCGCTCGAGGCGGAAGAGGCATCGGCCGGCGAGCAGCTACGCACAGCGCAGTCGCAACGCGACGTCGCCGCGGCGCGCGATCGCGAGGCGGCCCGCGAGGCGACCCGCGCCCGCAGCCTCTTCGAGCGCGGCTTCATCGCCGAGTCGGAGGTGGACCGTGCCAACGCCGATGCCGAGGCTGCCGCCGGCGAGCTCGCCGCCGCCGAGGCCGCTGTCGCACGCGCGCGGGGCGCGACGACCGCTGCCACCCAGCGCGTGGTGCAGGCGCGCGCGCAACTCGACGCCGCCCGCGACACGCTGCAGAAGACCGAGATCATCTCGCCGATCGACGGCCGCGTGACGCGCCTCAACGTGCGTGAGGGCGAGATGGTGGTGATCGGCATCCAGAACCAACCCGGCACCACGTTGATGACCATCTCCGACCTGGCCGAGATCGACGCCGAGGTCAAGGTCGCCGAGGCCGACGTGCTGAGCATTGCCCACGGCCAGCCCGCCACGGTGACGCTCGACGCCCTGCCCGGCCGAACCTTCTCCGGCAAGGTCATCGAGATCGGCGCCAGCGCCCTGCCGAGCAGTGGCGCCGGCGCGGCAGCGCGCGAGTTTCGCGTCGTCGTGCGGCTCGACCGCCCCGAGGCGCTGCTGCGCCCCGGGCTCACCTGCGACGTCGAGATCGTCACCGACGAGCGACGTGATGTGCTCACCGTGCCGCTGCAGGCGGTGGTGCTACGCTCCGGCCCCGACGGCGCCGAGCAGCGCGGCGTGTTCGTCGCCGACGGCGATGACGCGCGCTTCGTGACGGTGGAGACGGGCATCATCGGCGGCATCGCCATCGAGGTCAGCGGCATCGACGCCGGCGTCGAGGTGGTGGTAGGTCCGTTCCAGGCGCTGCGCGCGCTCGAGGACGGCACCGCCATCAGCGCCACGCGGCTGGGCGCCGAAGGTTGAGGCCGGCGTGAGCCCGCTGCTTCTCGAAAGCCTGCTCGAGGCACTGCGCACCGTCCGCTCCCATGCCCTGCGCGCCGCCCTCGCCGCGCTGGCGGTCGCCGCGGCGGTCGCCACCACTGCCCTGGTGGTCACCGCGCTCGAGGGGGTCGAGCAATCCGCCCGCGCCGCCTCGGCGCGCGCCTTCGGTACCGACTCCTTCCTCATCGCGCGGGTCTTCGGCGCCGACCTCGGCCGCCGTGAGCTCGCCGCCAAGCTCGAGCGCAACCCGCCGATCCGCCACAGTGACGTGCGCTTCATGGAGCGCTGGTCGGGGGACAGTGTGCTGTACGCGCCCACCGCGCAGACCTCCGCGGATGTCGCCTTCGGCGGCCGCACCTTCGACGACGCGGCGATCAACGGCACCTCGGCAGACCTCGCCCGCATGCGCGACCTGGGCATCGCGCGCGGCCGCTTCTTTCGTGATTTCGAAGACGAGGGTGCGGCGCTCGTCACCGTGCTGGGTGCGTCGGTGGCGGACGAGCTGTTCCCCGACCGCGATCCACTGGGCCAGAAGGTGCGCATCGGCGGCCGCGGCTTCACGGTGATCGGCGTGCTCGCGCCGCAGGGCATCGCCGGCGGTACCACGCTCGACCGCTACGCCTATCTGCCCCTGGGCGCCTTCGAGCGCACCTTCGGCGCCCCTGACAGCCTGCAGCTGTTCGCCCGCGCGCGTGACATCCGTGCGGCAGCCGCTGCCGAGGACATCGCCCGCGCCACCTTGCGAGCCCGCCGGCACCTGCAGCCCGGAGAGCCGGACAACTTCGACCTGCTCGCGCCCGAGGCGGCGCGCGATTTCGTCCAGCGCATCACCGAGAGGATCGGCGCCGCCGGACCGCCGATCTCGCTGATGGCGCTGCTCGCCGCCGTGGTGGTGGTCACCAACACGATCCTGGTGTCGATCGCGCAGCGTACGCGCGAGATCGGCATCCGCCGGTCGGTGGGCGCGGCCCGCCGCCACATCGTGCTCGAGGTCGTCGCCGAGGGCGTCGTCATTGCGCTCGCCGGCGGCGCCGCCGGCCTGGCGATCGCCGCGGCGGCGCTCGCCCTGGTACGCGCGGTCGCCGGCCTCGACATCGGACTGCAAGCACCGACGGCGCTCGGAAGCCTGCTGGCGGCAGCGGCCAGCGGCGTGCTGGCGAGCTGGTATCCGGCGCGGCGCGCCGCCGCGATCAACGTCGTCGCAGCGCTGCACGAGGATTGATGAGCGGCGCGGCGGAGACCCAGGGCGCACGGGCGGGTGTCATCGGCACCGCCAGCGAGGCCGTCCGGCTGGCCGGCGGCTCGCTGCGCGAGCAGCCGCTGCGCTCGGCGCTGGCGATGCTCGGAGTGGTCATCGGCATCGTGACCGTGGTGCTGGTGGCCTCGGTACTGGCCAACGTTCGCAACCAGATCGCGCTGCTGTTCCGCGAGCTCGGCACCGACAACGTCTTCGCCTTCCACCTCAGCGGCGATCCCTACAGCGGCCCGTCCGAAGCCGAGGCCAACCGCCGGCCCCTCGAGCCGAGCTACGCGCGCGACATCGATCGTCTGTCGACCGCGGTGAGCGAGGTCGGCGTGCAGATCATCGTCCCCACCACGGTCAACGGCCGCCCGCTGGTGGCGCGCGCCGGGGGCGTCGAGTCGGACACCGTACTGGTCGAGGGCGCGTCGGCGAACTTCCTCGAGATCGTCGGCGCGGAGTTCGCTGCCGGGCGGCCCTTCACTGAGCTCGAGGACCGCGCGGCAGCCCACGTCGCAGTTCTCGGCGCGAGCCTCTCCCGCGCGCTGTTCGGTGGCAACAGCGCGATCGGCCGGACGCTCACGCTGGCGGGCGAGACCTACACCGTAGTCGGAGAGCTGGCGGCGCGGCGCGGCGGCTTTTTCGGAGAAAACCGCCAGGACAGCGTGATGACGATCCCCGCCGGCACCGCACGGCGGCGCTTCGGTCGTCCCGAGCGCGTCGTGCTGTACGCGCGCGCCGAGCCCGGGGAGCTGCAACGCGCTTACGTGGAGATGGAGGCAATCCTGCGTCGCCTGCGCAACCTCGAGCCCGACCAGCCGGACGACTTCAATCTGTCGACCGCCGAGCAGATCATCTCGACCTTCGACCAGATCGGCGCCCAGGTCGGGCTGGCGACGGTGGCGCTCGCCGGCGTCAGCCTGTTGATCGGCGCCATCGGCATCGCCAACGTGATGATCATCTCGGTCACCGAGCGTACACGCGAGATCGGCCTGCGGCTGGCGCTCGGAGCTCGGCGCGTCAACGTCCTGGCGCAGTTCCTGCTCGAGGCCGCGCTGCTCGCCGGCATCGGCGGTGCGCTGGGGGTCGCCCTCGCCGGCGCGCTGGGATTCGCCCTCACCCTCGTGGTGCAGAGCTTCTCGGCGGTGCCGCCGGGATGGTCGGTGCTTGCCGGGCTGGCGACCTCCGTGGGAGTGGGCGTCACCGCCGGCTTCTTTCCAGCGCGCCGCGCCGCCGCCATGGACCCCGCCGAAGCGCTACGGCACGAGTAGAGAGACGCGCCGTTCTCCGTCCACCCTCGCGGCAGGTTCGCCGTTCACTAGCGTAGCCAGCCGGAGGTATCCGTCCCAGGCGGCGCCTTGGATGCGATGTGATCGGCCATCAAGCGCAGCAGCTCGACGCTCGAGTAAGGTCGCCAGCCGTGACCACCGCGTGGCCCGAAGGTGAACGAGCCGTCGTAATACGGCTCGGTAGTCGACTCGAGGAACTCCTGCATGTGGTACGCGCCCACGTTGAGGTAGAAGTTGTCCATGTCGCCGGCGATCACGTGCAGCTTGCCGACGAGCTGCGGGCCGAGCTCGCTCCAGTTGCTCTGCAGAATGTTGCGCAGGTCGTAGTTGTCGCGCCAGAAGCTCGCCACGTCGTGGTCGATGACACCGGTCTCCTTGTCGAACAACGGCTTGAAGTAACCGTCGTCGCCCAAGGGCCCGAAGACGGCGCTCCAGATGTCGAGCTGCTGTCCCGAGCGTCCCCTGGTGCCGTGCACCAGCTCCATGGTGTTGCGCTGCTCGGAGGTCAACCGCACCTCACCGGTGGGCGCGAAGCGGGTGTTGGCGATGGGCACGCGATACCAATCGTGCTGCTTGTAGAAGGCGTTGTCGTCCTCGTAGATGTTGATCCCCTCGACGTTCCTGAAGTCCAGCGGATCGGGCGCGAACGACCAGGTGCCGCCGTAGAAGTCGGGATAGAAGACCTGCAGGGCGAAGGACTCCCACCCGCCGGTGGAGCCGCCGGTCAGCACCCGTGCCCACCCTTCGGGGATCATCCGGAAGGTGCTCTCGAGCTCGGGGATCAGCTCCTGGTGGATGGCGTCGCCGTAGGGCCCGTTGCTGGCGGAGTTGACCGCGTAGGAATCATCGAAGTAGGGCGTCGGGTGCTGCAGGGTTACGGCGATGAAGCGCGGGAAGTCATCGGACATCCAGGCCTGTGAGAAGTCATTGTCGCCGTCGAAGCCGAAGGGCGCACGCAGCGAGAAGTGCCCCTGCTGGTAGACCGTCGGATAGGAGACGTCGGGATTGTCCTGGTAACCGCGCGGCAGCAGCACCGTGGCACCGATGTACATCGGCTTGCCCCAGAACGCGGTGAGCGTGTCCGACTGGATCTTGACGCGCTTGACCTGTTCGGTGTCCGCCGGCACCTCGATCGCCGGCAGCAGCTCGGTGACCTCGATCTGATGGGTGATGGTCTCCCGCGGCTCGATGAGCAGACGCTGCACCGTGCTCACCGCATTGCCCGGCGAGCGCCGCCAATCCTGCCCCTCCCACTGGTCGTCGTGGAGCCACACGACGTGGCCGTCGGCACGCTCGAAGCGGGTGTACTTGTTGAGCACCGCCTGCACGTAGTACTCGCCCGGGGCGATCTCGGAGATGCTCTCGGCCGGCCAGCCGAGGGTATCGGCGTCGACGACCACGCTCTCCCCCGGGGCGAGCTCCTCGAAATCGACGCCGAACAACGGCGGGCCGTAGCGCCCCACCTGCAGGCGCGGCTCGGCGATGTCGCTGTCGGCAAGCACCAGGAACATGCGCCCGGTGAGCGGCTGCTCGCTGATCGCCGGCGAGAACGAGATCTCGAAGCGCGCCCCTGCGGGCGCATCCGGGGACGGCGCGCAGCCGCACAGGGCGACGGCCAGAGCCAGCAGCAGAATCGACGGAAGCAGCAAGGAGGGTCGTTTCATCAGCGTCACTCCTGTAGCGGGAAAATCGGCCTCAGACTACCGCCCACGACCCTCCCGCGGCCAGATGTTGTTGGCCCGGTTGGCATCGGGGTACAGCTCGTCGGGGTCGATCGTCACCTTGGTCACCTCACCGACCGACGCCGGCAGCTGGATTTCGTAGACGATCTCGCCCGACAGCCAGTACGACACCGGGATGTCGCGCTCGAGGGTGCCGCCCGCGCTGGTCTCGATGACGATGTGCGACGGCATCGGCACGAAGCCGTGGTCGTCGATCTGGATCAGCGGACCGTCAGAGCCGGCGGTGACGTCGTGCACCGCCTGATCGAGGGCCCAGGTCTCGTAGTACCAGCTGGTCCAGAACCAGTCGAGGTCGCGCCCGGCGGCGTGCTCGATGCTGTTGAAGAAGTCCCACGGCGAGGGATGCTTGAACGCCCACTGCTGGAAGTACAGCCGCACGGCGCCGCCGAAGACCTCGTCGCCGAGCAGGTTGCGCAGCGTCACCAGCAAGGTCGCCGGCTTCTGGTACGAGGCGGTGCCGTAGCCGACCTCGTAGTAGTCGCCGTGCTGCATCATCATGCCCTCCTGCCCGGCACGCGCCACCTCGACGTAGCTGGAGCGGGTCGCCCCCTCGGAGTCGCGCGGCTCGTCGAAGAAAGGCTGCTCGAGACTGCCGCGGTTGGTCAGATAGGTAGCCCAGCCCTCGTCCATCCAGGCGTAACGCTTCTCGTTCGAGCCGATGGTCATCGGCGTCCACATGTGGGCGAGCTCGTGCAGGGTGACGCCATAGAGCGCGCGTCCGCCGCGCTCGCGGTAGGCGCCGATGAGCGTCATCATCGGGAACTCCATGCCGCCGCCGATGATGTCGTCGCCCTCGACCGAGGTCAGGTGCGGCCAGGGGTACGCCAGGCCGGTCTCACGCGACAGGAACTCGATCGCATTCTTGGCGTACAGCGCCTGATCGACCCACAGCGGGGCACGATCCTCGCGCCAGAAGGAGTTGATGGCGACCCGGTCGGGCGCGCCGTCGCCGTCCCGATCGGGGACCAGCGCACTGGTCGCCGACCAGCGCTGCACGTTCGACGCGGTGAAGGTGTAATCGCGCACGCTGTCGACGGCGAAACGGTAGGTCAGCGCCCCGGAGGCGGGATGCAGGGTGACCTTCTTCTCCTGCCGGTCCAGCGCTGTGGCCACCTGGATGACATCGTCGGAGGTCGCCGCCGCAGCGAGCCGCTCGAGCGTCTGCTGCGAGAACACCTCGTCAGGGTTACTCAACGTGCCGGTACCGATCAGCGTCCAGCCCGTCGGCACGGTGATGTTGACGCGGTAGTCGCCGAAGGAATCGTAGAACTCCGCCCCACCGGTGTACGGGTCGGCGTCCCAGCCACGCAGGTCGTCGTACACGGCGATCTTCGGGAACCAGTAGCCGATGTAGTACATCTCGTGGTCGGAGTGACCCATGCGGCCGGAGCCGTTCTGCGGCACCGTGAAGCTCCATTCGATCTGCAGCCGTACCTCGCCGCCCTCCCCCAGCGGCGTGGGTAGCTGCAAGCGCATCAACGTGCCGTCGACGCGATAACCGGCGCTGTCGCCGTCGGCGACCTCGAAAAGCTCGCGCCCCTCGACGGCGACGCGCTCCAGGCTGATCCCGCCGGTGACCTCGTTGGGGCGCATGCGGACTACCCCGGGGGCGTGGATGTTCTGATGCAGGTGTAGCATCAGGTACGGCAGCGTGTCGGGTGAGTTGTTCATGAAGGTGATCGTCTCGCGCCCGCTCAACAAGGCATTGCGCGGGTCGAGCTTGGCGTCGATCTCGTATTCCGCCCAGGTCTGCCAGTAGCCCGGCCCGGGACGACCGGTGAGCGTGCGGGTGCCGTTGTCGACCGCCTCACGGAAAAAGGCCGGCGGGACCACCGGGCCGGGGATCGGCCGCAGGATGTGGATTTGCTCCGGCTGTTGCGCCGGCGCCTCCGACGGCGCACCGAGCACGGCAACGAGCACCAACAACGTCAGGGTGACGAGCGACCCCACCCCCTGCCTGCGGAGAGATCGGAACATTCCCAGGACTCCGTTCGCCCGGACCGGGTGCGTGCGGGACCGCGCGCCCGGGCGCGCCTGCGGGGCCCCGCGAACAGACACGTTACTGTCGGAATCATACGATAAATCGACCTAGAGGTCTAAATTACACACGTCGCGCGTGTGGTCGCAATATTTCGGATATCGGAGTATGGTTAACGGACGAGGGCTCGGGCGGCGAGCCATGGGCATCCGGTCACAACGAGGGCGATCACCAACTCGTGCGCGAGCAGGCCGACGGGCGCAGGTCCTTCCTCCATGAAGGCTGGGTCATCGCGAACCACATCCTGGTCTCGTTTCACGTCGCCTTCATCTCCTCGATCCTGGCGCTTCCCGCCGCCGCCGTCTCCAAGTCCGCCGTGCTCGGCTTCGTCTTCGCCAGCCCGGAGACGCTGATCTCGGCACTGTTCACCTACATCAGCTTTCACTGCGGCGTGGCGCTGCACGAGATCGGCCACTTCCGCAAGGCGGCGCGGCTGCGCGCGCTCAACGAGTCGGTGCTGCCGCGGGTGGAAGAGGCGCTCTCGAGACCGCCGCTGGCTCGGGCTCTGTACTGGGCAAGCGTCTTCCTGAAGGCGCCCTATGGGCGTGCGGCCGGCATCAAACGCGAGGGTCTCAACTACTACGTCGACGCGCCGTACAACCTGGCGGTGGCGGCGGCCGGCCCGCGCGCCAGCCGCAACGTCGCCGCCGTCGCCCTGCCCCCGGCGCTGGCCCTGCTCGCCGCCGGCCTGCTGCTCGACCGGCTCGGCGCGATCTACGCCGGGCGCCTGCTGCTCGGCATCGGCGTCGTCACCCTGCTCGACTTCCTCCTCGCCGACCCCGGCAAGTACGCCGAGTTCCAGCGCCGTGAGCGTGCTGCCGCTGACTCCGCCGCCGCCCTACCGGACCCGGCGAGCTGGTACGCCGCCGCCCCCGCCGCCAAGCAACGCGTCGCCGGCTCCCGCATGCACGAGGCGGTCCATCCTCGCCTCGGCACGGTGGCCGCGCCGTGGCAGTTCCGCAACTGCGGCATGGGCGGCCGTCACACCGAGCGCGAGTACCCGGAATCGAACATCTCGATGCAGGAAGCGATGTTCGTCATCCTCGGCGCCGGCGATCCACAGGAGGCACAGGAAACCACCGTGCGCCTGCAGAACCGCCTCAAGGAGATCATCGAGAAGGAGGACGGCTGCCGGGTGATGGGCATCGGTCTGGAGGGCGGCCTGGCACCCTACATCGACCCGGCAGACTACCCGCTGCCGGAGGTGCGACTGTGGGCGATGATGAAGCAGGCAATTCAGGAGTCCGGCCTGCAGCCGGGCGTCGACGTCGCCATCGCCCTGGACCCGGCGATGAGCGAGCTGGAGATCGCCTATCGCCAGGAGTTCGACGTCCCCGACAGCGTCGGCATGTACCTGTTCTGGCGCGACCAGTCCAAGACGGTGATGGACCGCGACGCCGTTCTGACGCTGTACACGCGCGCGCTGCGCGACTACGACATCCCGATCCTGTCGATCGAAGACGGCTTCTCGGAGCACGACGACGAGGGCTGGACGGCGCTGCTCGACGCCCTCGGCGACCGGCTGCTGGTGGTCGGTGACGACCTGGTGACCACCAACGACCGCACCATCGAGCGCGCGGCCGAGCGCGGGCTGATCAACGCCGTGCTGGTCAAGGCCAACCAGATCGGCTCGTTGTACGAGACGCTGCTGGCGACGTTGGTAACTTTCGGCAAGGGGCTGGAGACGATCGTCTCGCACCGCTCCAAGAGCCCCAACGACGACATGGAGGCGCACCTCGCACTGGCCTTCAACGCACTCGGCCTCAAAGCCGGCGGCGGCGCCAACACCGAGCGCCTGGTCAAGTACCAGGCCGTGTCGCGCCTGCTCGCCCGGGTCCCCGACGCCGACGCTTCGGAGCGCCCGCACGGGCCCAAGGTGGCGACGGTCCGCGCCATGCGCGCCGCCGAGGAGCCCACCAACGCGGGCATTCCGACCGTCGGCGTCGAGGTCGACCTGGCGGTGCCCGAGGCTGACGTCGCGTTGACCTTCCGCGGCTCCACCCCGCTGGGGACCTCAGCCGGCACCGGCGAGGCGGTCCATCTGGTCGACCGCTACATCGAGATCGCCGAGGATCGCGAGCCGATCGCGCAACACGGCAACTTCTTCCAGGAGGTCGAGCGCGGTGTGTACGTGTTTCGCGACAAGGTGCAGCCGCACCACATCGAAGCCGCCGCCGATCCCGCGCTCAGCGACCTGTACGAGCGCGCGCGCCGCTACAACGGGCAGGGCTGCATGAACGCCGTCGCCGGGGTGCACCAGCTCATTGCACCGCACTTCGAGGACAGCAACGTCTCCGCCTGGGGCCTGCTCGACGTCGACCGCGCCCTGCTCGCCCTGGAGATCGAGACGGCGCGGCGGCGTGGCAAGCTCGACGCCGACGCCTCAGAGGAAGAGCTCATCGCCCTGATGCAGCGCAAGCAGAACCTCGGCATGAACGCGATGCTCTCCGTATCGCTGGCGCTGGCGCGCGGCATCGCCCACGTACAGGGCAAGGAGCTCCACGAGTTGCTGCGCGAGGAAATGCTCGACATCATCGCGCGGCTCGCCGCGGCCCATGGCGTCGCCATCGGCGGCAGCCGCTTCGACGACTACCTCGCCGCACTGCGCCAGAGCGACCGGGTGCTCGCCGAACGCGGAATCGCGTTGCACGACGAGCTGCGCCGGCTGACCGGAATCTACGCTCGACCCGGCGAAGCGATTGACACCGAAACCTACACGCTGCCGGCGGAGACCGTCGACGCGCCGCTGCAGCCGCCCGCCGCGATCGTCGTCGCCGATCCCCCGCCCCGCCCCGCCGCCGGCGAGCTCGCCGCCCGCCTCGAGCGCAGCTTCGAAGACGCCGAGGTCGACAACATCGAGGCGCTCAACCGCGCCCTGTACGCTGCATTCGGCGACCGTGCCGATGCCGCGGCGCGCCAGGCGGCGCTGCGCCGCTACCTCGAGACGCGCTCCTGCGTGGGTCGGCGCACACGCCAGTTCGGCATCGCCAACCACCGCATCTTTCGCAGCGGCGACCGCCTGACCGTACCCTACGCGCTCGGCGGCGCGTTGTTCATCTGGACGGTGCGGGCCGGCGACAGCGAGCTCATCGCGCAGCGCGACTTTCCGCACGGCACGATCTTCACCGACGAGCTGGTCGGTGCGGTCGCCGGCACGCTCGGGGAGCCCATCGATCTCGAGCGCGAGATCTACGACTTCGACGCCAGCCTGACGCCGGACATCCGGCTGACTCGAATTCGCGACGTCGCCGCGCTGCTGCAGCGCCTCAACCGCTGCGGCAGCAGACACGAAGCGGTCTACTACCTGCGCGTGCTGGTCTCGCGCCTGTGCGCCGCCGACTTCCAGGGCTTCTTCTCGGCCAAGAACCTGCAGCCCGAGGTGCGCCAGCTCAACAAAGAGCTGATCGAGCTGCTCGACGGCCCCTTCGCCTACCGCCTTCGGCTGCCCATCCGCATCCTGACACGCAAGGTTTCCGGGCTCGTGTCGCGCCCCAACCTCATCGATGAGCTGTGGCACGACACCATCGATCTCGCCGAGGTACACGTTCGCGGGAGCGCGATCACCAACGAGCTGCGCCGCAGCGCGCACCACGCGCTCGGCAAGTCCACGCTCGACTTGGCGCGCTCGTACCACCTCTACCTGGAGAGCGGCGATGCCCACCACCTGCCCGAGTCGCTACGTGGCCGTCTGTCACCGATCGACGAGGAGGCACGCAGCCGCGCGGCGCCGCGCGCCACCGCGCAGCGTATCGCCGAGGCGCTCGACAAGCTCCTCGGCGGCTCCCAGATCATCACCCGGCTGAAGGACTGGGAGGAGTCCTACGCCCACTCGCTGCAGCGCTGCGAGTCCGGCAACTCGCTGCGCGACGAGCTCGAAGCGCTCGTCACCGGCGGCATCCGGGGCGGCAACCGCTGGGTCTACTACCACCACCTGCGCGCCCTGCTGCGCAAGGCCGACGAGGGCGCGTGGGACAACGCAGCGGCGCCCTTCCGCGACGCCCTGCAGAAGCTCCAGGTCGACCGTCCCGATGATTCGTCGTTCGATGCCGCAGCCGCCGAGCACAGCGCGCGCGACGCCGTCGAAACCTTTGCCGACGCCATCGAGGCAGACCACCAGCGGGCAGTCTTCGACGCTTTGCGGCGCGCCACCGACGCTTATCAGCACGGCGCACACTTCGACGCCTTCGTGCAGATATCCACGCTGCGCGACGAGCTCGAGCAGACGTTGTCGCAGCGCTCCTTCCCCGAGCAGCGCTACCTGTTCTACCAGCTCGATTGCCTGCTCGAGGAAATGGGCTTTTTCGCGCTACGCCACGTCGCCACCAGCTACGAGGAGCAGGGGCTGCGCCTCTCCGAGTGCCTGCGCATCATCCACATGTGCGCCGCCAACCTGAGCCACGACGGCCTCTTCTCGCGTGAGCTGTGGGATCTCACCGTCATGCTGCGCGACCCCTCGAAGCACGGCGCCGAGATCCTCGACGTATTCGAGGCGGTCACGACCAACTACCACCAGCTTGTGCACCGCGTCAGCGTTGCCTACGAGATGATGGGGCGGCAGCTCGGCCTCGATGACGAAGAGATCCGCGCCATCCAGGGCAACTTCCAGCGCTACCTGTACGACCTCAACAGCATGGTGCACTTCACCGACCTGGCACGCGCCCGGCTGCAGGAGATGCCCCAACGCGAGCGCGAGCGCGACGTGCCGGCGGCGGTGGCGGAGGATTCGCCCGGGCGCTGGGACATCGTCCACCTGTCGCACACCGACGACATCGTGCGCCGGGTCGACTCGGTGGAGCTGGGCGAGAACCTGCAGGACCGCTACGGCGGCAAGGGCAGCGGGCTGATCTATCTCAGCTACCTCGGCATTCCGACGCGCGACGCGTTCATCCTCCCGACCACCATCCCGCGCAGCGGCGAGCACCTCCGCGACCGGCAACGACTCGAGCACGAAGTCGTCGAGCACCTGCGCATGCTCGAGCAGGACGTGACGCGCGCCGACGGCGTCCCGTACCGCTTCGGCGACGCCGAGCATCCCCTGCTGCTGGCCGTGCGCGGCGGCTCGGTATTCACGCTGCCTGGCATGCTCACCACGCTGGTGTTTGTCGGCATTAACGACGACGTCGCCGCAGCGCTGGCACGCGACGACGCATGGTACGCGTGGGACGCCTACCGCCGCTTCCTCACCTCGTACGCCGCCGCCGCCTGGGGCGTCAACCTGGAGGACTACGAGCTGGTCGAGGAGGCCAAGCAGCACCACGGCGTGCGCTTCAAGCAGGACCTGCCGGCGGAGGCGCTGCGCGAGGTGACCGAGGACTCCAAGCGCATCATCCGCAAGCAGGGCTTCGGGGACCAGCTCGATGAGATCCTCGCCGACCCGCTCCAACAGCTCATCGGCGCGGTGCAGGTGGTCTTCGACTCCTGGGACCGCGAGCGCGCGCGCCGCTACCGCGACATCAAGGGCATGAGCCACAGCTGGCATACCGCCGCTATCGTGCAGCAGATGGCCTCGGGAAACCGCCAGAACGCGGGCGTACTGCCCGGCATGGACGAAACCGCGGC
>JASFRZ010000059.1:0-15735 GCA_050114655.1 Acidobacteriota bacterium
GGCGGCGTGGCTCAGCCTGGTGATCATCAACGGCATCCTCGCCTACATGCTGACGCCCGGGTCCTGGCTGCAGACGCATGCCTTCTGGGACGGCTTCTTCAACCCGACCTACTTCCCCTCGGTCATCGCACGCACGCTGGTGGCCGTGGGGCTCGCCGGGCTGTACGCGCTGTGGGCCGTTTCGAGGAGCCCGGATGAGTCCCTCAGAGCGAAAGTGGGTGGTTACGCCACCAAGCGCTGGATCCTGCCCGCCGCCGTGCTCACCCCCTTCACCCTGGCGTGGTACTTGTACGCCGCAGCGTCCGCAGGGGTCCCCGTAGCCGGGACACTGGGAGCTCCGGGCGGCGGCGCCTGGGCGATCCTGCGCGCCGGTCTGTCGGGATCGGCGGCGTCCGGCTACCCGACGGCGCTGCGTGGCCTGCAGTTCTCGCTGATCGCCTCAGCGCTCATCGTCGTGCTCACGCTGACGGTCATGGCGCGGCGCGGCAGATTCGGCCGCCTCGCCGCCGTTTCGCTCATGGTGCTCGGCTTCGTCGCCTTCGGCGGCGCCGAGTTCGTGCGCGAGGACATGCGCAAGCCGTATGTCATCGGCCGCTACATGTTCGTCAACGGCATCCGGCTGCCGGCGCTCGAGGCCAACCCGCAGCCACCCGCCGAGGCGGCGTGGCAGGCCGACGACCCGTTCTCGATCGTCGCGCTCGACGAGCACGGCGTGTTGAGCACGGCGAAGTGGGCCGATGTCCCGCTCGAATGGGCGGAGGACGATATCGACGCCACGGTCGCTGCCGGGGGCGAGGTCTTCAAGCTGGAGTGCTTCACCTGCCACACCATCGACGGCCACCTCGGCATCCAACCGCTGGTTGCCGGGCTCAGCCCGACGGCGATCGCCGGCACGCTCGACCGACTCGCCCGGCCGGTGACTGCCGACGGTAGCCCGACGGCGTGGGACGATCCCGAGCTGCACCTGGACAATTGGCGCGACCGGCGCATGCCGCCGTTCGTCGGCACTGACGAGGAAACGGAAGCGCTGGCGATGTATCTCGCCAGCGTCGGCGGTGCCGACCTCGCCGCCGTCGCCCGCCTCGGTGCCGGCGAGGAGTACTACGAGTCGGAGTGCGTTTTCTGCCACGGTCCGGAAGAGGATTGGCCGATGACCGAGCTGCTGCGTGGCGACAGCCGCACCGCCGACGATTTCTACGAGATCCTCGGGCGGCTCCCCGAGGTCAACGACCTGATGATCGACTTCGAAGGCAGCGACGAGGAGCGGCGCGCGGTGGCCGACTTCCTGCTCAGCATTCAGAACTCGGGAGGCCAGCAATGAGCACGTTGATCATGAGTCCGTCCGCCTTGCTCATGCTCCAGCAACCCACCATCCCGGCACCCGACCCGGTGCCGGTGCCCGCGCCCGGCTGGTTGCTGTGGTTCTTGCTGATGCTCACCTTCGTGCTCCATATCCTGGCGATGAACTTCGTGCTCGGCGGCTCGATCATCGGCGCCGTGACCCGCTGGCGCGCCGGCTCGACGGAAGGGTCGCCGCAGCTCGCGCTGTTTCGCTGGTTGAGCAAGGCGATGCCGGTGGCCGTTGCCGCCACCATCACGTTGGGCGTTGCGCCGCTGCTGTTCGTGCAGGTGCTCTACGGGCGGCTGTTCTTCGCCAGCTCGGTGCTGATGGCGTGGTTCTGGTTCGCCGTCATCCCGCTGTTGATCCTGGCTTACCTGACTGCCTACCTGCTGGCGTTCCGCGGCGAGCAGTTGGGCGCGCGCGAGCTGCCCGCCGCCTGGCTGATGGCCGCGCTGTTCGTGGTGATCGGCTTCATCTACTCGAACAACATGACCCTGATGCTGCGCCCGGAGGCGTTCGTGCAGATCTACCGAGCCGGCGGCGGCGGTACGAGCCTCAACCTCGGCGACCCGACGATGGTGCCGCGCTACCTGCACATGTTGCTGGGCGCCGTCGGGGTCGCCGGGCTGATGATCGCAGCGGTCGGTTACTTTCGCCGCAGCGCGGATCAGGCATTCGGCGATTGGGCGATGCGCTACGGGGCCAAGTGGTTCGTCGGGGTGACCTGCGTGAACATCGTCGTCGGCATCTGGTTCCTCGCCGCGCAGCCGTCCGCCACGCTGATGCGCTTTCTGGGGGACAACGTGGTGGCCTCAGCGTTGTTGATCCTGGGCGTGGTGCTCGCCCTCGGTGCTTTGCTGATGGCTTTCGCCTCGATTTACGCGCCCGCGTCCGAGCGCCCGCTGCTCGGATCGGCGGCCGCGCTGGTGCTGGCCGTGGTGATGATGGCGCTGATGCGCGATCAGGTGCGCCGTGCCGCCCTCGATGCGGCCGGTTTCGAGCCCGCCGCGTGGGTTGCGCCGCAATGGGGGGTGATCGTGCTGTTCGCCGTCCTGCTGGTTGTCGCGCTGGCCGCAGTGGGATGGATGGTGATTGCGCTGGCGCGCGGCAAGGGGGTAGCCGAGGCGACCTGATCGAGCTCCGGGACGGTGACTGCCGGCGCGGGTCCCACGGCGCCGGATTAAGATGACCCTTTGCTCTCATTTTAACGCGGAGGCGCTCCCATGCGTCCGACTCGGCCGACGACCGTCCTGACCTTCGTTCTTCTCGCCATCCTCGCCGTACCGGCGCTCGCCCCGGCGCAGTCCGGCGCCGATTTCGACTTCTACGCCGACGGGCCTTACCGCGATGGCGTGCCGACGCCGGAATCGATGTTCGGCTACGCGGTCGGCGAGCTGCACACGACCTACGGCCGCATGGAGCAGTACTTCGCCGCCCTGGCGGAAGCTGCTCCCGATCGCATCCACCTGGAACAGTACGGCTGGAGCGTCGAGAAGCGGCGCCTGTGGGTGGCGGCGATCAGCTCGGAGGCGAACATCGCCCGACTCGACGAGATCCGGCAGGACAACCTGCGGCTGGTCGATCCGCGTACCACCGGCGAAGAAGACGCGCAGAGGATCGTCGCCGGCAACCCGATCATCGTGTGGCTCAACTACGCCAACGATGGCAACGAGACGGCGGCCTTCGAGGCGGCCATCCGTGCCGCGTATCAGCTCGTTGCCGGCGAGAGCGCGGAGACGCAGCGCTTCCGCGAAGAGGCTTTGGTGATCATCACCCCGGCGCACAACCCGGAGAGCCACGAGCGCTTCGTCGCCTGGTACAACGCCTTCGCCATGGGTGACGCCGATCCCCTCGCTCTCGAGCACAACGCGCCCTGGGGCATGGACACCAACAACAACCACTTCCAGATCGACCTCAACCGCGATGCCTGGCCGATCGTCCAGCAGGAGACGCGCGCCATCGCCGCGCTGCTGTTGCGCTGGCGGCCGCAGGTGTTCGTCGATCATCACGGCCAGCCCGACGTGTACTTCTTCCCGCCGCCGGCCATCCCGGTGAACGCCAGCCTGCCGGAGCAGACGGTGCGCTGGCTGGAGACCTTTGGCCGCGGCAACGCGCGCGCCTTCGACGAGCACGGTTGGAACTACATGGTGCGGGAGAACTACGACCTGTTCTACCCCGGCTACTGGGACTCGTGGCCGACAATGCACGGTGCCACCGGGATGACCTACGAGGTCGACGGCGGCGGCCGCAAGGGGCTCGCCTGGCGACGCGACGACGACACGGTGATCACCTTTCGCCAGGCCATCGCGCACCACTTCACCGCATCGATGGCCACCGTGCGCACCGCGGTCGAGAACCGCGAGGCGCGGCTCGCCGACTTTCACGAGTTCTTCGTCTCCGCCGTCCAGGAGGGTCGCACCGGCGCAGTGCGCTCGTTCGTCTTCACCCCGGGCGACAATCCCCGCCGCGCCGCGGCGCTGGCCGCCACGATGATGCGCCACGGCGTGGAGGTGCAGCGCACCAGTGCCGCGGTCGAGGCGCAGGGCACCGACTACCTGACTGGAGAGACGGCACGGCGCGAGCTGCCTGCCGGCACCTACGTCATCGACCTGGCGCAGCCCGACAAGCGCATCGCCGAGACCATGATGGCGCGCGAGGCGCCGCTCGATCCCGAGTTCGTCGACGAGCAGCTCGCCCGCTTCGGCCGCAACGCCCGTCGCGGCTCCGATGAGCCGCGTGAGGGCTACCAGTTCTACGACGTCACGTCATGGTCGTTGCCCTTCGCATTCGGCACCGACGCCATGGCGCTGCCCGACCTGCCCGAAGTGCAACTGAGTCCGCTGGCAATGACCGCGGTTGCCGCCGGCGGCAACGACTGGGCCGACGAGATCCCCTTCGCCGTCGACGAGCTCGACCCCGGCGCCCGCCACGCGGTCAACGGCGACGAGCCGACCCCAGCCGCCGGAGCACGCACCGCGTATCTCTTCGAGCCCTATGCCGACGGCGCCCTGCGACTGGTGGCCGGGTTGATGAAGGAGGGCTTCAACGTCTCGGTGGCTCAGCGCTCGATCGTCGCTGCGTCGCAGGACTTTCCCATCGGCACCTTCATCGTTTTCACCAACCGCAACAGCGACGCACTGCACCAGCGCATCGGCCCGCTCGCGCGCGACGCCGGCGTCGAGGTCTACGCGCTCAACACCGCCTTCAACGCCTACGGCGGCCGCGGCGTCGGCTCGCGCGCGGTGGCGTCACTGCGCGCGCCGCGCATCGCCATGCTCGCCGGCGAGGGCGTCAACGCCACCGGCTACGGCGCCGCCTGGTACGCCATCGCCGAGCGCTTGAACTATCCGTTTACCGCATTGCGCGCGGCGCAGCTGCTGCAAGGCGACCTGCGCGACTTCGACGTCATCATCGTCCCCGACCTGCGCGGCGGCGATCTGCGGCGCGGCCTGGGTGACGATGGCCTCGACAAGCTGCGGCGCTGGACACGCGACGGCGGCACGCTGGTTACCTGGGGTAGCGGCACGGTATTCGCCGCGGCGAACGACCTGGCGAGCGTCGAGTTCGTCGGCGCCGAGCAGGATACCGGCGTGCAGAATGCGGCGGCAGATACCGCCGGTGACGAGCGCATTGCCGCGGCCGGGGCGCTGGCCGAGTCGCAGGAGCCGTCCCCGCCCGCGGTCAGCCCGGCCGCCGACCCCGACGTTCCCGAGCCGGTGCCCGGCGCGGTGTTCAAGGCACGTCTCGACCTCGGTCATTGGCTCACCTTCGGCTACGACGACGTCACGTTGCCGGTGCTGGTCCGCGGTGCCGACTTCATGCGGCTGTCGCCAGCGGGTGCCAACGTGGCGGTGTTTGTGGACGAGCCCGGCCTGCTGCTGTCGGGGTTCGCCTGGCCCGGCAACACCGAGCGGCTACTGGCCGGTACCGCCTACGTGATCGCCGAAGGGCGCGGTCGCGGCCAGGTCATCCTGCTGGGTGGGGACCCGAACTTCCGTCTCGCCTGGCGCAGCACCGGCCGCATGTTCGGCAACGCCGTGCTGCTCGGCGGCACGCTGCGCTAGGCGCCGGATCAGGGGACCGGCGAAAAGACGATCTGCCAGACGTGCAGGCGGCGGGCGCGGAACGCGCCGGCGCAGGACAGCAGGTAGTACGTCCACATGCGGAAGAAGCGCTCGTCGTACAGCTCGCGGAGAGAGCTCCAGGCGTCCTCGAAATTGCGGAACCAGGCCATCAGCGTACGGTCATAGTCGGTGCCGAGGTTGAGCCAGCTCTCCAGCACGAAGTGATCCTCGGCGGCGTCGGCGATGTCGCGCACCGACGGCAGCTCGGAGTTGGGAAAGATGTAACGCGCGATCCATGGGTCGGTCCACGCGTCGGAGCGGTCCTTGCCGATCGTTTGCAGCAGGAAGCGGCCGTCGGCGGCGAGGCAGCGCCGTACGACGTCGAAGTAGCCGTGGTAGTTCTTGGCGCCGACGTGTTCGAACATGCCGATCGACAGGATGCGGTCGAAGCGCTCGTCGAGGTCGCGGTAGTCCTGCAAACGGATCTCGACGCCTGGAAGGTGCGCGGCGGCGGCGCGCGCCCACTCTGCCTGCCGCTGCGACACGGTGACGCCGACCACCTCCACGGCATACCGCTCGGCCGCGTAACGCGCCGCGCTGCCCCAGCCGCAGCCGATATCGAGGACGCGCATCCCGGGACGCAGCCCGAGCTTGCGGCAGACCATGTCGAGCTTGGCCTCCTGTGCCTCGTCGAGGTCGTGGGCGCCGTCGTGCCAGTAGGCGCAGCTGTAGTTCATGCGGCGATCGAGCATGTGCGAGAACAGCAGGTTGCCGCGATCGTAATGGCGCTCGCCGATCTGGAAGGCGCGCACGGGCTTTTGCAGGTTGAAGAGGTGGGCGCGCAGCTCGTTCAGCCGGTGCGGGAGGCGGACCAGACGGTTGTCGACACCGGCGCGCAACAAACGCGAGAACATCTGGTCGAGCGCGCGACAGTCCCACCAACCGTCGACGAAAGCTTCGCCGGCGCCGAGCGAGCCGGCAAGGCCGACGCGCCGGTACACCCGCGGATCATGAACGAGGATGTCCCATGGACGATCGCCGCCGACGCGGATGTCGGCGAGATCGAGGGCTCTCTCGAGTCGCTCTTGCCAGCCGGCAAGCCACGGGATGCGGGCTCGCGGGGTCGCGCGTACCGGGGACCGTGCACCCTTCGCGGCGCTGGCGATCTCGCCGTGGGCCGGGAGAATGTGGGTGCTTCCCATGACTTCGAGACTAGAGCAGCCGCGCTGTGACCCGCAGCCGGTGGGCCGCTCAAACACCCCTCGGCGCGAGTCCTACAGCGCCGGTTAAAAAACGACTTCTGAATCTCATTTTAACGCGGTTGGCCGCCGCTGGCCAATGGCGACGCCGGTCAGCGCCCGCCGAGGCGAAAGGTGCCGACCCGTAGCTCCTCGAGCTCATCGTTGCCCTCGACGATGCGCAGGAAGCGATCGGCAACCACCTCACGGAACGCCTGGGTGATGTCGCTGGTCGGCCAGTAGATCTCCAGCAGGTCGACGGTGCTCGCCGCGCCGAGGCCGATCTCGGCGCGTAGCGGGTTGCCGCCGAAGCTGCTGTCGGCGCCGATGGTGCGGTAGATGGTGCGGCGGGTGCCGCCGTCGGCGATCTCCAGGCGGATGCGAGCGCCGACGGCGGCGCGGTTGCTGGTCGTGCCGACCAGCCTGATGGTGATCCAGTGGGTGCCGAAGCCGGGGTTCTCGTAGAGCGCGTCCCACGCTTCGTCGTTCGGCAGCATGCCGCCGAGCTGCTGGTAAACGTCCTGGTCGCCGTCGTTGTCGACGTCGGCGAAGGCAACCCCGTGACCCTTGGCCAGGTGGCCGAAGCCGCCCACCCAGGTGATGTCCTCGAAGCCGCGGCCGGCGCTGTTGCGGTACATCACGTCGGGGAGCAGGCCCTCGACGCCGGGATAGCCGGTTCCCTGGAGGAAGTCGAGCCAGCCGTCGTTGTCGAGGTCGCCGAAGTTGGCGCCCATCGCCAGCGTCGAGAGCGTGAGGCCATATTCGGTCGACACCTCGGTGAAGTCGCCGCGACCGTTACCGCGGTACAGCGCCGGGTGGCCGGCGGCCTGCGCGTCGCCCATGACAGCCGCCGCCGCGCTCGCCAGCGGTAGGGCTGCCGAATCCGGCGGGACGCCGTGGTTGTTGACCAGCAGGTCGAGGGCGCCGTCGTTGTCGACGTCCCAGAACCAACTCGCAAAGGCGTCGCGCGGTCCGGTGACGCCGACGCGCAGCGCGACATCGCGGAACAAGCCGCCGCCGAGGTTGTGGTACAGCCGGTTGTCGCTGCCCCGGTTGGCGACCCAGAGGTCGGGCAGTCGGTCGCCGTCGTAGTCCCCCCAGGCGACGCCCTTGGCGCGTGCCAGATTGGCCACGAATGCCGAGCCTGCGACATCCGCGAAGGTGCCGTCGCCGTTGTTTCGAAAGAGCTGCGATGGCGCCGGCTGCGCGGGGCTGTGCTCGTTGCCGATGTACAGGTCGAGGTCGCCGTCGTTATCGTAGTCGGCCCACGCCGCTGCCTGGGTGGGGTAGTGTGCCTCGCCGAGGCCGGCGGCGAAGGTCACGTCGGTGAAGGTGCCGTCGCCGTTGTTGCGCAGCAAAGAGTTGGGCACCCGGCCGTTGGCTTCCAACCAGGCGCCGCGCAGCACCAGCAGGTCGAGGTCGCCGTCGTTGTCATAGTCGGCCTGGTTCAGATTGAGGCCACCGACTAATCCGGTCAGGTTGGCCGCCGCCGTTCGGTCGTCGAACGTGCCGTCGCCGCGGTTGTGGAAGAAGCGCATCTGGCCGGCGGGGTCCATCGTCGTGGTGACGACGTCGAGGAGCTCGTCGCCGTCGAAGTCGTCGACCACCACCCCCCCGGCGGTGTCGAGCACGTTGATCCCGGCCGCTGCCGCGACATCGTTGAAGCGCGGGAAGTCTCCGGCGCCGGCGATCAGCGCAGCCGGCGCCGCAAAGCCGGTCGGCACGTCGTCGGGCCAGCGCCCGACCGCCATGTAGGCGATGGTGGCCAGCCAGCGCACCGCCGGGTAGAGAGGGTTGTTCCGCGGCGCCGTGGCGAGGACCGGCTCGAGATGTGCGATCGCCTTGCGCGCCGGCTCCTGGACCTCGTGCACGCCGACCGCGCCGCTTCCGGGTACACAGGCGGCCTCCTGACGACGCTCGACGCAGTTTACGCGCATCGCCTCGCGTAGGTAGCCGACGGCGGCCCAGAAGTCGGCAGTGGGTTGCATCGCGGAGCGAGCTGCCGCGGGCAGCGACGGCAGCAAGGCGAGGGCTTCCTCGAGCCGCGCGATGGCCCGGGGAGCATCGACCTGCAGCTCGACGATGCCGAGGCCGGTGAGCGCCTGCACTCGCTCTGGCGGGGTGAGCGGGCCGGCATCGAGTGCGGCTCGCATCTCCTCGACCCGCCGTTGCACCGCTTGCCCGGGAGGATTGGCAGCCGCGATCTCGGCCAGCAGCGCGATCATGTGGGCGTGCCCGTCGTCGGCCCGCTGCCTGGAGGGCGGCTGTTGCCATGCCGGTGGGGGTTGCGGCAGGGGTGTCGCGGGGCCGACATACAGGGCCACGGCCAAGATTCCCCCGAGCAAGCCAGCCGCGTGGATACGCATCATCGCGGCATTCTACCAACGCTCGGTGAACGACCGGCGCGGCTGAGAGCAATTACCTGGCCGCAGGATCGACGATTGCGGCGGAGGCACTTCCTGGTCGCGCCGGTTCTTTGATTGTGGGCCTGCTCCTCCTGTTCTATTTTGCGGGAAGCGAGTATCACCCGGCGCGGGGGCGAAGGGACTGGTGTCATGACCACGCATGCCGTGCGCACGCGGCTGTTGCCGATCGCCGTTCTTCTGACCGTCGCTTCCTGTGTCCCCGCCGGGAACGCTCCCCCCGGGCCGCGCTTCGAGGTGCGCGTTCCGGCCGCGGTGGAGGCCGCGCCGGTCGACGGCCACGTTCTGCTGGTGGTGTCGAGGCGCGAGGAGCCCGAGCCGCGCTTCCAGCCGCTGCGCAGCCTCGCCACGCCGCAGATCTTCGGCGTCGACGTGGATGGGCTGGCGGCCGGCGAAGCGGCGGTGATCGATGCGACGACGCGCGGCTTTCCGCTCGAGAGCGCCACCGAGATCCCGCCCGGTGACTACTGGGTGCAGGCGGTCCTCAATGTCTACACCACCTTCGAGCGCGCCGACGGGCACGTCATCAAGGCCCACATGGACCAGTGGGAGGGGCAGCAGTGGAACCGCTCGCCCGGAAACCTGTACAGCGCACCGCAGCGAGTACACATCGACCCGGCGTCCGAAGACCCGATCGCCATCAGCTTGAGCGAACGCATCCCGCCGATCGACCCGCCCGCCGACACGGATTACGTCAAGCACATCAGGTTCCGCAGCGACATCCTGAGCGAGTGGTGGGGTCACGACATCGACCTCGGGGCGGTAGTAGTGCTGCCGGCGGGCTTCGACGAGCACCCCGAGGTGCATTACCCGGTGGTGTACTGGCACGGGCATTTCCCCTCCACGTTCAGAGGATTCCAGGAGGAGCCGCCGGGCCCGGAGTTGACCGGCGGTGCGCGCGCAGCAGCGGAAAATCGCTATCGCTTCTTCCAGGAATGGCGATCGGGGCGGCTGGGCCGCTTTCTGATCGTCCTGATGCAACATCCGACGCCCTTCTACGACGACTCCTACGCGGTCAACTCGGCCAACAACGGTCCCTACGGCGATGCGCTGACCCAGGAGTTGATGCCGCGCGTTGAACAGCAATTCCGAGCCATCGGCGAGCCCTGGGCGCGTACCCTGTCCGGAGGGTCCACGGGGGGCTGGGAGTCGCTCGCCTGGCAGGTCTTTTACCCCGAGATGTTCAACGGCACCTGGACGTTCTGCCCCGACCCCGTCGACTTCCGCTACTTCCAGCTCGTCGACATCTACGAGGACGACAACGCCTTCTATCCGAACTCGGAGTGGAAGCACTCCCCGGTGCGGCCGTGGCAGCGCTCCACCGACGATCAGGTGCGCTTCAACCAGAAGGATGCCTCCCATCTCGAGGCGGTGCTTGGCACCCGCGGCCGCTCGGGCGATCAGATGGATATCTTCATGAGTGTCTTCGGGCCGGTGGGGGACGACGGCTACCCGCGCCTGCTGTACGACAAGTGGACCGGTGAGATCGACAAGGAAGTGGCGGACTACTGGCGCGAGAATTACGACCTGCGCCATGTGCTCGAGACCAACTGGCCCGAGATCGGCCCCGAGCTGGTGGGTAAGATCCACATCTACATGGGCGAGAAGGATACCTACTTTCTCGACGGTGCCACGCACCTGATGGAGGACTTCCTCGAGAGCACCGAAGATCCCTACTACGACGGCTCGTTCACCTGGGGCCCCGGCCAGCCGCACTGTTTCTCGGGCTTCCCGGAATTCCCCGGCCAGACGTCGTACGAGCGTGTGCTGCCGCTGATGCTGGAGCGGATCCTGGCGACCGCCCCGCCGGGCGCAGATGTGACGAGCTGGCGCTACTGATCACCGCGACGGTCGCGTCGGACGCTCGCGCTACGCGTGCCCCGTCGTGGTCAGCGCGCCGCGATCCAGCGCAGCGTCTCGCGGATAGCGTCCGGGTAGGATGTGCGCGCGGTCTGCCCGATAAGCGCCTCGAGCTTGCTGCCGTCGTAACTGATCGGTTTGGCGTACTCCGGCACCATCGGCATGAAGGCGCGCAGATCCCCGTTGAACAGGCTGACGATGCGCAGCAACAACGGGCCTGCGCCACGGACCTTGATCTCTCGGTCGAGCGCCTCAGAGACGACGGCGGCGAGCTCGTTTCCGCTGATTGCGCCCGAGCCAGGTACCAGGAAGCGCTCGCCGCAGGCAGCGTCGTCTTCGGCGAGCTGTGCCGCGACGCGCATCGCATCGGGTACGTAGATGAAATCATGGCGCGCATCAGCAGAGCCGATCCAGTTCATCGTCTTGCCGCTTGCGGCCTCTTCGAGCGCGCCCTGAAGCGAGCTGGTGTGCACGTCGGGACCGAAGAAGTCCGGTAGTTGCACGATCACGGCGCCGGCCTGCTGCAGAATGTCCTCCGCTTCGCGTCGCATGCGCGCCCATTGAGGGCCGCCCCGGCGGGGGTGGCTCTCGTCCAACGGGGTCTTCTGCACCGGCATGTAGGACCAGTAGCTCGATATCTGCACGCCGCGCGCACCACTGCTGCGCAGTGCCGCGGCGACGTTCCCAGCTACGTCACCGTGCCGGTCCATCAGCTCGGGAGGCAAGCCGATACAGTCGTAGACCACGTCACAGCCATCGACCGCAGCGGCGGTTTGTTTGGCGTCGAGCGCGTCGGCCGCGACCCGCTCGAAACGCTCGCCCGGGAAGGCGCGCTGGAGGTTGGAGAGCTTACGGGATACGACGCGAATGTTGTCGACGCGACCGCGCAGCGCCTCGGCGAGGTGGATTCCGGTGGGCCCGGTGGCGCCGAGGATGACAGCTTGTCGAGAGCGACTCATCTGGAGTCACCCTAGCGCATCGCCCCGGCGATCCGTAGGGAAGGGCCGCGGGCGGTGCGGGCGGATCTCGCCTACGCGCCGAGTTGCTCGAGCGTGACACGGCAGCGGCGGACGATCTCGCCGATCTCGTCGCGCGTGATGGTGAAGGGCGGCGCGATCATCACCAGGTCGCCGTTTTCGCCGTCGACGTGGCCGACGTTGGGCCACACGATGAGGCCGTTGTCGAAGGCGGCGTCGGCGAAGCGCTCGGCGAAGCGCTCACTGCGCGGCAGCGGCGCGCGGGTGTCGCGGTCGGCGACGAATTCGATGCCGGCGAGCAGCCCCTTGCCGCGCACATCGCCGACGGAGGGGAAGTCACGCAGTGTGTCGAGCTCGGCGAAGAACGTCTCCTCTAGCGCGGCGCAACGTTCCACAAGGCGCTCGCGCTTGAGGTAACGCACGGCGGCGAGGCCGGCGGCGCAGATCAGCGGCGTGTGGGAGTAGGTCTGCGCATGGTTGAAGCGCCCGCTGCCGCGCGCGAGCGTGTCGACGATCTCGCCGTTGGTCACCACCGCGCTGAGGGGAGCGATGCCGCCCGACAGCCCCTTGCCCAGCACCAGGATGTCGGGCACCAGGTCGTAGTGGTTGCAGCCGAGCCAGCGCCCGGTCCGTCCCATGCCGGTGACGATCTCGTCGGCGATGAGCAGCACGTCGTGGCGCGCGCAGGCCACGCGCACAGCGTCGTGGTAGGCCTCCGTCGGCACCATGGCGCCTGCCGACGAGGCGATGATCGGCTCGGCGATGAAGGCGGCGACAGTGTCGGCGCCCTGGCGCTCGATCTCCGCTTCGAGGGCAGCGCCGGTGGAGGCGGGCGAGTCCGGGTGACGGTAGGTGTCGGGGGCGGGAATGCGCGGGAAGTCCGTCAGCAGCGGACCGTAGATGCGCCGGTAGTGCTCGCGCCCCGATAGCGACAGCGCCGTCAGGGTATTGCCGTGGTACGAGGGCACGCGGCTGATCACCTTCCATTTGTTCTCCTGGCCACGCTCGACGTGATACTGGCGCGCCAGCTTGACCGCAGCTTCGATTGCCTCCGAGCCGCTGCTCAGGAAGTAGCTGTAGCGCAACGGTACCGGCAGAATCTCCGCCAGCTCGTCGGCGAGCTCCTCGACGAAGCGATGCGTGAACTGCGCGCCGCTGATGTAGCCGAGTTCGGCGGCCTCGGCGAGCATGGCGCCGAGCGCGGCGACGCCGTGGCCGACGTTGGCCACCATCGCGCCGCCCGAGGCGTCGATGTAGGTATTGCCGTCCTCGTCCGAGATCGTGGCGCCGCGCGCCGCCTCGGCGCAGCGATAGGCGACGTCGAGACGACGGTAGAAGACGGCGCTGTCAGGAAAGCGGAAGGTCAAGGGGCGGTGCTCCGGACCTTTGCGGCATCCGGCCTCGAGGCTGATCCCGGCCCGGTTGCTCGCTGTTCGATCTATTGCGGGCCCGCGCGCTTCATCCTAACCTGACAGGTAGCTGCGCGGCGTGTTTTGCGAGCTTCCTCGAGGAGAGCCCCGATGTTGGACGCCCTGCGGTACGGTCTGGCGTTGTCGGTGGTCGCCATCGCTCCCGGCGTGTTCCTGTTCTGGTTCTCGATCCATCCGCTTATCGCCTTCTGGCGCCGCCTCGGGCCGCGCAGGACCCTTGTTCTTCACACGGCGGCCGCTGTGCTGCTTGCCGTGCCGGTAGTCTGGTCCCGCGGCTGGTTGCTGCGCATCGAGTTCGGTACCCGGCCCGCGATCGTCGTACTGGGTGTCGTGGTCATCGGATGCGCCGCCTGGCTGCGCCTCGAAATCAACCGCGCCATACCCGCCACGGTGCTCTCCGGCGTGCCCGAGCTAGCGCCTGGCGAAAGCCAACAGCTCCTCGTCATCACGGGAATCTACGGCCGCATCCGGCACCCCCGATACGTCCAGATGACGGCCGTCTTTCTCGGCTATGCGTTGTTGTGCAACTACCTGGCGGCGTATGTGGTCTTCCTGTTGTCGATTCCGTGGGCATGGTCGGTCGCGTTGCTTGAAGATCGTGAGCTACATGATCGTTTCGGCGCAGAGTTCGAGCGCTACGCGGCGCAAGTGCCGCGCTTTCTGCCGAGTCGACCCCGCCCGGCACCGCACATGACGGGATGAGCGACCATGGCGGACGTGACGCGCATTCTCACTGCCGAGTCGGTTACGGAAGGGCACCCCGACAAGGTCTGTGACCTTATCGTCGACCGCGTCCTCGATGCCCATCTGAAAGTTGACCCCCACGCGCGCGTCGCCTGTGAGGCGCTCTGCAAGGGTGATGCGGTGATCCTGCTCGGTGAGATCAGCTCGTCTGCCACCATCGACGCCGAAGCGGTGGTGCGCACCACGGTCGCAGACGTCGGCTACGACGACGACGATCCGTTCAGCGCGGCGGGACTGACACTTCATTCCTTCCTGTCGGCGCAGTCTGCCGAGATCGCGCGCGCGGTCAGCCGCATACCGGGCCATGTCGCCGAGCTGCGCGCCGGCGACCAGGGCATCATGATCGGCTACGCCAGCGACGAAACCCCCGAGCTTATGCCGCTCCCGATCCTGCTGGCGCACCGGCTGACGGCGACCAGTGCGCGCGACCGCAAGCGGGGCAGCCACGCCTGGATGCGCCCCGACGGCAAGGCACAGGTTTCGGTGCGCTACCAGGGTGATGCACCGGAGGCGGTAACCGAGGTCGTGGTTTCGTTGCAGCACGCGGCCGAAGTCGGTTTCGATACGATCCGCGCGTACGTGGTGGAGGACCTCGCTCCTCGCGCTCTCGGAGCCTGGAATCGCGCCGGCATCCGCTTTCACGTCAACCCCAGCGGCAGCTTCGTGCTCGGCGGCCCGGCCGCCGATTCAGGTCTGAGCGGGCGCAAGATCATTGTCGACACCTACGGGCCGACGGTGCCGCACGGCGGCGGCTCCTTCAGCGGCAAGGACCCCACCAAGGTCGACCGCACGGGCGCATATTTCGCCCGCTGGGCGGCGCGCCAGATCGTGCGGGAGCGCATCGCCCGCCGTGCCCAGGTGCAGGTCGCCTACGCCATCGGTGAGGCCGAGCCGCTGGCGCTCAGCGTCGAGACGTTCGGCACCGGCCGCGTCGCCACTGCACGGGCGTTCGCCGGGGAGCTCGACTTCCGACCCGCGGCCATGATCGAACGCCTCGACCTGCGCCGGCCGATCTACAGCGAGGTCACCAACTACGGGCACTTCGGCCGTGTCGGGGTGAGCTGGGAAGAGCCCTGAACGGCGTTCAGCTCGTTCCCGGGTTGACGCGCGCATTTCCGCTCGACGCCGCCAGGTCGTCCTGTCCTGCCACTCGGAGCAGATCCTCCAGCAAGCGCTCCGAGATTGCATCGATCGGATGCGTCGCGCCCGAGGCTACGCGCGCAAGAGGCGTGGTCCCCAGCGCCAGCACGAACGGCTGGGGTGTTGCCTCACACAGTCGACCGAGCTGTTTGGGCAGCAGCGGTGCATCGGTCGCCCATATCACCGCCTCGCCGAGGGCGACTCGTTCGAGCTGGAAGGAGCCGACACGTCGACGCGCGAACGAATCCGCCGCGGCGGGCGATTCGCCCGCCGCCGGATCGGCGACGATGGCCGCCAGCAGGTCCTCCTGCCAGGTCTCCGGCAACTCTTCAGGGGCAGGGAAGCGCTCCAGCCCGACGACGAGGGGCGGCCAGCCGGTATCGAGCGCCATCTCCGCATCGCGGCGGTGCGCCAGCACGATGCCCGTGTCGTAGAGCTTGCCGGCGAGCGCTTGCGAGCCGAAGAACACCGGCGACGACAGGGTGGCGAACTCGTCGATTACCCCGTAGCCGAGCAG
>JASFRZ010000060.1:0-15523 GCA_050114655.1 Acidobacteriota bacterium
ACCCTGAAGGAAGCCGGCGCGGTGCTGGTGTTCGGCTCCGACAGCCCGGGCACCAACGCGGCGCGCTACTACCTCAGCCCGATCTACGGCCTCTATGCCGCAGTGACCCGCCAAACGCTGAACGGTGAGCCTGAGGGGGGCTGGTATCCCGACCAGCGCCTGACCATCGAGGAGGCGATCGAGGCGTACACGCGCAACCCCGCCTGGGCAACGTTCGAGGAGAACAGCAAGGGAACGTTGACACCGGGCAAGCTCGCCGATATCGCGGTCTTCGACACAAACCTGATCGAGGCCGGGCACGACGATCCGGCGGCGATCCTCGACGCACGGGTGATCTACACCATCGTTGGCGGCAGGATCGTGTTCGAGAACGAGGAGCTCGAATAGCGCCTCAGGGAGATTCTCGCCGCCGGCGGGCAGGCGACCGCGCGTCGATCAGCCGCCGATCTCTTGCTGCGCGCGGCGCGCCAGCGCCAGCTCCCGCTGCGCGTCCTCGGCACGCCCCTGGCGGTTGTAGACGTCGGCGAGCACGAAGTGCCCGAGGGCGCGTATCGACGCCTCCGGCTGCAGCGCCAGGCCGCGGCGCGCGGCATCGCCGGCCTCGTCGTAGCGCGCCGGATCATTGAGCAGCAGCAGGTAGCGACCCAGCGACACGTGGGCGCGCGCGAAGTCCGGGTTGGCGTCGATCGCCGCCTGCGCCGCCCCCACCGCCTCGGCAGGCTGGCCGAGGTCAGCGAGCAGCAGCGAGAGGTTGAACCAGGCGCGATAGTTGCCGGGGAAGTCCTCGACCTCGGTGCGATACTCGGTCACCGCGGTGGCGGGATCCGACTTCGCTTCGGCCACCAGCGCGAGGTAGTAGTGCAACTCGGGATAGTCGGGGGCGAGCTCCATGGTGCGTTCCAGGTAACGCTGCGCACCCGGCACGTCGCCGAGCTGCAGCGATGCCACGCCGGCACCGAAGTAGCTCGACGGCATGGCGTCGTTGCTCTGCACCGCGATTTCGAAGTGCTGCAAGGCGTCGCGTGGCTTACCCGCCTCGAGGTCCATCTCGCCAAGGTTGTAATGCGCCGCAGGGCTGTCGGGCACGAGCTCCAGCAGCGCCTCGAAGTCCTCGCGCGCGCCGGCAGCATCGCCGATACGACGGCGCGCCAACCCGAGGTTGGAGAGCGCCAGGTCATACTCAGGGTTGAGCGCGATGGTGGCGGTGAATGCCTCGATCGCAGCGGCGAAGTCGCGCTGTGCGAAGCGCGCGTTGCCGAGGGTGAACTGCGCGTCGACGACGCCCGGATCTTCGGCGACGACCTCTTCGAGCACTGCCTCGGCCGCCGCCGGATCGCCGCTTTGCAGCAGACCCTGCCCGCGGGTGAGCTTGCGAAACAGCTCGACCTTGTCCTTGGGATCGGGCAGCGGCCCGGCGGGGAGATCGGCCGGCGCGGCACCGATGTAGCCGAGCGCGCGCAACCGTTGCGAGGCCTCCGCGCTGAGCCGTCCGGCGCTCGAGCTCACCGCCGCGTCGATACGGTCTTCGAGGTCCTCGCGCAGCATGTCCGCGCGATCGATGTCGACCTCGACCAGGTTGTCGGACTCGGCGGCGTCGGTGGCGACATCGTAGAGCTCCGGACGGGGCGCCATGATGTACTTGAAGCCCTCCTCGCGCAGCGCGTGCAGCTCCTGCCAGCCGAAGTGGTAACGCGGGAAGTACGTCTCGGAGTACGCCGGTCGTGCGCCGCCGCCGCCGTTCAGGAACGGCACCAGGGACGCACCGATGAAGTTGTCCGGCGCCGGCAGGCCGACCAGCTCCAGCAACGTGGGCGCGACGTCGATCAGTCGCACCTGCGCGGGCACCTCGAGACCGCTGTCGCTGTCGTCCGGCAGGCGCAGGATGAGCGGCACGAGGATGGTGGAGTCGTACAGGAACAGGCCGTGTCCCGGCTCGCCGTGGTCACCCAGCGCCTCGCCGTGATCGGCGGTGACCAGCACGATGGTGTCATCCGCCATGCCCTGCTCACCGAGGGTGTCGAGCAGCTCGCCGATGAGCGAGTCGGTGTACGCCACCTCGCCGTCATAGGGATCGGCGAGGCGGCTGGCGAACGGCTCGGGGGCGTCGTAGGGGGCGTGCGGGTCGTACAGATGGATCCAGGCGAAGAATGGATCGTCGCCGCGCGCGCGCAGCCAGGGCAGCGCGCGCGCCATCACCGCGTCACCGCGCCGCTCCACCTGCCCCGGCGTCACCTCGCCGCCGGCGTAGTCGAAGTCGTCGTCGTAGGTATCGAATCCCGGCGCCAACCCCCAGCGTGAATCGAGCACGTAGGCGCCGACGAAGGCGCCGGTGTCGTAGCCGGCGTCATGGAAAACCTCGGCGAGCAGCCGCGTCCCCGGCGGGATCTCGAAGGCGGCGTTGTCGCGCACGCCGTGCTCGGTCGGGTCCATCGATGACATGATCGATGTGTGGGACGGCAGCGTCAGCGGCACGCTGGCGACCACCTGCTCGAAACGCACGCCCTCGGCCGCCAGCCGGTCGAGACGCGGCGTTTGCGCCGCAGCGTGGCCGTACGAGCCGAGGCGGTCGGCGCGCAGGGTGTCGATGGTCACCAACACCACGTTGGCACGCGGGTAACCGACTCGGTAGCCTCTGTTCAGCCACCAGTAGGCGGCCGCTCCCAGGGCAAGCAACGCCAGCGCTGCTGCAGAGAGACGTCGGAGAGACATGTTCGTGTGGGGGAAAGAGAGGGCCGGGGCAATGGGCTCGGGGACCCCGGTGAGTGTAACGCAACTGCCGGCTGCGGCGCATTGGCGCCGCCCGCACCGCAGGCGCGCCCTCGCCCTGCTCGCGCTGCTGGTCGCAGTGCTGCCGGCTGCCGCCTGCGGCGACGGAGCCGAGAGTCCGCCAGCGGGCGCTGCGGCGGGCGCCGGTGACCAGCTGCACGCGGGCCCGAACCTGCTGCTCATCACGCTCGATACGCTGCGCGCCGACCACCTCGGCGCGTACGGCTACCGGGACATCGAGACGCCGCGTCTCGACCGGCTGGCGGCCGAGGGCGTGCGCTTCGCCCAGGTCGCAACCACCGTGCCGACCACCCTGCCGGCGCACTCCTCGATCCTCACCGGTGAGCTGCCGATGCGCCACGGCGTGCGCAACAACGGCACCTTTCAGCTCGGAGACGACGCCCTGACGATCGCCGAGGTGATGCGCGGCGCCGGCTACGACACCGCCGGCTTCGTCGCCGCGTTCGTCCTCGACAAGCGCTTCGGTACCGCCCAGGGCTTCGACCAGTACACCGATTTCGGCCAGCAGGCCGGCGACATGGAGGGCGCACCGGCGCTCAAGATCCAGCGCCGCGCCGGCGAGGTTGTCGGCGAGGCGGTGTCGTGGCTGGCGGAGCGCAACGGCCCGTTCTTCGCCTGGGTCCACCTGTACGATCCCCATTCACCCTACGACGCCCCCGAGCCCTTCGGCAGCCGCTACGCGGAGCGACCCTATGACGGCGAGATCGCTTACACCGACAGCGCCGTGGGCACGCTGCTGGACGGCCTCGCCGCCGCCGGCCACGGAGACGACACCCTGGTCGTCGTGCTCGCCGACCATGGTGAGGGGCTCGGCGACCACGGCGAGACCTGGCACACCTACTTCGTGTACGACAGCACGGTGCACGTGCCGATGATCCTGTGGGCGCCGGGCGCACTGCCGGGGGGTGTGGTCGTTCAGGGAGAGGCCAGCGTGATCGACGTGCTGCCCACCGCGCTCGCCCTGCTCGGCGTCGGCGACCCCGCCGCTTCCGATCGCGACGGCACCGACCTGCGCCCGTTAATCGCGCAACCCGACGCGCGCGGGCGCGCATCCTACGCCGAGAGCATGATCCCGATGCTGAACTTCGGCTGGAGCGAGCTGCGTGCGTTGCGCGCCGACGGCTGGAAGTACATCGAGGCGCCGCGCGAGGAGCTCTACGACCTCGCCGACGACCCCGGCGAGCTGCACAACCTGCTCGCGGACGAGCCCGACCGCGCCGAGCGTCTGCGCGCTGAGTTGCAGCGCCTCGTCGGTGACGACGATCCGTCGGCGTTCGCCTTCGGCGCGCAACCGGTCGACCCGGCGACCATCGAACGGCTGCGCGCCCTCGGCTACCTGGCGGGCGGCGCCGCGCCGGATCAGCGCGATGTCGACCCCAAGGACAAGGTGGCCGTATACGAGGCCTTCAACGACGGCATCGACCGCGTCAACGAGTTGCTCCAGCAGGAGCGCTGGAGCGATGCCGAGCAGGAGCTGTTCGCCCTCGACGAGGTGCTGCCGGACCACTTCCTGGTGCAGTACAACCTCGGCAAGGTGAGCCTGGAGCAGGGCGATGCCGCCACCGCGCTGCAGTTCCTGCAACGCGCGCTGGACCTCAACCCCACCTACAGCCTCACCTACACCGAGCTCGCCAAGGCCTACGAAGCCGAGGGCGAGCTCGATCGCGCGGTCGATCTACTGAGCGAAGCGATGCAAGCATATCCCGACGTCTTCAGCTTCCCACTGCAGCTCGGCGACCTGCAGTTGCGCCGCGGGCGGCCGGCCGACGCGCTGATGGCCTACGCTGCGGCGCGACGGTTGATCCCCGACCACCCCGGGCTGCTCGGCCGCATGGCCGGGCTGTACCTGCAACAGGGGCAGCCGGCGGCCGCCGGCGAGATCCTGCAGCAGCTGGTGGTGCTGACGCCCGAGGACGCGCGCGCCTGGGGCAACCTGGGCATGGTGCTGGGAGGGCAGGAGCGCTTCGAGGAGGCCGAAGAGGCGTTTCGTCGCGCCATCGCGCTATCGCCGCGTGAGGCCCCCTTGTACTACAACCTCGGCCTTGTGCTGCTACGCCGCGGCGAGCGCGAGCAAGCGCGCAGCGCCTTCGAACAGGCGCTCGACGTCGATCCGCGCTTCCAACCGGCGCGCGACCAGCTCGCCCGCATCGGCTCCGGTGGATCGCGATCGCCGCAACGCTGATGCAGCGTCGAACGGCGCTCGAGAACCGGTGACAGGCCCCCGTGAATTGCCGGAAATGCTTGTCCCGTAAGGGTTGCAAGTGTCCTCTGAATCTCAGAAACAAGACAGTCGTACTTGCTTTCATGCGCCGCGGATTATTACATTTTCCTGTTCCTTGTCAGTTTCTTCACGATGAGGAGTGGTTTTTTGTGGGTATCTACTAACAGTGCGGGGGACCGGTTTTATCCATCGGTTGACTGACCTGAAGCGCTCCCTGGTCACGACCGGTCCAAACCACACAGGCGTGGAGCGATTTGCTATGAGAAAAGTCGTCGCGCTACTTATTGCGGCGGTCGTCTTGGGCACCGCCGGGGTGGCGAGCGCCCAGGTGCGCGCCACAGGCACTATCGAGGGGACCGTACTGGACCCCGAAGGTGTCGCACTTCCCGGCGCCCAGGTGACCGTCACCGGGGACAGTGAGGTGGCAGTTGCTCCCCAGGTGGTGTACACCGGGCCGGCCGGCCACTTCCGAGCAACGCTGCTGCCGCCGGGTAACTACACGGTGCAAGTCAGCCTGGAGGGCTTCGCGACCGCGATTCAGGAAAGGGTTGACGTCGGCGTGCGCCGCACGACGACGGTCACCGTCACCCTGACGCTCTCGGCGGTCGAGGAGACCGTCACGGTCACCGGTGCAGCACCGGTGGTCGACGTTCGTACCACCCAGCGTTCCACCGAAGTCACGGACCAGGTTCTCAACACCCTGCCGGAGCCCCGCGGCGTCGGCGGTGACTTGATGAACCTGTCGCTCGACGCCTCGCTGCCCTCCGGCGGCAGCTTGCAGTCCAACGGCGCCAGCTTCTTCGGCGGTACCACCGCGTCGAACGCCTTCCAGGTCGACGGCGTGACGGTTACCGACCCCAGCGGCGGCTCGCAGTTCCCGTTCTACAGCCCGGACTGGTTCGAGGTCATCGACCAGACGACCTCCGGTGCGAGCGCCGACCAAGGTAAGGCCACCGGCTCGATCTTCAACGTGGTCACCAAGTCGGGTGGTAACGACTACAAGGGTGAGGCCAACTTCTACTTCCAGAACAACTCTTTCATCGGCTACAACGGCGCCAACATCGAGTCGACGCAGGCCGATTTCGGCCCGGAGAACGCGGCCAAGATCAACCACCGCTACGACTTCTCTTTCAACATCGGCGGCCCGGTGATCCGCGACAAGCTGTGGTTCTTCGCCGGCTACCAGTTGTTCGACGAGAATTTCAGCGACACCGGCGTCGTCTTCGACGCGACCGAGAACTCGGATCGCTTTTTCGGCAAGATGACCTGGCAGGCCAACAACGACAACCGCTTCATCGTCTCGACGATGGCCGACACGTACACGCTAGGCGGCCGCCCGAGCGCCACTTACGTGCAATCGTTCGATGCGACGGCGTACGAGCCGTCGATGAACATCACGCCGAACATCACCTGGAATACCATCCTCGGGCCGAACTCGTTCATGGAGGTGAAGTACTCCGGCTTCTACGGTTACTTCGACCTGATCCCGGTCACCGAGGCACCGAGCTCGTACGACCTCGGCACCGGTTATCTGTCGGACGCTTACTGGGGCTACTACACGTTCGATCGCGCCCGCACCAACGTGCAGGGCAACATCTCGTACTTCGCCGAGGACTTCGCCGGTGACCACTCCATCCGGGTAGGTGCCGAGTGGGAGCGCAATCTGACCGACGACAACGCCGAGTACGGGCCCAATGCCGCCGGCGAGCACTACATCTACTATCCCTACTTCGGTGAGCCGTACCTGGCGTACCAGTTCGATCCGCAGGTCAACCGCAACACGAGCCTGATCTACGCCACCACCCTGTACGCCCAGGACGACTGGACGATCGCCAATCGCCTGACGCTGAACCTCGGCCTGCGCTTCGACCACTGGAGCGTCGGCTACATCGACGCCACAGCGCCGGTCGAGCCGAGCTTCAACGACGTGTCACCGCGCCTGGGCGCCAACCTGGACGTCTTCGGTGACGGCCGCACGTCGGCGTACTTCTCCTGGGGTCGCTATTACGAGGAGGTGCACGGCGCCATCTTCGACAACTTCGACCCCAATAACTCGCAAACCGTCGCCTACTACTGGGATAACCAGTGGGTCGAGTGGTACCGCTTCGGCGGCGGCGGCGACCAGGCGATCTCGCCCGACCTTTCGAACCAATGGAGCGACCAGCTCACCATCGGTGTCGATCAGCAGGTGATGGACGACCTGTCGATCGGTGCGCGTTACATCCACAAGCACGATAGCGACATCATCGGTGGAGCGGATACCGGTTCGACGTTCGTGCCGATTCAGCTGGAAGCCGTCAACGGAGCCCTCATCGACATGTGGGCGGCCGACCCGCGGGACGAGTTCGTCACCCTCGTCAACAACCCCAACCAGCAGTTCACCGCCTCCGATGAGCTTTACCGGGACTACAACGGCTTCCAGATCAAGGTGATCAAGCGGTATGCCGACAACTGGACCGTGCAGAGCTCCTTCATCGTGCAGAAGGCGGAGGGTAACGTCACCAACACCGGCACCGGCGTGAACGGATCGACCTCGGCGTGGAAGACGCCGAACTCCTTCGTCAACACGCCGGGCGAGTTACCCAACTCGCGCCGCTACGTGTTCAAGCTCAACGCCTCGTACCTGTTCGCCGACCCGATCGGCGTGCTGGTGGGCGCGCGCTGGGACATGTCGAGCGGCAACCCGATCACCGAGTACGAGCGCTTCTCATCGGATGATACCGGAGGCCTGAGCAGCGGCGACCGGACCGTGGCGATCATCCAGTACGGCTCGAACCGGCTGGAGACGATACGCAACCTGGATTTGCGCCTGGAGAAACGCTTCCCGCTCGGCGGCCCGTACGGCGACATCGGTGTGGTTTTCGACGTCTTCAACGTGTTGAACGAGGACACGGTGATCAGCGTCTTCAACCGTGTGCCGTTCTACAATCAGCCGACGGACATCGTGAATCCACGCACCATGCGCCTCGGTTTCCGCTGGTTGTTCTGACCGGAGAAAGGAGAGACTCATGAGGAAGATCCTGACGTTGATGGTTGTCACGAGCCTTCTGGCGTCTCCCGCTCTGGCCATGGCCGGGCCGAATGGCCCGGACAATCCGGAGAAGCCGGCGAAGATCGACCTGATGGCGGCCGCCAAGGCCGCCGGCAAAGAGGTCGCCGCCGAGGGGACAACTCCGCTTTCCACCCCCGCGCCGCAAAACGGCGTGGCGAAGGGCAAGCTGTGGGTCGGCGTGGCGATGATCGCGCTCGGCGCCGGTGTCGTCTGGAAGGGTGCCGACCTGTACGACAACGAGCCTGACCCGTTCGGTCGCAAGAAGAACGCCGACGCCTACCTCGCCATGGGCGTCGGTAGCGTCATCACGCTCTTCGGCGTCCTGGCGGTTCGCGGCGGTCTGGCCGGTCGCGGTTTCAACGACTGACCTGACCCGTAGTCCACGGGAGCGGCCGAGGCATTCGCCTCGGCCGCTCCTTTTTTTTCCGTTCCCGGCGAGCTCCGGTGGGCGCCACGTCCTGGCGCCGCCGCGGCGCGCACAGCACAATAGTCGGGTGAGCGTTCTTCGAACATTCAGGCTTGTCGCGAGGCGAGCGGTTGCACCCGCCGTGGTCGTCGTGCTTGCCGCGCTGGCGACGAGCTCGCCGGCATCGGCGTCCTCCCCCACCCTGCCCGGGCACCCGGAGACCGCGATCCCCGGGCAGGGCGCCGCGACGGCCTCACCACCCGCGGCAACCGCCCAGCAAGGCGAGGTCCCTCCGCCCGCGCCACTGTCGGAGAAGCACCGCCAGTGGCTCGAGGAATACGTCGTCTACATCATCACGCCGCAGGAAAAGGAGGCTTTCGAGGCGCTCGCCAGCGACGAGGAGCGCGACCTGTTCATCGAGGCCTTCTGGCGCGCTCGCGACCCGACTCCCGGCACCGAGCGCAACGAGGCGCGCGAGGAGCACGAGCGCCGTTTCGAGTACGCCAACGAGCAGCTCGGGCGCGAGACGCCGCGCGAGGGCTGGCAGACCGATCGCGGCCGCGTCTACATCCAGCTCGGTGAGCCGCGCGACATCGCGCGCTACTACGAATCGAAGGCTTTTTGGCCGATGGAGCTGTGGACCTACGAGGCCAACAGCGCCGCGACGCACCTGCCGCCGTTCTTCTATGTCATGTTCTATCGCCCGCAGGTCACCGGCGAGTACGTCCTGTACGACCCGTACACCGACGGACCCGGGGCGCTGGCCAAGACGATGACGATGCAGCTCGCCGACAACCGCGAGGTGGTGCGCGAGCTGCTGCAGGGGGTCGGCTACGAGGTCGCCCATGCCAGCCTGAGCCTCAACATGTCCGAGCGGCCGGACTTCGCCAGCGGCTCGGTGTCGATGGGCAACCAGGCCATCCTCGCCAACATCGCAGAAGCCCCCAGGGCGGGCGTCGACACCGGCTACACGCAGGTCTTCCTGTCGCACCGCGGCGACGTGCAGGCGACGGTGGCCTTCCAGTCGATGCCGGTGGGCCTCGCGGCGATGGCGTTCTGGGACGACAGCGGCAGGCCCTATCTGCACTACGCGGTGCAGATTCCGGAGGAGCGGGTGATGCTCGCTGAGTACAACAGCGACTACTACCTCAGCCTCGCCGTCAGCCTGGACATCGACGACCTGCGCGGCGACAAGATCGAAAGCCGCGCCGAAGACCTCGAGCAGCACTTCGCCGAGCAGCGCGCGCAAACGCTGGTCCGCTCGCCGCTGGCGTACTACGACCGACTGCCCCTGGTTCCGGGCGTGTACGACGTCCACGCCGAGGTGATCAACCGGGTGAACGAGGAGGGCGCGCTGGCACGCGGGCGAATGAGCGTGCCGTCTGCACCGCGCGACGAGGTGGTCCTGGGCGACCTGCTGGTAGCCAGCGCCACCCGCCCGGTGCTGCGCGACGAGCCGCAGTCGCGCGCCTTTCAGTTCGACGGTGAGCAGTTCGTGCCGGCGATCGAGGGCCGCGTCGCCGCCGGTAGCGAGCTGCATCTGTTCGCCCAGCTGATCGCCGGCTTCCCGGCACAACCGGGGGACGTGGTACAGACAACGGGCACCCTGATCGACGCCGACGGTAGCGAGGTCGACGTGGTCTCCGCCGTGCCGATACCGCCTAGACCGGCTCCCGCGCCGACGCCGCTCAACGTGACGATACCGCTCGAAGGGGTTCGTCCGGGACCGTACACGGTGCGATTGACGGCGCAGTTACCCGGCGACCGCACGCTCTCGCGCGAAAAGCCCATCGAGGTGATCGTGTCGAGCTCGTACCGCGATCCCATGGTGCTGCTCGCCGGCGAGCCGCCGCCCGACGAGGCGCGCGACCTGCAGGCGCGCGGCAACCAGCACCTGCGCAAGGGAGAGGCGGCCAACGCGGTCGCCTATTTCCGCGCCGCGCGCGACCTGGCGCCCAACAACATCGGCCTGCTGCGGGTGCTGGCACAGACGCTGCTCGATGTCGGCGATGCGGAGGAGGCGGCGCGTACGATCTCGCCGCTCGCCAAGAGCCCCTCTGCCTCGTCCGGCGACGCCCTCTTGCTGAGCATTGCCCTGCGCGAGGCGGGCGAGCCCACCGGTGCGGCGCAGACGGCGCGCGTGTTGCTGCAGCGCTGGCGACCGACTGCCGCGGCATACAACGCGCTCGGCGACGCGCTGGTCGATCTCGGCCAAACCACCGAAGCGGCACAGGCGTACCGCGACTCGCTCGCCCTCGATCCCGAGCAGCCCGAAATCCGTGCCAAGCTGGACCGCATCTCGGGCGGCGGGGGCGTCTAGACCATCGCCACCCGAGGACGTGACGCCGCGCCGGCGATCCCGGCAAACCTGCGCCTGCTCGCCCGGCTGTGCGGCCTGCAGCTCTGCTACCGCGATGTCTTCGACGGGCGGCGCTGCCCGCCGAGCGAGGCGATCATCGCCACGTTGCGTGCCCTCGGCACCGAGCTCGACGGCCCGGGTGACGTCGAGCGCGCCCTCGCCGAGCGGCGCCGGGCCCGTTGGCGGCGGCACACCGACCCGGTAACCGTGTCGCGCGGTGGGAATGGCATCCTGCGACTGAGGCTGGCTCGACGCGACGCCGACGCCCGGCTGCGCGGCGAGATCGTCACCGAGCAGGGCGAGAGGCGTCCGTGGGAGGCGCACCTCGGTGACCTCGAACCGCTCGCCGGCGGCGACGTCGACGGCGCACCGTTCGTCGTCAAGCATCTGCCGTTGCCGCACGACCTGCCGCAGGGCTACCACGACGGCCGTTTCGAGATCGCCGGTACCGGCGCGAAAACGCTGATCATCGCCGCCCCGCCGACCCGCCGACCGGCCGCGGAGGCGGCGAGCAACCGCGGCTGGGGCGGCTTCCTGCCACTGTATGCGCTACGCGCCGATGACGACTGGGGCGTCGGTGACTACCGCGCGCTGGCGACGCTGGGACGCCGCCTGGCCGAGTACGGCGCTGACAAGGTAGCCACCCTTCCGCTGCTGCCGACCGACAACGAGGCACCGGCGCCGAGCCCCTATTCGCCCCTCAGCCGCCTGTTCTGGAACGAGCTTTACATCGACCTCAGTGCCGTCCCGGAGGTGCGGGACTGCGCCGCCTGGCGGCGCCTGATCGACGCGCCGGAGTCGCGGCGCCGCCTCGCCGAGCTACGCTCCACCGACCTGGTTCGCTATGCTGAGATCGACCGGCTCAAGAGGTCGCTGCTGGTCGAAGCGGCGGCAGGGTTCTTCGACGCCGGTGATACGCAACGACGCGCCGATTTCGACCGTTTCGTCGAGCGCCGTCCCGAGGTCAAGGAGCTTGCCCGATTCCGCGCCTTGCGGCACGCGCAGGGACGCCCCTGGAACGAGTGGCCGGCCCGCCTGCGCGCCGGAGACGTACGCGACGGCGACGTCGATGTCGCCGCGTATCACGCTCACCTGTTCGCGCAGTGGCTCGCCCACCGGCAACTCGGCGAGGTCGCCGATGATCTCGCAGCCCTCGGCACCAGCCTGTACCTCGACTTGCCGCTGGGAGTGCCGCACGATTCCTACGATGTGTGGCGATACCGCGACCGCTTCGTCGACGGCGTCTCGGCCGGCGCCCCACCGGACACCTTTTTCCGGCACGGCCAGAGCTGGGGTCTGGCTCCGATGCACCCGGAGCGGAGCCGCGAGCACGGGCACGACTACCTGCGCGCCTGCCTGCGACATCACCTGTCCTTCGCCGGTACGCTGCGCATCGACCACGTCATGGCCCTGCACCGCCTGTTCTGGGTGCCCGAAGGCTTCGCTGCCGACGAGGGCGTCTACGTACGCTACCCCGCCGCCGAGCTGTGGGCCGTTCTGGCGCTCGAGGCACAGCGCCACGACGCGGTGATCGTGGGCGAGGACCTCGGCACGGTGCCGCCGGCGGTGCGCCGCTCGATGCGGCGGAACGGTGCGCGGCGCATCTTCGTGGTACAAACCGAGGTCGTCGACGATCGCACACCCTGTCTCGCCACGCCGTCTGCGGATTCGAGCGCCTGCATGAACACGCACGACATGCCACCTTTCGCCGCCTGGGTCCGCGGCGACGATCTCGCCGATCTCGGTGAGCTCGGCTTCCTCGACCGGCAGACGGTGGCCGAGGAGCGCACGCGGCGCAGCGCCGCGCACGGCGCCCTCGCCACGCTCCTGCAACGCGGCGGCTGGTTACCCGAGGCCGACGATGCCGGCGCGTGGCGATCCGACACATACGCGTTGCTGCGCGCCTGCCTGCGCTTCCTCGCCGACAGCGCGGCGGCCGACGTCGTGGTCAACCTGGAGGACCTGTGGCTCGAGGAGCGCCCGCAAAACGTACCGGGCACGCGCCACGAGCGCGACAACTGGCAACGTCGCGCGCGCTACACCATCGACGAGATGATGGCGTTGCCGCAGGTGAGCGAGGCGCTCGACGAGATCGCCGCGCGCCGCCGCGGTGCTCCACGGGGCGAGGCCTGAGACGATGACCGCTTCGAAGGCGCCGGTCGACTACGACACCACCCTGCTGAGCGACGATGACCTGCACCTGTTCAACGAAGGCACACACGCGCGACTGTACGAGCACCTCGGCGCACACACGATGGCCGGCAACGGAGGGCCCGGCAGCACCTACTTCGCCGTCTGGGCACCGGGCGCGAGCAGCGTCACGGTCATCGGGGACTTCAACGGCTGGGATGCCAACGCGCATCCGCTGCGGCCACGAGCATCGTCGGGGATCTGGGAGGGAATGATCGCAGGAATCGGCGCCGGAAGCCTGTACAAGTACCACGTGGTGTCCAGGGACGGCACGCACGCCCAGGACAAGGCCGACCCCTTCGCCTTCGCCGCCGAGCTGCCGCCACACACTGCGTCGGTGGTGACCGGGCTCGAGCACGACTGGAGCGACGACGCGTGGATGAGCGGGCGCAGCGTGCGCATCGAACACGACGCTCCGATCTCCATCTACGAAGCGCACCTCGGGTCCTGGCGCCGACCGCCGGGCGGCGCCGGGCACCTCGGCTACCGCGAGCTGGCACCGATGCTGGCAGAGTACGCCCGCGACATGGGCTTCACACACGTCGAGCTGATGCCGGTGATGGAGCATCCGTTCTACGGTTCCTGGGGCTATCAGTGCACCGGCTACTTCGCGCCCACCCGCCGCTACGGCAGCCCGACGGACCTGATGTACCTCATCGATGTCCTGCACCAGCACGATATCGGCGTGATCCTCGACTGGGTCCCGTCGCACTTTCCCACCGACGCGCACGGCCTGGGTTATTTCGACGGCACCCACCTGTACGAGCACGCCGATCCGCGCCAGGGATTCCATCCCGACTGGCAGAGCTTCATCTTCAACTACGGGCGCAACGAGGTGCGCAGCTTCCTCACCTCCAGCGCCCTGTTCTGGCTCGACAGGTATCACGCAGACGGCCTGCGGCTCGACGCGGTCGCCTCGATGCTGTACCTGGACTACTCGCGCGAGGAAGGCGAGTGGGTTCCCAATCGCCTCGGCGGGCGCGAAAACCTCGCGGCCATCGACTTCCTGCGATCCCTCAACGAGGTGATCTACGGCAGCTACCCGGACGTGCAGACGTTCGCCGAGGAGTCGACCGCCTGGCCCGGGGTCTCCCGTCCGGTCTATCTCGGCGGTCTCGGCTTCGGATACAAGTGGGACATGGGCTGGATGCACGACACCCTGCGCTATTTCGCCGAGGATCCGGTTCACCGCAAGTACCACCACGACAAGCTGACGTTTCGCATGCTCTACGCCTGGACCGAGAACTACGTGCTGCCGCTGTCGCACGACGAGGTCGTCTACGGCAAGCGGTCGCTGGCGTCGAAGATGCCCGGCGACACCTGGCAGCAGCTCGCCAACCTTCGTCTTCTACTCGGCTACATGTTCGCCCAGCCGGGCAAGAAGCTGCTGTTCATGGGAGCGGAGCTGGCGCAGTGGCGCGAGTGGGACCACGACGGCGGACTCGACTGGGATCTGCTCGACAACGCGGGGAACGCCGGCGTGCAGAGGCTCGTACGCGATCTCAACCACGCGTATCGCGATCACCCGGCACTTTTCGTCGCCGACCACCGGCCCGAAGGCTTCGACTGGGTCGACACACACGACGCCGATGCCGGCGTGATCAGCTTCCTGCGGCGCGCCGACGGCGCTTCGCCGCTGCTGGTGGTCTGCAACTTCACCCCGGTGCCTCGCCACGGCTACCGCATCGGCGTGCCGCGCGGCGGCCGCTGGCAAGAGGTCATCAATAGCGATGCCGACGTTTACGGCGGCAGCGGCATGGGAAACCTCGGTAGCCTGGACAGCGAGCACGTCGCCAGCCACGGCCATCCTCAATCGCTGTCGCTCACCTTGCCGCCGCTGGCGATCGTCTACCTACAGCATGCCGTCTGACAGCGATTCGCAGCGTAATCCCGTGGAGCACGAGAGCCATGCCGGCTACGTGTGCGTCCACGGCCACTTCTACCAGCCGCCGCGCGAAAACCCCTGGACGGAGCAGATCGACTACCAGGACTCCGCCTACCCGTATCACGACTGGAACGAGCGCATTGCCGACGAGTGCTACGCGGCCAACGCCGCCGCCCGCATCCTCGACAGGGACGGTCTGATCAACCGGATTACCAACAACTACGCGCGCATCAGCTTCGACTTCGGACCGACGTTGCTGGCCTGGCTGGAGCGGGCGCGGCCCGAGATCCTGCAGGCGGTGGTCGCCGCTGATGTGCGCAGCCGCGAGATGTTTTCCGGCCACGGCTCAGCGATGGCGCAGACTTATAACCACATGATCCAGCCGCTCGCCTCTCCGCGCGATCGACGCACCCAGGTGACCTGGGGCATCCGCGACTTCGAGCATCGTTTCGAGCGCGCTCCGGCGGGGATGTGGCTGCCGGAGACAGCGGTCGACTCGGACAGCCTAGAAGCGCTCGCCGAGCGCGGCATTCGGTTCACGGTGCTGGCGCCGCATCAGGCCGCCGCTGTGCGGGCGATCGGCAGCGAAAGGTGGCAGCCGATCGACCGTGACCACCCGCTCG
>JASFRZ010000061.1:0-15456 GCA_050114655.1 Acidobacteriota bacterium
CTCGTTGACGAAGGCGTTGGCCACGCCGCTGCCCTGGATGACCACGGTGCCGTGATAGGCACTGTCGTCGGGGTCGGCGCGACGGAAGGCGTACAGCCCCTCGGCCGCGGCGGTCGCCGGCGGCAGGCCGGCGGCAGCGCGGTCGACAATGACCTCACCGGGACGGGTGACGAACGGCGCGATGACCGCGGGCCGATGCTGCAGCGCCGCCACAACGGTCGGCCACAGCTCCTGCGGGTCCCACGGCGTCAGCGTGATCATCACCCCGGGGGGGAAGTTCTCCTGCAACAGTTGCAGCGCCTGCGGATCGGCGTGCGTCGGGCCGTCCTCGCCGGTCTTCAGGCCGGCGTGGGCGCAGACGATGAAGAACGGCTTGAACGGCTCGCCGGTGCGTGCCCGCGTCGCCTGCTGGCCGATGCCGTGCAGGCGCGCCGGAATGTGCTGCAGCGCGGCGATGAAGGCGCCGTACGAGGATCCCGCGCCGATGTGCGTGCCGTAGGTCGAGATGCCCGCCATCATCGCGCCGATGGAGTCCTCGCAGATGCCGCCGCCGGCGAGCATGCGCGAGCGCGGGTTGTCGATCGCGTTGTAGAAGCCCTGCGGGAACGCCTCGCCGAGCTTGGCGATGCTGGTCGAGCCCATCAGATCGGCCGACGCCGCGACGAAGCCGCCGCCGGTAAGCTCGTTGAGATGGCCGAGCGTGCTGCCGAGCGCCTCGCGCAGTGTCTGCGTGCTACCGATCTCGTAGGTCAGCGGCGCCGGGATCGTGTCGGCGGACAGGCTGCCGTCGTGCAGCCGGGAGAGATCGGGAACGTCGCTGCGCGGCATCCGGTCGCTCGTCGCGAGGCGTTCGCCGGCGTCCGCGACGCGGCCGGCGATGAACTCGGCCAGCTCGCCGTTGTTTTCGAGCAGCCGGCGTAGCGCGAGCAGCGTGTCGAAGAACGCCGCCTCGACGTCGACCGGTGTCTTGACGCCTGCCGGGCGCGGCATCTGCATGCCGAAGCGTTCCTCGAGCGGTTCCAGCGTGGCGAAGTACTCGTCGCTGCAATAGCCGTGACCGGCGCCGTGCGACTTGCGCCCCTCGATGCCGTAGCGCCAGCCCTTCACCGTGCGGTAGACGATCGCTGTCGGCTGGTCGTTGAACCGCTGCTGGCCGAGCTGCTGCGCGGCGAGCACTTGGCGCAGGTCCTTGCCGTCGGGCACTGCGATGACGTTCCAGTCGTTGAGGTAGCACAGCTCGGCCGGGGTCCATTGCACGTAGTCACCCGGAGTCCCGTTCTCGCGGCAAACGCGATCGGAGTCGATCGACGATTGATTCCAGTCGATGTGCAGCCGGGTGTTCCAAAGCTGCGCCGTCGCCACGGTGGCGAGCGCCTCGGCGACGCGACCGGGGGTCAGGCCGCCCTCGCCCTCGAGTACGTGGACGAATGGGGCGTCGCTGCCGTAGGTGTCGAGAGCGCCGAAGGCGAGGCCGAAGCTCGACGGATCGCCCACTCCGGAAGCACCGGTCGAGAGCTTGACGAACGGCACCAGGGGAGAGGGGTGGCCGTCGAGCGGCTTGGCGTGGTGCTCGGCGAACAGCGGCGTCTCCTGGGTGGGGTTGCGGCGGAAGCCCAACAGGTCCTCGAGGCGGAGCTGCTGGTTGATTGCCGGCAGCAGGTCGGGACGGGCAATGCGCACGCACTCGTTGCGCAGCGCCCACATGGCGTACAGCCCCATCGCTTTGTGACCGGCGGCATACGACAGCAGGTCGGCGGCGCGCTCGTCGGGGTCGGTGAAGTCGTACTCCATGGTAGAGAACAACAGCCCTTCGACGATACGCCCGGACGAGATGCTGCCGCCCGGGTGGCCGGAATTGGGGACGAAGTTGAACAGAACGCCGCACAGCGTGCGATACAGGAGGTCATAGTCCTCCAGCTGGCGAACGAGATCCTGGGACAGCTCGAGCGTTTCGAGGTGCTCTGCCAGGTCGATGAAAACGCCGCGGCGTGCGCCGAGCTCGAACTTCGTGAAGTTGATTTCCGCCATCGGAGTACCTCTTTCCCTGTCGGGGCGTCCGGACGATATGGACGGGTGGGTGATCTTTCGATTATAGGACCAATATGCGGACCCGTATATCCGAGTAAAGAAGGGCCGTCGCCGACGCTTGCTCGTGCCCGCCCGACGCCGTAGATTGCGGCCGATTCGACGCGATCGCGCCCCAATCTCCCGAGGAGGTCTCCGATGAGCCGATTGAAGAACGGACGTTGCCCCGTCGTGTCGCTGGCGCTCGTCGCGTTGCTGCTGCCCGCGCTGCCGACGCTGGCATTCGTCACCTTGCTGTTGCCCACGCTGCCGGCGCTGGCGCAGGACTCCGCCACCGTTCCGGTGCCGCGCGCCGAGCTGGACTGGTGGATGGCTCGCTTCTACGACAATGTGCGCCGCATCGAGCAGGGCGATGTCGATGTGCTCTTTGTCGGCGACTCCATCACCCACGGCTGGGAGAATCGCGGCGCGCCGACCTGGGAGCGTTACTACGGCCAGCGCAAGGCGGTGAACTTGGGTTTCGCCGGCGACCGCACGCAGCACGTGCTGTGGCGCCTGGTGCACGGAGGTCTCGACGGAGTGGCGCCGAAGGTTGCGGTGCTGATGATCGGCACCAACAACGTCAACAGCGACACCGCGCGCGAGATTGCCGCCGGCGTCGGCGCCGTATGCAACACTTTGCGTGCCATCCTGCCGGAGACCCAGATCCTGCTGCTGGCGATCTTTCCGCGCGGCGCAGGCCCCGACGACTGGCGGCGCATCACCAACGAGACCGCCAACGCGATGATCGCCGAGCTCGACGACGGAGAGTGGATTCGTTACCTCGACATCGGCGATGCCTTCCTGGAACGCGACGGAACGTTGCCCGAAAGCGTCATGCCCGACCGGCTGCACCCCAGCGAGCGCGGCTACGAGATCTGGGCCGAGGCGATGGAGCCGACGCTGGCGCAGATGCTGGGCGACACGCCGATTCGTTGAGGGCGACGCGGCGCGCCGCCGGCCGACCAGCGGCGGCGACGCGCGGTCCTAGTGGTCCGAGCCGGCGATCAGCTGCAGCGGATCGAGCGCGACGGCGTAGCGTCGCACCTCGAAGTGGCAATGCACCCCGGTGGCGTTGCCGGTCTTCCCGGCCAGCGCGATCGGCTGGCCGCGCGCGACACGGTCGCCCTCGTGTACCAGCAGCTCGGAGTTGTGGCCGTACAGCGAGGTGATGCCGTCGCCGTGGTCGATGATCACCGCGCGGCCGTAGTCGCGCATCTCCGCGCCGGCGTACACCACGGTGCCCGCCGCTGCCGCGACCACTTCCTGGCCGGCGTAGGCGTCGATGTCGACGCCGCGGTGCACGTCGCCGCCGCGCCGGGCGCCGAACGAGGAGAGCACGGCCCCCCCGGCCACCGGCCACATCCAGCCGGCGTCGGTGGCGTTGCCCGGAATGAGCAGCCGCTCGCCGACGGAGAGGCTGTTCGGATCCGGGAGATCATTGGCGCGTACGAAGTCGTCGACCGACACCCCGTAGCGGCGCGCCAGCGACCACAGCGTGTCGCCGGGTTGCACGGTGTGCATGCGCCCGGCCGGCGTGGGCGTCGCGGCGGGCGTGGTCGCCGGCTGTCCGGCCGTTTGCGACGCAGCGGACGGCGGCGGTGAGGGCGTGGTATCCGGCGGCGCCTTGGCGCCGCAGCCGATCGCGGCGAGGCCGGCCAGCAGCACGCAGCTCAAGCGAAAGAGCGTCATGTGGTCCCCGGTTGAGAACGTCCGTTGGTCCCCTTCGATCTTAGCGGAGCGCAGCGACCCACGGGCAGTCACCCCGCCGTCTCGACCATTCGGGATCGACGATCGACTTTGATACAGTCCGCACACGGGTCGCGTTGCTGCGGGGCGTCGGATACGGGGACGGAAGGGATCGCCAGGGGGAGCAGTGATGAAGCCGAACGTGGTTGTCGGCGCAGGGGTCATCGGCCTGCTCTCCGCCTATGAGATCCGCAGGCGCGGTGGTGAGGTGGTTCTGATCGACAAGGGCGAGCCGGGGCAGGGCTGCTCGCGCGCCAACACCGGCTGGGTTGTGCCGTCTTTTTCGGCGCCGCTGCCGGGTCCGGGCTTGCTGGCGACGACGCTGCGCTGGATGCTGCGTTCCGACAGCCCGCTGTATATCCGACCGACCGCGGTGCCGTCGATCTCTAAGTGGTTGATGCAGTTCTGGCGCCACTGCAACGAGCAGGATCACGCCGCCGGACTCGCCGCCGTGGCCAGCCTGAACCGCAACACCTTCGCCCGGTTCGATGCCATCAAGGCCGACGGCGTGCAGTTCGAGATGCACGATTCCGGCTTGCTGTGCGCCTTCAGCACCCAGGCTGCCTACGACGGCACGATGGCCACGCTGCAGGCGATCGACGACAGGATCGGCCTGCAGATGTGCGAGCTGAAGGGCGCCTCCCTGATGGCCAAGGAGCACAACCTCACAACCGACCTGGTAGGGGCCATCTACCTGCCGACGGAGCGACACGTCCGCCCCGAGACCCTCAACGCCGGGCTGGTGGATTGGCTCGACCGCGCCGGCGTCGAGGTGCGCAGCGGCGTGGAGATGACCGGCGTCAGCCGCGACGGGCGCACCGTCAAAGCCGTACAGACCACCGACGGCCCGATCGAGGCGGCCACCGTGCTGCTTGCCACCGGCGCCTGGTCGGGGCGATTGGCACGCGAGCTCGGCGTCCGCCTGCCGATGCAGGCCGGCAAGGGCTACACGATCACGGTCAAGTCCCCCGAGATGGAGCTCGACGGGCCGGTTTACCTGCCGGAAAAGAAGATCGTCGTCAGCCCCTACCAGGGCGCCGTTCGCGTCGGCGGCACGATGGAGCTGTCGGGCTTCACCGCCGATCTCGATCCGCGCCGGCTGGCGGCCATCCGTCGCGGTGTCGAGAGATTCCTACCCGGCATCTTCGTGGGTGGTGAGCAAACCGAATGGGTCGGCATGCGCCCGCTGGCGCCCGACGGGCTGCCGGTGATCGGGCGTGCGCCGGGTTACGACAACCTCTATCTGGCCACCGCACACGCGATGCTCGGCGTGACCCTCGGACCAACGACCGCTGTGGCGGCGGCCGATCTGGTGCTCACGGGTCACACAGATGCGCCGGTGGCGCCTTTTGATCCGGCGCGCTTCGCCGGCGCTGGCCACGGCTAGGGCAGAGGTCGAGAAAGCCCACGTTGCCGGCATCGGTGCTACACTCACGTCACTCTTCAGCGGCGACAACAGGACCTCCTCCACCTCACCGCGGGGTCAAGCCGCCTACCTCTCGATCTGCCCCAGTCTGTTGTGCGGCAGGAACGCAACGACCGCGTGGTGTGCCCTCAGAGCGCGCCGACGCGGTGGAGATGCCGCATTACATGGCTTCCAGTAGCAACGATTCTCCGGGCGGCTTCGACCGCTTCGGCCTCGATTCCTCCATCCTCCGCGGCGTGCACGCCGCCGGCTTTCGTCAGCCGCGGCCGATCCAGCAGCAAACCATTGCCGCGGCCCTGAAGGGTCGCGACGTGCTCGGCCTGGCGCAGACCGGTACCGGCAAGACGGCGGCCTTCGCGCTGCCCCTGCTGCACCGCCTGGTGCGCGAGCGCGGCCGTGGACCGCGCGTCCTGGTGCTTGCCCCGACGCGCGAGTTGGCCACGCAGATCGACGCCGAGATGCGCTCGCTGGCGTGCTTCACCGATCTCACGCTGGTGACCGTGTTCGGCGGCGTTTCGGCGCACCACCAGATCAAGGCGCTGCGCAAGAGCCCCGACATCGTGGTCGGTTGCCCGGGCCGCGTCCTCGATCTGATCGGCCGTCGCGCGCTGCGCCTCGACAGTGTGCGTTCGCTGGTGCTCGACGAGGCCGACCACATGTTCGACATGGGCTTCCTGCCCGACGTGCGCCGCATCCTCGCCGCGCTGCCGGCAAAGCGGCAGAACCTGCTCTTTTCCGCCACCATGCCGGCCGAGATCCGCCGACTGGCCGACGGTCTGCTGCAGCAGCCGCATGTCGTTGAGCTGGCGCAGTCGCGTCCCGCGGCGACCATCGACCACGCGCTCGTGGGTGTGCGGCAGGAGCGCAAGCGCGACCTGCTGGAGCGCATCCTGTCCGAGGACGGCTGCGAGTCGGCGATCGTGTTCACCCGCACCAAGCACCGCGCCAAGAGGCTCGCGCAACAGCTCGACCGCGCCGGACACCGTGCTGTCGGGCTGCAGGGCAACATGTCGCAGCCGCAGCGCGACCGCGCCATGCAAGGGTTCCGCAAGCGTCGTTTCGACGTGCTGGTGGCGACCGATATCGCGGCGCGCGGCATCGACGTGCAGGGCGTCTCGCACGTCATCAACTTCGACGTGCCCAGCACTCCCGACGCCTACACCCACCGCATCGGTCGCACCGGCCGTGCCGAGCGCGCAGGACGCGCGCTGACGTTCGTGACGCGGGACGATGCCGACTGGCTGCGTGCGACCGAGCGGATGCTCGGCGGCGCCATCCCGCGCCGGACGGTCGACGGCTTCGAGACCGAGACCGTCGAGGCGGGTGGCGCTCCGGCGGGTGGCCGGCGTGTCAAGCGTGGGCGGGGAGGTGCCACCAGAAACGGCCGGCGGTCCCGCCGACGGAGGCGGCCAGGTCGCTGAGGCAGGCGCGCATCTCCTGCAGCTCGGCGTGGCTCCAGCCGGCGCAGGAGGTCATCTCGAGGGTGTACGGGTCGAACTGCACGTCCCACTCCGGGCGACTGCGGGTCAACAGCGCGTCGGGCAGCACCAGACAGTGATAAGCACGCACGCCGGCGGGGAACGACATGGCGTAGTCGAGCGTCTTCTTGAAGCCGTCCGGATTGTCGGTCGGCAGGCCGAAGATGATCTGGATCTCGACGTCGGCGATCGGCGCGAGCTGGTGAATGACGGTCTCGAAGCGGTCGCGCTTGAACGGTCGCTGCAGGTTGCGCAGCACCTCGTCGTCGAGCGACTGCAGGCCGATGCCGAGGTAGCTGGAGCCACCGACGCTGGCGATGAACTCCATCTGTTCTTCCTTGATCAGCGACGGGTAGACCTCGCACCAGAATCCCGCGTTGCGCAGGAAACCGACCTGCTTTTCCGCCGCGAAGAGGTTCTCGAACGCCTGCGCGTTGAGATTGAGGCCGGCGTCGACGAGGAACACCGCGGGAACGTCGGCGGCGGCGTAGGCCGCCAGCTCGGCGGCGATGTAGTCCTCTGAGAACACTGTGCCGGGGTTGTCGGCGCGGCCCCATTCGCAGAAGGCGCACGACATCGGGCAACCCCGGTAGGTCTCGAGATAGGCGACCGAGTGGCCCGGCATGAGGCCGAGCTGGAAGGGCGAGGCGATGTCATCGAGGCGCGCGATCGGCGTGCGCGGCCCGGTGTTGATCCAGCCGCTGCCGTTCGGGACGTGCAGGCCGCCGATCGCGGCGAGGCCGGAACGGCTCAGCTCGTGATGGCGGGAGATCTCGCAGAACGTCATCTCGCCTTCCGACTCGACCACCGCGTCGAGGTAGTCACCGGGGCTGCCGTACGGCGGCAGATCGAACAGCGCTGTCCGCGCCGACGGCCCGCCGAACACGATGACGCACCGGGGGCGGCGTTGCTTGACCCTGCGCGCCACCTCGGTGAGCAACAGCGACGACCAGATGTACACCGAGAAGCCGATCAGATCGGGCTCGAACTCGAGGATCGCGTCGACATAGGCACCGACATCGTCGCGGCGAAAGTCGATGAAGGCGAACTCGGCGCCCTGCAGCGCGGGATCGGCAGCCGCCGCGGCCAGCACCCGCTTGATGCCGTAGCTGGGCATTTCCATATCGCCGGTCTCGTTGGCATCGGTCATCGGTGTCATGCACACCAGAGCGATGCGGCGGCCGTCGGTACTCATCGGTGGTTGTCCATCAGCTGAAGTAGAGAACGCGCTCGCCGTCTCGGCTCATGGTGAAGAAGCCGCCGATCGTCCAGCGCGAAGATCCCGGACCGACGGTGCGGATCTCGTGCACCCGCCCCTTGCCGAAGATGACCATTTCGCCCGGGCGAGGCACGTATTCGTAGGCAGCACACTCCGCCTTGATCACCGCCGCATTGCAGCGCCCTCGGGTCAGGTGGCGCTCGGTCATCTGGTCCCAGGTCAGATCGTAGAGGACCAGCTCGCCGCCCGTCTGTGACGGTGCGAGCGCCATATAGAAGCTCGATACGTGCGGTACCGCCTCCTCGTGGATGCGCCGCTTGGCAGGCTCGAGGAGCTTCTGATCCTCGCAGTGCATCATGATGAAGCCCCCGGGCAGCAGGTTACGAATCGATACCGCCAGGTAGTCGCGCCCGTCGGCGCTGCGCAGCACCTCGAGACGGCGGCCGCCGGCGAGCGGTTCGATCACCTCGATCATGCGCTGTTCGAATTCGAGCGCGGGGGCGAACAGCTCACGGCAGCTTTCGCGCACCACGCCGGCGTGCTCGAGATAGGCTTCGATGTCCTCATCGACGAGGTCGAGCACGTAGCCGTACAGCCGCCCGAGTCCGTCGGGCGGCAGCTCGATCACCGGAAAGGGCGGATGATCCGCGCGCTCCAGCCGCTCGACCACCGGGGCCAGCTCTGCGGGGTCGTAGAGGCCGGAGATGATGATCAGGTCGACGTCGCCGTCGTGGGTGCGCTCGAGCAGCCCGGGATGGTCGGCGACCTTGCCGGCGTCGACATCAATGACGCGGAGCGGCGACTTGGCGACATCCAGGGTGGAGGGCTGCGTCTCCATGGCTTCTTGCTCGCGAGAAGGGCACGGCCAGGCTGCGAAACGCTGAGGCTACAACGGGCCCCTGCCAAGGACAATTGGCACGTGCATGCGACGGGACCACGGCGATGATTGACGCGCACCGGGCGGTGTACTACATTGCGAGGCTCACAATGTGAGTATTGCTTCAGGGAAACCTCTCGCTCGAACCTGCTCCCCCAGGAGTTCACGCCGATGAATCGTCGTCTCGTGCCGTCGTTGTTGCTGGTGGTCGTCCTGGTCGCGTTGCCTTCCGCGGGCTCTGCGCAGCAGGACGGCGTCCCGATCGAGGTGCCGCTGCGCGTGCTCGGCGGCCGCCTGCTGGTGCCGGTGGATGCCGGGGTAGGGCACCCCGTCGACTTCGTGCTCAGCACCGGCTCGGCGGTCACCGTTCTGACCGAGACCGCGGCGCAGCACCTCGGCGACGCACCGCACCTCACCCTCGGTGGGGCGCCGGTTCCGATGGACGGCTTCGTGACCATCCCCGACGAGCAGCTCGCCATCGAGGGCACCATGATCGGTGGCATGATCAGCGCCAACATGCTCAACCAGTTCGACGTGCTGATCGACGTGCCCGGCGAACGGCTGGTGCTCAAGCAGCCGGGTCGTGAGGTTTCGTGGGACGGTGTGGCGCTGTCCGATCCATTTCGCGTGCGCGTGCTGCACGGCATCGTCTTCAGCTTCGACGTCACCATCAACGGCCACGAGTATCCCGCCACCATGGATCTCGGTACGCCGATGGTGGTGGCCAATTCGGCGGTGCAAGCCGACACCGGCATCGCCGACGAGGACTCCGCCACGATCACCCTCGGAAACGCGAGCCTGACCGACGTGCCGGTCGAGGTGATCGACCTCGAGTCGCTCGAGCGCTGGTACGCCCCCGGCGCCGGGTTCGTTCTGGTCGGCGCGCCGATCGCGTACGATTGCGCCCTGTCGATCAGCTGGGCGCACGCCGAGCTGAGGACCTGCGCGCGATGAGCGACTACCTCGGAGAGTTCGAGCAGATGGTGCTGCTGTCGATCATGCGGCTGGGCGAGAACGCGTACGGTCTGGCGGTGCGCGGCGAGCTCGAGGAGGTTGCGGGGCGCAAGCCGTCGAGCGGCTCGCTGTACACCACGCTCGACCGGCTGGAGAAGAAGGGTCTGATCGAGTCGGTCGCCGGCGAGAGCACCCTCGAGCGCGGCGACCGCCCGCGTCGCTACGTCCGTGTGACGGGCGCCGGCAAGGCGCAGCTGGCGCGCTCGCGCAGCACCCTGCTGGCGCTGTGGGACGGTCTCGAACGGGCGCTCGACCGATGAGCGGCTACCGGCCCCCGCAAATGCTGGAGCGCATCCTGGAGTGGCTGCTGCCCGCCGGACTGTCGGGTCAGAGCACGCTCGGCGACCTGGCCGAGGAGTTCGAGCGCCGCGCGCTGGTGTCGCCGACACGCGCGCGCCTGTGGTACGCCGGACAGACCGTATCGATCGCCGTCTACCGGGGGCTGCCGCGACGCCCGCAACGGCCGGTGCGCCGCCTCGGCGACCTGCGCGACGACCTGCGCTGGTCGCTGCGCGCTTTCTGGAAGCACCCGGCTTTCATGGCCGCAGTGATCGGGGTTCTGGGCCTTGGCCTGGGCGCCAACGTCGCCGTGTTCTCCGTCATTGACGGTACCTTGCAGGGCACCAGCTGGTGGGCCGATCCCGAAGCGACCGTAGCCGTGTGGCCCGGCAAGCTGTTCTCCTACGGCATGCTCGAGATGTACGGCGACGAGCAGAACGTCTACCGCTCTGTCGGTGGCTATGCTGAGCTGGCATACGCGCTGCAGACGCCGGACGGTGACAGCGTCAGCGTCAACGGTGCAGTGATGACCCCGGAGCTGTTCCGCCAGCTCGCCGTTCAGCCTGTGCTCGGCCGCGCTCTCGCCGACGAAGATGTCGGTCTGGGCGTCGAGCCGGTGGCGGTGATCGGTGAGGGACTGTGGCGGCGGGTCTTCGGCGCCGACCCGGCGATTCTCGGCGAGCGCATCACGGTGAGCGGCGAGCCGGTCACCGTCGTGGGGATCCAGGGTGCGGGTGGAGCGGCACCCGGCGGGCGCGCGGAGATCTGGTTCCCCCTGTTTGTCGATCCACGCGACGACGACTTCTTCAAGGCGAGCAACTACACCGTCATCGGCGTGATGCGCGACGGCATCGGCCTGCGCGACGCGCACGACGACCTGATGGCGTTCACCGATCTGCAGGCGCGCCTCTTCCCGGCCTTCTTCAAGCGCGGCTACGCCGTAGGCGATGCCCACGTGGCTCCCGCCGACGAGGCCCGGCGCCGCCTCATCGCCACGCCGCTGCTGTTGTTGTTCGGCGGCACCGCGCTGCTGATGCTGGTGACCGCGCTCAACGTCGGCAATCTGCTGCTCGGCCGGGCCATCGACCGGCGGCGCGAGCTCGCCGTGCGGGTATCGCTCGGCGCCGGCAGGGGGCGCGTGGTGCGCCAGCTCCTCGCCGAGGGGATCGTGCTCACCGCGCCTGCGCTGGGCCTCGGCCTGCTCGCCGGTGCCTTCGGCGGGCGCTGGATCGCCGGGCTGTTCGTCGAGCAAGCGGTGGTCGCCACCAGCTCGGTGCTGTCGTCGTCGGTGCTGCTGTTCGCTCTGGTAGTTGCGGCCGGCGCGGCGCTGGTGGTCAACGTGGTGCCGGTGGTGCACTTCCTGCGCACTCAGCGCACCGGGCTCACCGTCGCGCCGGGCTCCGGCGCGGCCATGCAACGCGGCCTGGTGGTGCTGCAGGCCGCCCTCGCCACCCTGCTGCTGGTATCCGCCACGTTGCTGGTGGCGACAGTCGACAACCTGCGCCGCGTGCCACTCGGTTTCGAGCCCGACGGCATGCTGACCGTCGAGCTGTCGACGCCGGCCTCGCGGGTCGACTCGCTTGCCGGCGCGCAGCAGCTCTACGAGGACCTCGTTGCCCAGGTCGCCGCGCTCCCCGGCGTCGAATCCGTCGGCCTGAGCGGTTGGTTGCCGTTGCGCGCGCAGGCGCCGGGCACGCCGATCAACCTGGAGACCGCCCCGGTCGACCAGCGCGAGGCGGTGGGCGCCAAGATGCAGCGCGTCGACGCGGGCTTCTTCGAGGTCTTCGGCATCGAGCCGATCGCCGGCCGGCTGCTCGGTTCCGACGAACGCGATACCGAGGCCTTCCTGCGCGACGGCGATCACTTCCTCAGCGTCAGCGGGGTGGTGGTCAACAAGACGCTCGCCGACCTGCTTTGGCCCGACGGCGACGCCGTCGGCCAGCGCATCGCCATCGACCCGCACGCCTGGAACATCTGGGTGCCGGTCATCGGCGTGATCCCCGACATCCGCTCCGGATCGATCACCGGCCCCACCGCGCCGGCGATTTACGTGGCGATCGGCGAGAGTCCGACGCGCGATGTCACCCTGGTGGTACGAACGCGCGGCGATAGCGCGGGCCTCGGTCCTGCCATCCAGCGCACCGTGCGCGAAGTCGATCCGCTGGTGCCGGTGCGCTCGATCGCCGACATGAACGCGGTGGTGCGCGCCGCCTACTCCACCGCGTGGGTGATGATGGGACTGCTGATCGTGCTCGCGCTGCTCGCAACCGGCCTCGGCGCCGTCGGCATCTATGCCGTGCTGGCGCACCACGTGGCGCTTAACAAGCGCGAGATCGGCGTGCGCATGGCGCTCGGCGCCGGCCCGGTGACGGTGGTGCGCACCGTGGTGTGCTCCGGCCTGGTGCTGGCGCTGCTCGGCATCGGCATCGGCAGCATCGCCGCCGCCGCCTCCACGCGCTTCCTCGATTCGCTGCTGTTCGGCGTCTCGGCGCTGGCGCCGTGGGCCTTCGTCGCCCCGGCCGTGGCGCTCGCGCTGGCCGCTGCACTCGCCGCCTGGGTGCCGGCGGCGCGCGCCGGCCGCCTGCCGCCCTCGGAAGTACTGCGCGGCGAGTAGCGCACGACGAAACAAGGCCGCGGCGCCACCCCGTTCCGGGGCGGCGCCGCGGCCGTTTCTTCTTCACCCGGCGGCTCCGTACCGGCGGCCGCCGTGACCTTCGATCAGCGGCCGATGTCGCCGTTGATCGGCGGAAGCGTGCCGGAGTGCGCGTCGTTGAACGCGCGTACCGCCTCCATCAGCGCCTCGAAGTCGATCTGCGCCGCCTCCATCTCGCGCAGCCGATCCTGGAACACGCCGATCGACGCGTTGGTCGGCGGGTAGCCGGCGCCGCCGGCGACGTCGCTGGCGCGCCCGCCGACCTCGCCGAGCAGCCATACGAGGTTGAGGTAGAGCTTGTACTTCTCGACGTACCACTTGTCGTCGCTGTGCATCTCGGTGCGCGACAGGTAGTGCAGCTCGGTGTTGTAGAGCTGGGCGGCGAGCGTGTTGAGCGCGTCCATGATCTCGACGTTGTTGGCGTACTCCTCCTGCAGGTCCTCGACCTTCATCCGCATGACCTCGATGCGGTTGATGCGGTCGACGACCTCGTCGAGCGCGCCGACGATGTCGTTCTGTAGCCGGAAGCTGGAGACCAGCTCGATGTCGTCGGCCGGCAGGGTGGGATCACGCCACACCTCGAAGGGCTTCTCGTAGGTACGGCCGTTGTAGATCATGCGCACGGTGTAGTCGCCCGGCGCTGCAGGTGGCTGGTAGCGGGCCGAACCGATGCCCCAGTGGCTCACCTCGCGCTCGCGCTCCTCCCAGCGGCCGGCTTCCCAGATGTGCGGGTTGTCCGGCGGCAGCGAGCGCAGCACCGGCTGGTCCGGCGGCGGGTACAGCAGGTCCCAGGTGGCCTTGTTGAGCCCCTGGTGGATGCCCACCTCTTCGCTGCTGACCACTTCGCCGGCGCCGTCGAGGATCTCCATGGTCATCGGGCCGCTCGGCGCCGAATTGACCGTGAAGACGAACTCCGCGGTGCCGCCGGAGGCCTCGCGCATCGCCGGGCGGGGCTCATGGATCACCAGGTCGGCGCCCTGCATCTCGGCCTCGCCGATCTCCAGCCGCCACACGTCGCGCAGAATCCAGATGCCGCGCCCGTAGGTGCCGACGGCGACCTCCGGGGAGTTCTCCGGCACCTCGATCCAGTTGACCGATACCGCCGGCAGGCGGTCCTTGAATTGTGTCCAGCTCGCACCGTAATCGCGCGAGTAGAAGAACCCGTGGCCGGTGCCGGCGAACAGCACCTCCGGTCGCTGCGGGTGCTCGGCGATCGCCATGGTGTAGTCCAGCGGGTGGTTACGCGGCAGATTGGAGTCGATGCGCGTCCACGTCTTGCCGTAGTCGGTGGTCCTGAACAGGTACGGCTCGCGCAGGTCTACCAGGTGGTAGTCGACCGCCATGTAGGCGGTCGCCGGATCGTGGTGCGACGAGTCGATGCGGCGCACGATGCCCCACGGCGGCATGTCGACGTTGGCGGTCAGGTCGACCCAGTTGGCGCCGGCGTCGCGCGAGATCCACACCTTGCCGTCGTTGGTGCCGACCCACACCACGCCCTGCTCGGTGCGTGACGGGGAGATGGCGGAGATGGTGGCGCCGTAGAACTGCCCCAGGTTGTCGCCGATCACGCCGCCTGAGAAGCGGATGCGGCTGGGATCGCCGGTCGACAGATCAGGGCTGATGACCTCCCAGGTCTGGCCGCGGTCACGCGTGCGGAAGATCACCTGGCAGCCGAAGTACACCGAGTCGTCGAACCAGTCGATTGCCAGCGGCGGCGACCACTGGCAGCGGTACTTCAGGTCCACCGGATCGGAGTCGAGGGTGTGCTGCCACGGGCTCACCGAGCGGCGCAGGCCGGCGATGTCGTCGTAGGTGGCGACGTGGGCGGCGTAGCAGGTGCCCCAGACGAAGTGGTGGTTGTTGGGCTCGGGGTAGGTGTAGCCGGATTCGCATGACGGCATGCTCTCCTGCGCCGGGCCGGCAGGACCGCGCCCCCCGCGGCCGCCGCCGAAGCCGCCGAAGCCGCCCCGTCCGCCGCCGCCGCGCTGCGGAGGAGGAGGCGGCTGATATGACGGCACGTTGTCGGGCACGATCGGCCGGCTGGAGTCGATGCGCATCGAGCCGTCGTCCTGCCGGTCCGAGTACACCCAGTAGGGATAGCGCTGGTCCACGGTCACGCGGTACATCTGGCCGATCGGCAGCGACACGCCGGTGGATCCCTCGGGGTTGGCGGGCGAGCCGTAGATGGTCATGCCGCCGTCGCCGGTGATCATGAAGTGGCCGGCGAACTCGACGTTCGGATCCCACCAGATGTCGTGGCAGTCGCCGCAGCCGCGCGGTCCGCGGTCGAAGATGCGGCCGCCGTCGGTGGACTCCCACAGCGAGCTGTTGGCGACCATCAGGTGGTCGGGATCGTCGGGCGCGACGCGCACGCGGATGTAGTAGCCGGCGCGGCCGATCAGCCGGCGGTCCCAGCTCACGTTGAACCAGGTGTCGCCGCCGTCATCGGAGCGCCACATCGAGCCCTGCGCCTCCGACGGCATGCCCTTTACGCCGTCCTTACCGGTCTGGATCAGCGCGTACATGCGATTGCCGTCCGACGGCGCGATCGCCACGTCGGTCTTGCCGTAGGGCGAGCGCGGCAGGCCGGGATCATCGATCTTGGTGAAGTTGCGCCCGCCGTCCTTGGAGATGTAGATGCCGCTGCCCATGCCGCCGCTTTCCAGCACATGGGTCTGCAGGAACAGCTCCCAGGTG
>JASFRZ010000062.1:0-15439 GCA_050114655.1 Acidobacteriota bacterium
GTCGGCCGTTTGACCGAGGACACCTACCTGGCGTACGTCAACGCCGGTCACAACCCGCCCTATCTGCTGCGCGGCGGCGAGGTGCAGCGGCTCAGCGGCGGTGGGATGCCGCTGGGACTCTTCGCCGATGCGACCTACGAGCTGCAAAAGGTCCGCCTGCGCTCCGGCGACGTCGTGCTGTGCTACACGGACGGAGTCACCGAGGCGATGAGCCCGGACCAGGAAGAGTTCGGTGAACAACGCCTGCTCGAGACCCTGATGACGTGCGGCGGGCGGGGTGCTGCCGACATCATCGGTGGCGTGCGCGCCGCAGTCGACGAGCATACCCGCGGGGCGCCGCAGCACGATGATCTGACGCTGCTGGCGCTGTGCCTGCGATGAGCGGCCGCGGCCTGCTGCGGGAAATCGCCTTCGCGTTCAGCAGCGCCCTCCTCGCCCTGTTGCTGCTCTACTACCTGCACGGAGAGCTACTGCCGTACTGGGCCTTGGGCTGCGGGCTGGTCGCCGGCGTCCTGCTGCGCCACGCGCTGGCGCCCAACTACGCGACCTTCCCCAACTTCCTGCGCCGACCGCTCAACCTCGCGGTGGTGCTGATAGGCACCATCTTCGCGGTGTGGGCGACCCTTGCCGCTCCTCGGTACTCGAACAGGTTCTACTGGATCAGCGTGCAGTCCCAGGCGCTGACCCTTGTTGCTGCCGGCATGCTGCTCGGACTGGTGGTGGCGGCCCTCGTCTACACTCACGCCCGTATGCGTCACGAGGTCGAGGAGTCGCGCATCCGCGAATCGATCCTGCGCGAAAGCGCGCTGCGCGCCCAGCTCAAGGCGCTGCAGGCACAGATCAACCCGCACTTCCTGTTCAACGCGCTCAACGCCCTGGCCGAGCTCACCCACGACGATCCCGACCACGCCGAGGAGCTCATCGGGGATCTTTCGTTTCTGCTGCGGTACAGTTTGCGGTCATCGGCCGTCGAGACCGTGCCGCTGGTGCAGGAGCTCGAAGCGGTGGACCGCTACCTGCGCATCGAGCAGGCGCGGCTGGGAGGGCGGCTGACCGTCAAACGAGACGTCGACACGACGCTGACCGATACGCGGGTGCCCGGTTTGATTCTGCAGCCGATCGTCGAGAACGCCGTCCAGCACGGGGTTGCCGTGCGTCCCGAGGGCGGTCACGTCTCGATTGCGGTGGGCCGTGACGCTGGTGGGCTGCACATCGTGGTCGAGGACGACGGCCCCGGCCTGCCCGATGAGATCGTCGAAAAGCTCGGTGGTTTCGCCGCGGTTGCCGCCCTCGCCGGGGTCGAGCGCGCGGTGGATACCGGCACCGCCGGCGCCGGCGGTGGGCTTGTGAACGTGCAGAAGCGCCTCGCATTGAGCTTCCGTGGCGCCGCCCGAATGAGCGTCACGCGTTCCGTCGACGGCGGCACGCGGGTCGACCTCGAGGTGCCGCTGTGAGACCGGTGCGCGGGGCCTGGGGGCGGCGATGAGCATTCGCGCGGTGGTCGTCGATGACGAGCCGCTGGCGCGCCGCCGGCTGCAGCGCTTGCTGGGCGCGCACGATGACGTCGAGGTGGTCGGCGAGGCGACCAACGGCGACGAAGCGGTCGAAGTGGTGCTGGAGACCCATCCCGATGCGTTGTTCATCGACGTGCGCATGCCGGGCAGCGACGGCCTGTCGGCGCTGCGGTCGTTGCGCGACAAGTTGCCCGCCGATGTGATCCCGATGGTGGTGTTCACCACCGCATACGAGGATCACGCGGTCGAGGCCTTCGAGCTCGAAGGCACCGACTACCTGGTCAAACCGATCGACAAGGCGTCGCTGGCGCGCGCCATGAAGCGCCTGCGGCGCGGCGCGTGGCGCCGCGCCCGCGGCGCGGAAGCCGACGCCGGGCCCTCCGCGGCGGTCGAGCACGAGCACGACAAGGCGGCGCACGATGGCGAGGGGGTAGGGCATCTCGCCGCGCATCGCGCGGGCAAGATCATCCGCCTGGCGCTCGCCGACATCGCCTGCATCGTCGTCGAAGACACCATCACCTGGGCGTTTACCGCGGACGGCAAGTTTCGTCTGCGCCAGGCGCTCGGACAGCTCGAGAAGCGCCTGACGTGCCCGCCGTTCTTCCGCGTCTCGCGCGCCGCGATGGTGAACCTCAACTGGATCGATCACCTGGCGCCGATGTTCTCCGGAACCTACAGCGCCTTTCTCAAGGAGCCGGTGAAGGCCGAGATCCACGTATCGCGCCGTCGCGCGCGCGAGCTGCGACAACTGCTTGGATGGTAATTCCGCCGACGCCCGCTCAGCGACCGCTCACCGGAGCGGCGGGCCGCTGGCGAGATTTGGGTGAGCGGGGGCATCACGCCCCCATAGACTGAAAACATGGACAACCAGCACATCGACCCATGACCCCGACACCTCTCGGCAAGCTCCTCGTTGTGGTCGCCGGCGTCGCCGTCGTGGCCGGCGGATCGGTCGCGCTACGCACGGCGCAGGCCAGCGGCACCGCCGCGTTGGCGCAGCAGGAGTCCGGCGAGCAGCAAGAGCCGGACGAGTTTCGCCTCGTGGATCGCGAGCGCACGGGGCAGGAGGGTCGCCGCGTGCTGGCGGGCAACTCGCAGATGATCTTCGACTCGATCTTCGAGTTCACCGACAGCGTCAACGACCTGTTCGTATGGGGCTGGATGCCGACAATCTCCGGGCAGATTGCCGATAATGCCTTCCTCGGCGGCCAGAAGATCGAGATCACCCGCGACGCCTCCGTCGGCGGCGACGTGTTCCTGTTTGCCCAGACCGCGCGCATCGACACCGCGGTTCGCGGCGACCTTTACGCTTTCGTCGCCGAGCTGACCGTCGGCGAGACCGGCAGCGTCGAGGGCGCGGTCTACGGCAGCGCCGGTACCTTGACCATCGACGGCGAAGTCAGCGGGCCGCTGCGCTTCGCCGGCGGCGTGGTCACCATCAACGGCACGGTGCGTGACGACGTGCGCGTCGAGGCCGGCGAGCTGGAGCTCGGCCCGGGCGCGCTGATCGAAGGCGAGCTGCGCTACGAGTCACCGCGCGAGGCCACCATCGATCCCGGCGCCCGTGTCGAGGGCGAGGTCCACTACTACCCGCCGCGCGACGAGGAGGACGAGGAGGCGGACTCGGCGTCATCGGGGTCGCTACTCAGCTTCTGGAGCATTCTGTGGGACGCCTGGTGGCTGCTGAGCAGTTTTCTGGTCGGCGCCGTCGCGTTGGCGATCGGCGGTGAAGTGGCACGCCGTCCGGCGGCGCGTCTCGTACGGCAACCTGCCCTCGGCCTGGGCTTCGGCTTCGTCGTTGCGGTGGTCATCCCGGCGGCAGCGATCCTCGCCATCCTGTTGCTGGTTACCATTCCGCTGGGCCTCATCACCGGGGCGGTCTATCTCGCCGCGGCCTATCTCGCCCGATTGGTAGCGGCACAGGCGGTCGGCGGAGCGGTGTTGGAGCTGCTGCGCGGCGGCACGGAGCCTTCCCCCTACCTGTCGCTGGCTCTCGGCCTGGTGATGTTCTTCTTTTTCACCCAGATTCCCTACGTCGGCTTCCTGATCTGGCTGGCGGCGCTCGTAGCCGGGCTCGGGGGCATCTTCCTGGCCATCCGCGGGCCGGTTATCGACGAGCCGGGCGCATCTGTGCCGGCCCCCACCGTCTCCTGAGTCGACCGTTTCCTCGCTACCGTCTGCCGGCAGCGCCGACACGCGTTAGACTGGCGCTCCCATGAGCATCCAGATTCGGTCGTTGACCAAGGACTACGGCGCCACCCGCGCGCTGCGTGGCATCGACCTCGAGATCGAGACCGGCGGCGTGGTCGGCCTGCTGGGGCCGAACGGGGCAGGCAAGACGACGCTGGTCGAGATCCTCGAGGGCCTGCGACAGCCCACCTCGGGCAGTGTGTCGGTACTCGGCCTGGATCCAACGCGCGACGGTTTGGCGCTGAAGCAGCGCATTGGCGCGCAGCTGCAGGCGACGCAGATCCCCGTCGACCTGACGGTCTACGAGATCCTGCGCCTGTACGCCTCCTTCTACGAGGATTCCCTTCCGGTCGAGGAGGTGCTCCCGAGAGTCGATCTCGAGGCCAAGGCGCAAGCGCTCACCGGCAGCCTGTCGGGTGGCCAGAAGCAGCGTCTTGCCATCGGCATGGCGCTGATCAACGATCCCGACCTGCTGATCTTCGATGAGCCGACCTCGGGGCTCGACCCCGCGGCGCGACGCAAGCTGCACCGCATCATTCTCGACCTGCGCGACCGCGGTAGGACGGTGTTGCTCACCACGCATTACATCGAAGAGGCCGAGAAGCTCTGCCAGCGGGTCATCGTCGTCAACGCCGGCCGCGTCGTGGCTGATGGCACGCCGCTCGACCTGGTCGGCCGGTCGGCCGGCAAGTCGACGATCTACCTCGATGTCGACGGCGAGTTCGACCCCACGCCGCTGCTCGGCAACGGCGCAGAGCACCAGGGGCGGCGGGGTGACCGGCACATGTTCGTGACCTCCGATCCGGCGACGTTCATCGTTGGGCTCGGCGAGGTGCTGCGTAATCAACGGGTCGTGCTGACGGATTTGCACATGCGCCGGCCCACCCTCGAAGACGTCTACCTCGAGTTGGTGGACGATCCCGAGCTCGCGGACGCCGGCGTCGACGAGCCGGCCGACGAGCCGCAGCAGACGGAGAGTGCGTGATGCAGGCGCGCGCGTGGTTCGAGCTCAGCCGCACCGGCTTGCTGCAGTGGCGGCGCTCGCGCTCCGCATTGCTGTGGACGCTGCTATTCCCGCAGGTTTGGTTGTTCATGTTCGCGATCATCTACCGCAACGTTCCCGGCGGCATGACCTCGCGCATGCCCGGGCTGTTCACCATCACCACGTTCGCGGGGGCGCTGTTCGCCGTTGCCTACACGCTGGTCAACGATCGAGAGCAGGGCATCCTGCGACGGATGTGGGTCACCCCGGTGACCGCTACGACCATCGTGGTCGCCAAGGCGACGCGCTCGCTGGTGACGATCCTGGCGTCGCTGGCGGTCCAGGCGGTCGTCGCCTATGGGTTTCTCGGCGTCGGTTTCGACGGTTCCATTGTCGCCGCGGTCGTGGTCATGCTTTTCGGCGTTTGGGCGTTCGTGCCGATCGGCATGATCATGGGCAGCGCGGCGAAGGACATGAGCACGGCGCCGCCGATTGCCAACCTGATCTTCTTCCCGATGGTGTTCCTGTCGGGCGCGGCGCTACCGCTCGATCTGCTGCCCGGATGGCTGCAGGTGTTCGGCCGCATGATGCCTACCCAGTACCTCGTCGTGGCACTCGAGGGCGTCATGTTGCGCGGGGAGACGGTGCTGCAGCAGGCGGTGCCTCTGGCGGTGCTGACCTTGACCGGCTTCGTCGCGTTCGGTTTCAACAGCATGCTGTTCCGCTGGGAGTCGAGCCAGCCGATCAGCCTGCGCAAGCTCGGGGTGGTGGTCGCCGGGTTGGCCTTTCTCTACCTCCTCGCGGCGATCCTCGCCTGATCGAAGCCGTCTCAGAGCGATTGCAGGGTCCACCGATCTCGGCGCGTGCTTGTCTCAGCCCAGCAGGTGCTTGAGAAAGAAGCCGAGGTTGGCGGGCCGCTCGGCCAGCCGTCGCATGAACCACGGATACCACGCCTCGCCGTAGCTGATGTAGATGCGCACGGGAAAGCGTCCGGCCGCGGTGTCGTCTTGCAGATCGCGGGCGATGCCGTAGAGCATCTGGAACTCGAGCCCGTGCTCGATGCCGCGCTCGGCGGCGAGCTGTTCGGCTTCTTGCACCAGCGCGCGGTCGTGCGTCGCCACCGCCAGGCGGACGCCGGCGGCGCGCGCATCGTCGGCGAGCATGCGCGCGGTGAGACGCGCGAAGCTGCGGTCGACGTCGGCCTTGTCGGCGAATGCGATATCGGGCGGCTCCTTGTAGGCGCCTTTGACGAGCCGCACCGCTGCACCCATGGCCACCAGCCGGTCGACGTCGGCGGCGCTGCGCTTCAAGTAGGACTGGATCACCACGCCGACGTCGTCGAAGCGCTCGCGCGCCCCCTCGTAGATCTGCAGCGTGCGGTCGACGTAGGCGGAGCTTTCCATGTCGATGCGCACGAAGATCTCCCTCGCGCTCGCCGCCTCGAGGATGCGGGCGAGGTTGACGGCGGCGATCTCGTTGCCCAGGTCGAGGCCCAGCAGCGACAGCTTGAGCGACATGTTGGAGTCGAGCTCTTCGTCGCGAATCCGCGTGAGGATGCCGATATAGGCATCGGTTGCCGCCGTCGCCTCCGCCTCGCTGTGGACGTGCTCGCCGACCGGATTGAGCGAAGTCGCCATGCCGCGACCATTGATGGCGCGCGCGGCGGCGACGGCGTCATCGAGCTTCTCGCCCGGCATGAAGCGCTCGACGACGCGGCGCGTGACGCCCCATCCGCTGATACGCCGCTCCCACGCGGCGGATTCGGACATCTTCAGGATCACGGCGCTGACGGGATTCACGGCGGCCCCTGCGGTGCGGGAGAACATTCGCCGGCGCGCGGCGCGCTGTTACGATAGTTCTCGTGGCAGCAAACAGGCCCAGGATAACCATGCGCGCCGCTCGTCTCCACAATCAGGCCCCCATCGAGGAAGAGCCGCTGCGCATCGAGGAATGCGCCGATCCGCAGCCGGGCGCCGGCGAAGTGCTGCTGCGGGTAAGCGCCTGCGGCGCCTGTCACACCGATCTGCACATCGTCGAGGGGGATCTGCCGCCCAAGAAGCTGCCGCTGATTCCCGGCCATCAGATCGTCGGGGTGATCGAGGAGGTCGGCCAGGGGGTCGATGAGGAGCGCGTCGGCGAGCGCGTCGGCGTTCCCTGGATGTCGAGCGCGTGCGGCGAGTGTGAGCAGTGTCGCGCCGGGCGCGAGAACCTGTGTGCCCACGCCCGCTACACCGGCTACGACCTGGACGGCGGGTTCGCCGAGCTCGTCGTCGCTCCGCAGGGCGCCGCGCACCGCCTGCCCGATAGCATGTCCGACATTCAGGCCGCACCGTTGTTGTGCGCCGGCATCATCGGATACCGTTCGTTGCGCCGCGCCGAGCTGCGCCCGGGCGAGCGGCTCGGGCTGTTCGGCTTCGGTGCCTCCGCGCACCTCGCCATCCAGGTGGCGCGACACTGGGATTGCGAGGTGTTCGTCTTCACCCGCAGCGAGCACCACCGCGAGCTGGCGCGCCGGCTGGGCGCAGCGTGGGTCGGCGAGGCGCGTGATGACCCGCCGGCGCCGCTGCAGGCTGCCGTCACCTTCGCCCCGGTCGGCTGGATCGTGCGCGAGGCGTTGCGGGTGACCGCACCCGGCGGAACGGTGGCGGTCAACGCGATCCACCTCGACAACATCCCCGAGCTCGACTACCAGGAGCACCTGTATGGCGAGCGCACGCTACGCAGCGTGACCAACCTCACCCATCGAGATGCCGACGAGTTCCTTGCGCTCGCCGCCGAGATTCCGGTGGTCACCACGGTCGATGAGTTTTCCCTCGAAGAGGCCAACCGCGCACTCGCGGAGATGAAGCACTCGGAGATCGAGGCAGCGGCGGTTCTGGTGCCCTAGTCGGTCGTCGCTCGGAGAAGGGCCCGCTGCGGATCCGGGTGAGGGCAAAGCTCACCGTAGTCGCGACCGGCGGGCGCAGCGTGCGGGCAATCAGTTATCCAGCAGGATCAGTTTCGCCAGCAGACTGGTTTCGAGGTAGGGCAGGTTGAACGGCTTGGTGATGAAGTCGGCGGCACCGAGCTCCAGGCTCTTGCGCGCGGTGTCCTCGTCGGCGTTGCCGGACATCGTGATGATGGCAACGTGATCCGATTCCTCGCGCAGCTTCTTGAGCACCGAGATACCGTCGATCTTGGGCAGGCGGATATCGAGCAACACGATGTCCGGGCGCGATTCCCGGATCGCCTCGATCGCCGCCTCGCCGTCCCCTGCGGTGGCCACCTCGTAGCCTCGCCGCGTCAGGAATTTGCTCAGCAGGTCGCGGACGTCTGACTCATCGTCGACGACCAGGATGTGATTGGTCCCGTGAACGGCCATGAAACTCGCCAATGCAGATCTCTCCAGCACAACAATGCACAGCCAAAGCCTCTGAAGCCCAACTTTAGCCTATGGCAGGCAGGCAACAAAGCGGAACCTCGCTCTCTTGTGCGAATTTTTGGTAAAACGGTCATCGAACGCGGTTCCCGTGCGGTTCGAGGATGACGCGTCTCGACGCTTACCGTACACTGCGAGCGGGAATCCACGGTAGCTGGTCCCGACACCGGGACGACCGAGCGGGGAGGAATCATGGAGACGCAAGCGCTGGTTATGGGCACGGCCACCGTCGGCGTGTGGACTGCCAACATCATTCTGCTGGTGCACCACTGGCGCCGTCACCTGTTCAACGATCTCCCGGACCTGCAACGTCCCTACGTGATGGTGGTCTCCGGCGGAATCCTGCTCACGTTGCATGTCACCTTCATGGTGATGTTCTTCCTCAGCGAGTTCGGTGTTCTGCCGGAGGGCCTGACCGCGGCGATGTTCCAGACCAAGGTCTTGTGGGTGCTGATGATTCTCAGCTTGGGGTTCGGCATCTGGACCATCGTGCTGGCGCGTGAGCTCGAGTTCGCCCCGCGCATGAAGAGCCGCTTCCAGCTCGAGCAGCGCGAGGCGGCACGCGACGGCGAGATCGAGGCGCTCAACCGCATCGAGGACGCGCTCAGTGAGCCGCTCACCGAGCTGCTGTTCGCGGTGCGCGGCGCGATGCATGACAACGACCTCTCCGCCGAGCAGAAGCGCAAGCTCGAGGACGCCTATCGCGCCGGCCGGCAGGTGGTCTCCGCCCTGGACCGCGTCGCCGTGGAAATCGAAAACGGCAAATCCTAGCCGGCTACGACCAGTCTGAGGTCATATACCAGGTCGGTGGGCTCGAAGCTCTTGTGGACGTAGTCGGTGACGCCGCCGACCAGGGCGGCGGGGCCGCCGACAAGCAGGGTCATGGCGGGGACCCAGATCTCGTGGTCGTCGCCGCCACCGGAGCCGAGGTACATCAGGGCGCCGGTCATGGCGCCGACGACGAAACCGCCGAGCACTCCCTCGCCGGCTCCGTTGCGCTCCAGGCGGCCGCGCTCGATGCGCAGTACGCGGGTGCGCGGGATGCGCCAGGTGCCTTGCTTCGTTCCTTGCGTCACGCGCAGCACCAGGGCGGTGTCGTCCGCCGCCACGAAGCTGCCGATCAGCGTCGAGCCGGTGTTCTCGTAGCGCCCGTCGCGCACACCGCTGGTGTCCCGACGCACTTGCACCCGTAGTGGCTCTCCGAGTGCTAGGCCGGCAACCCGCTGCCAGGCTGCGGTCAGCGGCTCGCCGGCGTGCGCCGAGGATCGCAGCGGGTCGGTGCGCTTCGCAGTGGGTACCGGTCGGGTGGTGTAGGTGACGCCGAACGCGAGCGTGACGTAGCCGCCCTGCGGCGCGCCCCACAGGAACGGGGTCACGATCTCCGGCCGCAGCCGCCAGCTGTCGGCGATGCCGATGTCGATCCCGGTGCCGAGCAGCGTAGCCAGAGAGATCCCCTGCTGCGAGTGGCCGTGTTGGTAGCCGACGTAGCCGTCCTCGGCGCACTGCCGTGACACGCAGATGTCGCGCCACTCGTTGCGCTCGCTGCCCCAGCCGATGCCGGCGCCGAAGGCCAGATAGGGCCGCACCCTGCCGTGGCCGAGATACAGGTTCACGCGGGTAAGTGCCATGTAGGCTTCGGTCTGATCGCGCGACCAGCCGATCGAATACGGCTCGTTGTAGTAGTCGTTCTCCCACGTCTTCTCGCGCACCGGGCCGCGGATGCCGAGGAACTGCCCTTCGACCTGCATGGTGTCGGAGAGGAACTTGCCGGCGGAAAAGCCGAATGTGGGGTCGGCGACCTGCTCACCGAAGTAGAAGGACAGCCCGCCGCCGGCGAGGCCGGTGAGCTGCCAGCCGTCGTAGCCGCCGGGCGGCGCGAGCGATTGCGGCGACGGGGCGGCGAGCGCGGCAACAGGAAGAGTCGCGGAAGCTACCAACACCGCGGCAAGAAACATCGACGGAGCGAGACGCCTGCACATACGCACCTCCCGGCCGGGGGGCTTCGGTCCGGCCGCTCACTCCGTACTGTGAGAAGGTGCCTAAAAGTGGCTCATCTACCCCCGCCCCGCAGTTCCTCCGGGAGATCGGCGTTGAGGGCGGGGCGATCGGGGCGGCTGGCGAGATCCCAGGCGATCGCGTAGATGGTCCGGGTGATGTTGAGCATCTTGTCGTAGTCGATCTTGTCCGGGTGGTCCGAGGGTCGGTGATAGTCCTCGTGGGTACCGGTGAAGAAGAACGCGATCGGGATGCCGTTGCGTGCGTAGTTGATGTGATCGGAGCGGAAGAAGATACGCTCCGGGTGGTCCATGGCGTCGTACATCGGGTTGAAGGTCAAGCCGAGGTAGTTGTCGTTGACCTGGTCGAGGATCTCGCCCATCGCTGCGCTCTGCACGCCGGGGCCGATGACGTACACCTCGTTCGGCCCGGTGAGGTTCGCGTTCGCGGGATTCGTATCCCCCGCCGGGCGGCTGCGGCCGATCATGTCGATGTTGAGCGCGGCGACGATGTTGCGCGCCGGTACCGGCAGCTTCTCGTTGATGTAGCGTGAGCCCCACATGCCGGCTTCCTCGCCGGTGTGCCACACCAGCATGACGGAGCGCTTGGGACGCTCGCCTTTGGCCAGGGCCTCGGCGATGGCGAGCACCGCGGTCGTGCCGGAGCCGTCGTCGTCGGCGCCATTGTAGATCCCGTCGCCGTCCACCGGATTGCCGACGCCCATATGGTCGTAGTGCGCGCCGATGGCAACGTACTCGTCCTTGAGCTCGGGGTCGGTCCCCTCGAAAATAGCGACGACGTTCTGGGTCGTCAGTGTCTCGGTGGTGACCGCGATCTCGAAGTCGACCGTCTTGCCGAGGTCGAACGACACGCCGGGGTCATCGCCCTCGGTCGCCGCCAACACGCCGGCGGCATCCGTCTCGGTGCCGGCGAAAAGCGCCTCGATCAGGGACGTGGAGGCGGTGAGCTGCAGCAGACGGGAACCGCCGCCGCCGTCGAGGCCGACGACGCGCGTCGCGCCGCGCTGGCCCGCCATCTGAACGCTGCGTTCCCAACGCTGCAGGGTGCGCGCGTTGGGCGCCACGATCATCGCCAAGGCGCCGTGGTCGGCGAGGTACTGCGCCGGTCGCTGCACACCTTCGGCGCCCATCTGCTCGCGGGTCATTTCGGCGGGCGTCGCACCGGTGACCACGACCACCGCGCCGCGCACGTCGAGTCCTTGATAAGGATCGGCGCCTTGCTGCGGCACCACCCAGCCGTCGCCGGCGTACAGCAGGCGCGCCGAGCCTGAGCCGGGGGTCGATCCGGAGAGGAACCCGTCACCGAAGCCGAAGCGCATGCCGTCGACCTCGAAGAAGCTCGCCGCCGCATCCACCGTGCTGCGCTCCAGCTCGATCATCTGCAGGTAGCCGCCGTCGTCGCCCGCCGGCTTCGCTCCCCAGCGCGACAACTCGAGGGCGATGAATTTGGCGGTCAGGTCGAGGCCGCGGGACGGCGCGCGCCGACCTTCCATCTCGTCCGACGCGATGAAGAACAGGTAGTCACGCAGCTGGTCGGCGGTGATGAGGTCGACGCTACCGGGGCCCTGCTGCGGGAACGCCGGCGTGGCGAAAAGCGGAAACACGAGCAGCGCTGCGGCGAGCAGCGCAACGAGGGAGCGGAACGACGGCGTGCGGTACGAGGTGAGCGACATGAATGCCTCCGTGATGGCCTCGTGGGGACAGGACCCGCGCGCACCCCACGGTGCGCCGGGCCAGCGTCAAATAGGATATCGCACTCCGAGTTGCCCGCACACCACTCGACGAAAGTCGGCGCCTAGGAGGCCGCCGCGATGACTTCGATCTCGACCCGGGCACCGATCGCCAGCCCGCTCGCCGCCATCGTCGAGCGCGCCGGCGGCTGGGCGCCGAAGAACTCGCGGTATACGTCGTTCATGGCCGCGTATTCGTCGATGTCGGCGAGAAACACCGTCACCTTCAGCACCCGGCCCAGGGAGGAGCCGGCGAGCTCGAGTGTGGCGCGGATGTTTTGCAACGCCTGGCGGGTCTCGGGGCCGATTCCGCCGTCGACCAGCTCGAGCGTGCCCGGGCGGTTGCCGACGTTTCCGGACACGAACAGCAGGCCGCCATAGCGCACCGCGGCGGAGAACGGCAGGTCGCCGGGCGCAGGCTCGCCGATCAGCTCTCGTCGTTGCTGCGCGCCTGCCTCGGCCGCGCCCGCGCCAGAGAGCGCGCTGACCGCGCCCGCCGGCGCGACGGCGCCGGCGGCGAGGGCCGGCGCCGCTGCCTTGATCACATTGCGACGAGTCGTCATCGGATTCCCTCCGTGGTTGCTGTGCGCCAGGATGATATCGCCAGCAGGCCGGGGTGAACCATCGGACCTTCACCACCGCCCATTAGCCGCCGGTGAGCGCGCCTTGCACCCGCGCGGGCGTCATCGGGATCTCGTGCAACCGCACGCCGATGGCGTCGTAGACCGCGTTGGCGATGGCGGCGACGGTCGGCGGCAGCGGCATCTCGCCGCAGCCACGCGGCCGGCCGGGCGCGTGGTTGTCGAAGAACGCCACCTCGATGGGCGGAATGTCCGACATGCGCGCGACGCGATAGTTGCCGAACCCGGTGGTATGGCAGCGCCAGCCGTCGATCTCCACCTCTTCGAACAAGGCGGCGCCGAGCCCCCAGATCATCGCGCTCTTGACGCCGTTGACGGCCAGGTTGCGGTTGATCACCACGCCGAAGTCGAAAGCGCCGGCGAGCCGCACGACGGTGACAACGCCGGAGCCGCGGTCGACGCGTACCTCGGCGCCGACCGCGCCAAGCTGCGTGCCGCCGTGGTTGCACAGGCCGAATCCGATGCCACCGTCGGGCGGCGGCCTGTAGTTGCCGTGATCGAACATCTCGCCGCATGCGTCGATGAGCGGCTCGAAGGCGGGAAACAGGACGTTGCGGCGGCGAAACTCCAGTGGATCCATGCCGATGGCGTGGGCGCAGGAGTCCGTGTGGCTTTCCATGCCATAGACGCTTTGCACGTAGCTGGTGCCACGCATGGTCCCGTGGCGTACCGGCAGGCGGGTGCTGAAGAGGCGCGTGCGGGTGTCGGGAATGCGGTAGGTGTACTGCGTGCCGTAGCCCTCGTCCTGGTAAATGTCGATGGTACGCGCCCGGATGCGGCCCTCGTTGTCGATTGCGCTGACGACGTCAAATACCACCGCCTCCTTGTAACGGCCGAGACGCCGGATGTCGTCGTCGCGGCTGTAGACGAGCTTCACCGGGCGGTCGGTAAGCTGCAGCAGGTGGGCGGCCTCTTCCCCCACGATGTTGTCCGCCTTGGCGCCGAACGCGCCGCCCGCGGGCGTGGACAGCACGTGCACTTGCTCGGTGGCGAGTCCCTCGCGCTCGGCCACTTTGTGACGCACCCAGAACGGATTCTGGTTGCCTAGCCGCACAGTTAGCCGGCCGTCCTCCAGAGTGGCGATCGCGGTGTCGGTCTCCAACGGCACCTGGCTCATGAAGTGCGTCATGTAAGTCTCACGCACCTGCTGATCCCCGTGCTGCAGCTCGGCCTCGGCGTTGCCTATCTCTTCCACGACCCGATCGAGCTCTGCACCGGCGCGGATCGTCGCCTCGATGTCGAAATCCACCGGCACCTCCGGCTCGTACCACTTGGGGTTGAGCCGGGCGAGCCCGCGCCGCGCCGCCGGGTAGCTCTCCGCAAGCACGGCGTAGCCGTAGCGCAGCGGCCGCACCCGCACCACACCGGGAGTCTCGCGCGCCTCGCGCAGGTTGACGATGCGCAGCCTGGACAACGGTCGGTGGTACTCCGGGGTCACGTAGGCGCCGTACACGCAGCCTTCCGGCAGGTAGTCGCCGGCGTAGCGCAGCGTGCCGGTAACGATCGCCTCGCCGTTAGCGTTGAAGGTGCCGCGGTCGACGTAGGCGGGCATGCTGGCGCTGTCGGTCACGGGGTCGACCACCACGCGCCGGACGCGACCGTCGGCGAGCTCGCCGATACCGATGGCGCCATCCGGATTGTCCTCATCGACAATCTCGCCGGAGCGGTAGGCGAGGCGATTGGCGGGTCTCCCGCTCGCCTCGGCGGCCAGCAGCACCAGGTCCTCCTTGATCTGGTGGCAGGCGATCCAGAACGCCCAGCCGACGTACTGGGTCGCCGCGCTTCCGGTGGTCGGCCCGTGGTGCGGGCAGACGTCGGTGTCGCCGAGAACCACGTTGACGCGCTCGCGCGGCAGCTCCATCGCCTGGCCGACGAGGTCGTGCATCACGGTGGTTAAACCCTGGCCGAGCTCGGTGCGCGAGGTGTAGACGGTCACCGAGCCGTCGCTAGACACCACCAGCCAGTCGCGCACGTCGAAATCTTCGTTGGGTCGGCCGCGGGGATCGTCGCCCGGCTGCGTGGTCGGCGGTGCAGGCGGCGATGGGGGGCGCTCGCGCTCGCCCGGCGAGCAGCCGACCTGCAGCGCATAGGCCAAGGTCCCGCCGAGCCCGATCAACACGGTGCGGCGCGTCGGGCTCATTCGGCTTCGCTCCCGGTGCCGTCGGCGACGAGCGACTCGATTGCCGCCAGGATGTTGGGATACGCGGCGCAGCGGCAGAGGTTGCGGTTCATGGCGCTGACCATCTGCTCGCGCGTCGGCGCAGGGTTACGGCGGAGCAGGGCGGTAGCGGTGATGATCTGCCCCGGGGTGCAGTAACCGCAGCCGAACGCGGTGTGCTCGAGGAAGGCGCGCTGGACGTCCGACAGGTTGCCCGGCTGCCCGAGGCCCTCGATGGTGACGATCTCCTGCTCGGGGCGCAGCGCCGACACCGCCAACCGGCAGGTACGCTGGGCGCGCCCGTCGATCAGCACCGAGCAGGCGCCGCAGATCCCCTCGCCGCAACCGAACTTCGCCCCGGTCAGCCGCAGCCGGTCGCGCAGGACCCATAGCAACGGCTCGTCGGCCGGGGCGCGCACCTCGTGCACCGAGCCGTTGATGCGCAGCCTGTGGGTAGTTTCCTGCATCGCCGGGGCCTTGAAAGGGGATTCATGAGGAATATTACCGCCATCCTACAGCGAACGAGGTTGCGGGGGTGCTCGCCCTGCCAAGCGCGCGGCGGCGGCGACCGCGCTCCGGACCCGGCAAAGGAAAAGGGGCGGGCCTGTGCCGGGGCCCGCCCCGAATCATCGCCGGCAATTCGATTGCCGGGAGGCTACTCCTGACCGCCGCCAGCCGGCTTGGGGCGATCCCGGTATTTCTCCCACAGCTCGGTGTGTTTGCTCGACAGGTCCACCGGGCGCCCGTCGATCCACTCCTGCAGCACGTTGGTGCGGATCTCCAGGATGTCG
>JASFRZ010000063.1:0-15340 GCA_050114655.1 Acidobacteriota bacterium
GTCTTCGAAGCACCCGGAGTCCTCGATCTGTTCACCTCGCTGGAACGAACGCTCGCCAGCCCCAGCGGAAGCACGGCGACCGACCCGCCCGTCCGACCGGTACCCGGACGCTAGTCTGGTGAGTCAGAAGTCCGCATCACTTCCCGAGCTCCTGCCGGCCGCACTCCAGGCTGCTGCTTTCGATACGGCCCGAGCATTGGGGCGCCGGCGACATTCTCAGTCGAAGGCGAAGTGGTCGAAACGTACGACCTCGATACCGAGGGCTGCGGCTGCCTCGGCCATCACCGCGTCGGCGGTGGCGAGCAGGCCGATCTGGCGGGACCTGCAGATGGCGAGGTGGATGGCGTCGAGCGTACGCAGCCCATGGTCGGCCAGCTCCGCGATGAGGTGGGCGGCGGCCCGCACGTCGCCATCCTCTGCCGGTTCGACGATGAGATGACGCTGATCGATGTCCTGCAGGAGCCGGCCGTGGGCGCGTGATACCTGCCGCTCGCTCAGCGATCCGGCGCGCTGGCGCCGTGCCAGCAGACAGCGCATCTCGACCAGCGTCAGCGAGCTGATCGTCGGTGTCGGCGCCGCGCGAATCCAGGCCTCGAGCTCGTCCGAGCCGGGCTCCGGGACGTACCATTTCGCCAGCGCGCTGGTGTCGACGTAGGCGGCCACGCTAGCGTGTGTCCCGATCGTCTCGAATCAGCACCTCGCTCGGGACCTCCTGCAACGGCAGGCTGTCCCGAAAGGCCTTGTGTGAAGGTGCCCGGCGGGTCTTCTCCAAGGGGACGATGCGGGCGACCGGCCTGCCGTGCCTGGTAATGACGAGCTCGCCCTCACGCTCGACGATCTTCTCGATGTCCCCAAGCGCCGCGCGCACCTCGCGGATCGACAGCGAACGCATCTTGTGGTTCTCCATGCTCGGTTGAGATGGCCGCGGGCAGCCCGATTCGAGCCTGTCGCATCAGCGTGACACAACTGTGAGTATTGTGTCACATACTTCCATGAGATCGCCGTGCAACCGTCGTTCGGCCGGCGGCCCGTGATACTTTGCGCGGCATGTCGCCGACACTGCCCCCGCTCGGCGAGACGCCGCTGGTCACCATCGTCACCCCGTCGCTGAACCAGGGCGACTACATCGAGCGCAACCTGACCTCGGTCCACCGGCAAACGTACCGCCGCGTCGAGCACATCGTCGTCGATGGCGGCAGCAACGATGCGACGCTCGACGTCCTGCGCCGCCACGAGGGCGTCTATGACCTGCGCTGGATGTCGGAGTCGGACCGCGGCATGTACGACGCCGTCAACAAGGGGCTGCGAAGGGGGCGCGGCGAGATCCAGGCGTACCTGAACACCGATGACGAGTACTTCCCCTGGACCGTCGAAGTAGCGGTGGACGCGTTTCGTCGCTTCCCGGGGTGCGGACTGGTGTTCGGCGACGCGCTGTACATCCGCGAGCCGGGCGGCCGCGGCGTGCCGCGCTTCTCGCCGCCCTTCGACCTCGGCATGGTGCGCCGCACCGCGCTGCTGTGCCAGCCGGCGGTGTTCTGGCGGCGCGAGGTGTTCGAGGCGCTGGCGAGGAGATTCCGGGCGTCCGGGTCTCCATGGCAAACCAGGTTCCGCTGTCCGGCTCCACGTCGTCGACCACCTATCATGTCGATCGGCCGGACGGTTCGGTCGAGGACTTCACCGTCATGATCTCGGTGGTCGGCGAGGGGTACCTGGACGTTCTCGGCGTGCCGCTCCTGGAGGGCCGACCGTTCGGTCCCGCCGATTTCGACAAGGGACCCACCGTCGGCATCGTCAACAAGGCGCTGGCGGACCAGCTCTGGCCCGGCGAGTCGGCCGTGGGCAAGACCCTCCGTGCGAACGCCAGCGGCCCCGCGACCACCGTCATCGGGGTCACGAGCAACGTCCGGCACCAAGGGCTCGACGAGCCGGCACAGCCGAAGCTGTACGTCACCCTCGGGCAGAGCCAGCGCGAGGGGTTCCAGTGGTTGATCCGCGCGCAGGGAGATCCCGCCGGCGTCGTCGAGCTCGCCCGCCAGGCGGTGGTCGCCGTGTCGCCCACGACGCCCGTGCGCAACGCCGAGATCCTTCGAGCTCGGCTTCGAGGTCTACAACCTGTTCGATGACGACGTCAACGACATCGACTACTTCTACGCGTCGCGCCTACCGGGCGAGCCCGAAGAGGGGATCGAGGACATCCACTTCCACCCGGCCGAGCCGCGTACCTTCCGGTTTCTGGCGTTCTGGCACCACTGACCGCACCCGAGGCTCGCACGGAGCGCGGGCCGATCAGAGCGTCACGCGCGCCCGCCGGTGATCCGATGAGCTCCGGTCAGCGGCGCGCGTCGGCCGCTTCGAGTAGCGCGACGATCTCGGCGTAGGTCGAGTAGCCCTCGTCCCAGTCGTACCAGCCCTGCTTGCGACGCGCCTTCTCGTTGATGCTGATCTCGGGGTGACCGAGCCACCAGTCCTGCAGCGCCGACGGGCGCTCGATCCAGGCGCCGACGACCTCGTAGCCGTCGTCGAGGATCACCACCGTCGGGGTGGCGCCGCGGTCGTCGGGGGTGCGGTACAGGTCCATCAGCAAGCGCCCCTGGTCGGGGTCGACGATCTGCAGATCGAGCCCGTCGACGCGCTGCACCAGCCGCGCGATGTAGGGGATGGTGTTGACCGAGTCGCTGCAGGAATCGATCGCCACGGCGAGGATGTGGTAGCGGCCCTGCAGCGCCTGCGCGCGCGCCACGAAGTCGTTGGCGGGATCGCTCTTGTCGAAGTTGTCGCGCCACATCTCGCGGCGGCGACGGGCGGCGGCGAGGAAGGCGTCGAAGCCGACGCCGGCGTCGTACATCTGCTGGAGGGCCGCGGCTGGCGGTGCTTCGGTTTGCTGGCCGGTTGCTGTTGTTGCCTGCTGCGCAGCGGCGGAGAGGGGTGCGGCAAGGAAAGCTGCCGTGGCGGCGAGGAGCAGGGGTCTCATCGGGATCGTGATTCGCATCCCGGAAGTATGCGCTCCGTGCCGTGGCCGCGCCAGGAACCCGAAGGGATGAAACGCAGCGCCCCGGCGAGCGCTGGCGCGTGCCGGGCCGCCACCCGAGAGCAGCTTCGTGCTAGCCGGCGTAGCGCAGCTCCTTGAGGTTGATGCCCAGTTCGAGGTCGGTCTGCAGGCGCACCAGCGACTGCGCCAGGCGTGCATCGTCGGCGTGGTCCTGCAGCTTGTCGCGCATCTTGCGGCTCAGCGAGCCGTGCTCGCCGTCGGGCAGTGCCGCCGCCAGGATGTTCTCGAGCGTGTCGAACTCGTCGAGCAGCTTGACCGCGGTCTTGGGGCCGATGCCGGGCACGCCGGGGATGGCGTTGGTCGAGTCGCCGGTGAGCGCGAGGAAGTCGACGAAGCTCTCCGGCATGACGCCGAAGCGCTTCGCGAGGTAGGCGCGGTCGAGATCGGCGGGCCTGAAGTGGTCGCGCACCGCGATGTGATCGGACAGGAGCTGCAGGTAGATCTTGTCGGTCGACAGGATCACCGCGTTGCCGCCGACCTCGGCGATCTTCACCGCCAGGGTGCCGACGACGTCGTCGGCCTCGACCTTGGGGAGCTCGAACGAGGTCACGCCGATCTCGCGGAACGCCTCGCGGTAGGCGGGAAGCGCGTCGGCGAGCGCCTGCGGCATCGGCGAATGGTTGATCTTGTAGTCGCGGTACAGCAGGTGGCGCCAGCTCGGCTCGCGGCCCTCGAAGACCACCAGCGCGTGGGTCGGGGCGGTCTGGCGCAGCGCGCGCTGCAACGACTGCTTGCAAGAGATGCGCGCCCCGTCGGCCTTGTTTGGCGAGTCGTCGCCCGGCTGGGCGGCGTACACCCGCCGGATGAGGTTGAGCGCGTCGACGAGTAGGAAGCGGATACCCATGGCTGCACAGCAAGCCTACTCGTGTGCCGCAACGGCGCAACCGTGGCGTGTGTCGCAGATGGCGCTCGAGGCGCCGTCGATCACGACCCGGCGTTGCGGATCACCACGTCGCCGTTGGTCGTGTGCACCGTGATGCTCTGCGCGCCCGCCCCCGCAGTACCGCTCGCCGAGCGCTGGTAGCGGCCGCCGCGGATCTCGCCGGGCGTCATGTCGAGCGGGAAGTCGGAGCGGATCTCCGGGCGCTTGCGGTTGCGCTCGGGCTCGCTCTGGCGAACCTCCAGATCGAAGCGCGCCGACAGGCTCGCCGGCGCTTCGAGCTCGACGGTGCCGTTGAGCGTCTCGATGTCGACGTCGTCGGCGCCGGTGATGGTGGCGCTCACCGAGCCGTTGATCGTCTCGATCCGGATGCCGCCGGCCACCGTGCCGGCGCTGATCGAGCCGTTGGTCAGGTCGCCGCGCAGCGAGCCGGCGACGTCGCCCATGCGCACGGTGCCGTTGGTGGCGTCGACCTCGAGGTCGCCGCTGATGCTGTCGAGCTCGGCGCCGCCGTTGGTCGAGCCGAGTGAGCCCGCGAAGGAGCCGTTGCGGAACGTCAGCGAGCCGTTGGTGTTGCTCAGCTCCCCTTCGAGGTCGGAATCCTCGATGCGCAGGTTGCCGTTGGCGACCACCAGGTCGACCTGACCGGTGACCCCGCTGATCTCCATCGGGTTGTTGCCGGTGAACACCTCGAGCCGCCCGCGCAGGTCACGTACCGTGGTGTGCATCGCGCTGTTGAGCTCGACGTTCGTCTCATGCGGCACACGCACCGTGAGCTGCGCGCTCATGCGGCGGTCGTCGTTGCGGCGACGGCCTTCCAGATAATCCGAGTAGACATGGATGACGTCGCCGCTCTGGTCGACGATCACCTCGTTGTCGTCGCGCCATTCGCGCGCCGATACCGTGCCCTCGATCTGCACCCGATCGCCGTCCGTGCCGAGGATCTCGATGTCACCGTGGACGCTTTCCAGGTCGATGTCGACGGTCGAGCCGGGTGCGGCCGTCAGGCTCAGGTCGATGGTCTGCTGCTGGGTGGGGACGAGGGCGAGCAGCGACAGCAGCGCCGTCGCCGCCAGAAGGGTTTTCGCACGCATGGAAATCCTGTCCTTGGAGGGGGGCGGCGAGGTGGATTCACGCGGGTGGAAGATGCCGGGATCGTAGTGCGCCCGGCGGCGGCGCGTCAACGATCGCGGCGATGCAGCGCGGGGGTCACCGCCGCATCGCGCCGGACCCTGCTGAGCCCTTGTCGCGATCGCGACGGCCGGGCGACGCGTCAGTGGTTGCGCCAGTAGATGATCGCTCCGGCGAGCACGAACGCCGCGGCGCCGCCGAGCACTTTGAGCTCGTACAGCAAGGTGCCGCCGTCGCTCGGCGGCACGATCGACATGCCCATCGCCAGCAACGTGGTCAGGAAGCCGCACGCGCCCACCAGCGTTGCCAGCGCCTTGCTGCGTGGGATCTCGCGTGGGATGTCGCTGCCGGCACGCGCGCTCGGGTTGTTGTCGGTCGCCAGGCTGCCGTCGAGGACGCCGCCGAAGGCTTGTCGCCGCAGCACGACGTAGGCGGCGAACATGTAAAGGTAGGGGATGAAGTACACCAGCAGGGTGGTGTCGAGTAGCACCAGGTACGCCTGCTCGACAGTGGCGCCGACGAAGCTCATCACGATGAACACTGAAGCAATCACCGCCTGCACGGTGACCGCGACATGCGGCGAGCCGTACTTCGGGTGGGTCTTGCCGAACGACTGCGGCAGGTAGGCGTCGACGCCGGCGACAAATGGCATGCGGGCCGCGCCGGTGAACCATGCCATCAAGCCGCCGATTCCGCCCAGTGTGATCAACAGCGCCAGAATGTTGGTCGTCCAGCCCAGGCCGATGCGGTCGCCGACCGCTGCGATGCCCTGCAGCACTCCTTGGATGATGTTGATGTCGGCGGCCGGCAGCGCGACCAGCAGCGCCAGTGTACCGAGGATATAGATGCCGGCCACAGCGACGCCGGCGATGACCACTGCGCGGGGGATGGTGCGCGAGGCGTCGCGCACCTCTCCGGCGAGCACCGAGCCGAGCTCGAGCCCGCTCATCGCGAAGCAGATCGCTGCCCAGAACGACAGCTTGTCGAACGTCAGGACATCGCCGAAGAGGCTCTCCGGCGACAACGGGTTGGCGACGCCGAAGCGCGCCACGGCGATGATGCCGAACAGGATCAGAACGGTCGCCGCCGCCCAGGTGCCGAAGCCGCCGACGTTTTGCACCCAGCGGCCGGTGTGCAGGCCGACGTAGTTGGCCGCCCACACCACCCACAGCGCGAGGAGCGAGAACAACATCACGTAGAGCTTGTTCTCGCCCACTGTTTGGTAGCTGCTGCCGGCAACGAACACCGAGACACCGGCGACGTACACCAGCAGGTTGGGGAAGTAGACCAGGTTGTTGGTCCAGTAGCACCATCCCGCCAGGAAGCCGTGGAAGTCGCCGAAGGCGGCGTCGGTCCAGGGGTAGATGCCGCCCTCCTCGGGAATCCGGCTGGTCAGCTCGATGACCGCGCACGCCTGCGGGATGAAGAACAGGAACAGCGCGCCGAGCCACAGCACCACCGACGAATTTCCCCCGGCGGCGGCCAGCGCCACCCAGCGCAACCCGACAATGGCGACGACGTTGAGCAAAACGACGTCGCGCACCCCGAGAGCCTTTTCCAGCGCGCGCTTGTTCACGCCGCTAGGGTACTCGCGCCGCGACGCGTTTCAACAGAAATCTCGACGCCGCGGCGACCCCGGTTCGTGCGGCTACCAGCTCTCCACGTCGTGCCGTACGTCCGGGCGCCGCAGCCAGTACAGCAGGAAAAGCGGGAACGCCGCCAGCAATCCCATCGAGACGAAGAACCCGAAGTACGCCGCACCACGGCTGCCCGCGGGCAGCACCGCCTCGCCCAGGTTCTGCGCCATCCAGACGAAGATCCACGCCGTGACCACCGCGAGGTACGCGAGCGTCATCCTGGCCCACCAGCGTCCGGTCGCGATGCCGCGGCGGTCACGCCAGAAGATCTTCCAGGCAACGTTCAGCAGAAACAGCCCCAGGACCGTCTCGATCAGCGCGCAAAGCACTATGGACGCGCTCGAGGGCAGGACCTCGGCCAACGATCCGCTGTCGTAGGGCGCGAGCAGCTCGCGCCAATCCTCATTCGTCCAGGTGAGCTGCAGGGCCAGGTTCTGCAGGGCGGTGAACGTCATGAGGGCGCCCACCACCAGTCCGGCCACACCGAGGCGCGTGGGCCACACAGGCGCACCATCGCCGTGGGCCACGACGGGAGCATCGAGCGAATGTGGAACGCTCATCGCAACCTCCCTGTATTTCCGACATCATCATCAGATTATCACCGTCGTCCGGTTGCCTGGGCCGCAAATCGTGGTGGCGGGGCGAGCGGCCGCAGGATCGCTGAGGCGCGCCTCGGACCTGCAGCGTCAGCGTGGCGGTGCGACGCGTCGCAGCTCGGGGAACCAGTTGACCACGACGCGGGCGAGCTGGATATTGGGCGCCTCCTCGCCGGCGCGCGGGAACATGACGAAGCGGCCGTCGGGGGCGACGTCGTAGTCGGCGAAGTTGCTGCCGGCGACGGCGATACCGGTGAGGCCGCCGAGGAAGTTGCCGGAGGCCAGCACGCGCGGCCGCGAGGCTGAGAAAGTGTTGCCGGAGGTGGTTACGTCGACCACCATGATGCCCTCGTCGGTGCGGTAGTAGAGCTCGCTGCCGTCGTGCGACCAGCGCGCGTAGCCGCCGCCCTCGTCGGAGACCTGCCAGCGGCCGCCGGAAGGGGGGAAGGGGCGCACGTACACCTCGGTGCGGCCGCTTTCGTTGGACTGGTAGGCGACCCACTTGCCGTCGGGGGAGAAAGACGCCTCGGACTCGTTGAACTGTGTGGCGAGAAACGGGATGACCTCGCCCTCGCTGGCCCCCTCTCCCTGCAGGTCGAGGTAGCCGAGGTCGGCGCCGCCCACCCAGCCCTTCGCCTCGTCCGCCGGGCCGCCGCGTAGCATCAGCACGTAGCGCCCGTCCGACGACCAGTCCGAGACGAAAAGCTGCACGTCCTCGTGGGTGAGCTGCACGCCGTCGCCCGAGCCGTCGGCAGGCTTTCGCCAAAGGTCGTCGGAGCCATCCTGGTCGGAGGAGTAGATGAGCTCGGAGCCGTCCGGCGACCACACGGCCGGCCCCTCGATGCCGTCGGAGAAGGTCAGGCGCGTGCGCGTGCCGCGCGCGATGTCGTACACCCAAACGTCCCAGTTGTCGCCGTTGAGCTCGGTCATGGCGATTCGCCGGCCGTCGGGGGAGACACGCGATTCGACGTAGGTGCGCGCCTCCGGCAGCAGCGTCGAGGTCTCGCTGTCGCGACTCAGCCATACCGCAGGATAGCGGCCGGGGCCGGAGTTGCCGCGCCGATGTACCAGGATGCCGTTGTCCGACACGTCGTACTGCGCGCCGCCAGAGCCGGGGTCGTCGCCGACCTCCTCGGCCACCGGCACGGTGGAGCCGACGATCTGCAGCGTGTCGAGATCGAACGGCGCGGCGAACAGCGTGCCGTTGTTGACGAAGAGCAGGTGGCCGGAATCGACGTAGCGTCCGTAATAGCCACCGCGGTACACCACAGTCTGCTCGCCGGTAGTGCGGTCGACGATCTTCAGAGTGGCGGCGTCGAAGCCGCCGGCGGCGGCGGTATGCGCGGTGAAGAGGACGTAGCGGCCGCCGGGCAGCACCTGTGGCCAGCGGTGGGTGACCTCGCCGGTGGAATCATCGAGGGTCGTGACGACGCTCGGCTCACCGCCGTCGGCGTCGATCGCCATCAGCCCGGTGTCGAAGGACGGCGCGTAGACGATCGTCCCGTCCTCGCCCCAGTCGGCGCCGCGGCTGCGGTTGACTTCAACGATTTCGAGCGGCGTGCCGCCGGTCGCGGGCACCTTCTGCAGCGAGCTCGGCAGCGCGAACCCGACCCAGGTGCCGTCGGGCGAGAAGAACGGGTTGTAGGTGCCGCCACCGGCCAGGACGGTGGCGCCGGTGCTGTCGAGGCGCCGGATCTGCAGCCTGGCGTCCTGCGTTGTTCCGGTGGCGATGACGATCTGGCTGCCGTCGGGCGACAACACCAGGCTGGAGCCGAGCGACAGGTCGCGCAGCTCGTCGGCCACGCCGATCGCCATGTCGAGGCGCAGCGTCGGCGGTTCGACGGCGCCGCCGCCGCGGGTCGTCAGCGCAGCCGCGAGCGCGATTGCAAGAACGGCCGTGGCCGCCCAGGGTGCCAGGGCGCGCCAGGCCGGCTGCGCGGCGCCGCCTCCGTCGAGGATGGCCTCGGCAGCCTGTGGGTCCTCGAGGTACTCCTCGATCGACACGCGCGCGTCGCCGATCGCCTGGATGCGGCGGCTGACGTCCTTGCGCAGGCAGCGGTGCAGCAGCGCGCGGATGCGGCGCGGCGTCTCGGCCGGCAGCAAATCCCAGTCGGGCTCGCGGTGAACGATGGCGCCGAGCACGTCGGTGACCGTCTCGCCGCCGAAGGTGCGCTGCGCGGTGAGCATCTCGTAGAGCACGCAGCCGAACGCCCACACGTCGGCGCGCCGGTCGACGGTGCGGCCGCGCGCCTGCTCCGGGCTCATGTAGCCGGCGGTGCCGAGGATGATGCCCGCCTGGGTCGCCGCCATCACGGTGGGCGAGGCGGACAGCTCGGGCGAGCTCCCCGACTGGTCGGCCGCGAACGCCTTGGCGAGGCCGAAGTCGAGCAGCTTCACCGTGCCGTCGTCGGCGACCATCACGTTGGCCGGCTTGAGGTCGCGGTGCACCACTCCCTTGTCGTGCGCCGACTCCAGCGCGCGGGCGATCTGCAGGGCGATCTGCAGCGCTTCGTTGAGCGGCAGCGGGCCGTTGTCGAGCCGCTGGTGCAGCGTCCGGCCCTCGGCCACCTGCATGACCAGGAAGCGCACGCCGTCGGCCTCTTCGAGGCCGTGGATCGCGGCGATGTTGGGGTGCTCGATCTGCGCCAGAAGCTGCGCCTCGCGCTCCAGCCGCATCATGCGGTCGTCATTGCCGGCGAGCTCCGGCGGCAGCACCTTGATGGCGACGTCGCGTTTGAGCGTGGTGTCCTCGGCGCGGAACACCTGGCCCATGCCACCCTCGCCGAGCTTGGCGGTGATCTTGTAGTGGCTGAGCTGCGAGCCGATATCCATGCGTACCTCGGGTTCGAGACTGGGGCGTACGGAGCACCCGATGGTATCCGATCGCTGCGCGCCCGGCGACACCATGTACCGAACGTCCGAGCACCCGGATGCGCGTGTACCGGCGCTGTCGGATCACCTATAGAATGGCGCCCATCGCGGAGGCCGTCCCACCGGAGGGAGATACATGAACCTGCTCGTTGCGGTCGTCATCCTCTATCCCCTGATCCTGATCGGCATCAGCATCTGGCGCGCCCGCGGGGTCACCAGCCACGACGACTTCATGGTCGCCGGCCGCTCGGTGCCGGTGTACATGCTGGTCGGCACGCTGGTGTGTACCTGGATCGGCTCGGGCTCGTTGTTCGGCGCCTCCGGGCTGGCCTTCCGCACCGGTATCTCCGAGCTGTGGTTCTCCTTCGGCGCCTGGGCGGGGATGATCGTCGCGTACTTTCTCGCCGGCCGGGTGCGCCGCATCGCCGACTACACCGTCCCCGACCTGCTCGAGCGGCGCTACAATCCGACCGCCCGCGTGCTCGGCACAGCGACCATCATCCTCGCCTACGTCACCATCGCTGCCTACCAGTTCCGCGGCGGCGGCTGGATCCTGACCATCGTGACCGATGGTGCGATCACGCCCACTCAAGGGCTGCTGATCACCGCCGCGGCGATCGTCATCTTCACCGCCATGGCGGGAATGGTATCGATCGTCTCGGTCGATATCTTCAACGGCATCGCGATCATCATCGGCGTGTTCTTTGCCCTGCCGTACATGGTCTGGGAGCTCGGTGGCGTGAGCGCGGTGATCGACCGGCTACCGGCCGAGCACACCACCATCCTGGGCGGCCACAACCTGCTGTGGGTCGTGGGCATCGGCATGCCCACCTTCCTGCTGCTGCTCGGTGAGTCGGGCATGTACCAGAAGTTCTTCTCCGCCAAGGACGAGAACGCCGCGCGCCGCGCGGTCATCGGTATGGTGACCGGCGTGATCCTGATCGAGGGGGCGCTGGCGCTGCTCGCCATCACCGGGCGCGCGATGTACCCCAACCTGCTGGAGGAGTCTTCGATCGTCGGACGCGCCGCTTCGGAGACGATCATCCTGCACATCGCGCGCAACGGGCTGCCGCTGTTCGGCGGCGCCATCCTGCTGGCCGCTGGCATCGCCATCGTCCTGTCGACCGGCAACACCTTCCTGCTGGTGCCGTCGACCAACGCCAGCCGCGACATCTACCAGCGCTTCATGAACCCCGATGCGACGGAGAAGCAGCTCGTCAACCTGCAGCGGGTGTGCATCGTGGCGTTCGGCGTCATCGGGATCCTGCTGCTGACCCAGTTCACCAGCGTTTTGGAGATGGCGCTGTACGCTTACTCGCTGGTCGGCGCCAGCCTGACGCCGGCGCTGCTGGCGGCGTTCCTGTGGAAGCGGGTGACGCCGCAGGGCGGTGTCGCGTGCATCGCCGGCGGCATGGGTGCGGTGGTCGGCCTGGTGGTGTTGAGTCGCCTCGGCATGAACTTCACCATGACCTTCGGCGGCAGCGAGTTCGACTTCGCTTCCAGCGACTACATCGTCGTGCCAGCGGTGCTCGTGTCGCTCGGCCTGCTGGTGATCGTGAGCCTGATGACGGCGCCCTCCGCCGAGGAAAAGTGGGCCCCCTTCTTTCAGAAGGACGCCGCAAGCTGAGACCATGTCCCCATACCCCCGCAACCTTGCGGGCGCCGTCTCGGCGACCCCGGGGGTGGAGACGGCCGCCCCGGAAAGCTAGGCTCTAGACCCCCGGATGGCGGGTCGCGTGCGGCTCGTCATGGAGCAAGACGCAAACCTTTAAGGAGACTCGATGATTTCCCGGATGCGGCGTTTTCAATCAGCTCCAATCCTCACCGCCCTGGTCGCCATGCTCTGGTTGGTCGGATGCGCGTCCCAGGAGCCCGCGAGCGAGAATTCCGCGGCGACTCCGACCACCGAGGCTCCCGCGGCTGCTGCGCAACAACCCGCCGAATCGAATGTGCGGCGCGGCATGGCGCCCGAGGTGCTGTTCGCGAATATCGAGGACGGCGGTACCTACACCTCGCCACTCGAGCTCAACTTCAGCACCAACAACTTCGATATCGTGCCGGTGGAGGACCCGCCGGTAGTGCGCCCGGGCGAGGGCCACTATCATCTCGCCGTCGATGCAGACTGCGTTCCCGCCGGCGAGATCATTCCGCCGGGCACGCCCTCCTACATCCACTTCGGCGACGGCAGCGACCACATCGAGCTACAACTCGATCCCGGTGAGCACCACCTCTGCCTGCAGATCGCCGACGGCGAGCATCGTGTCTTCGACGGCCCCGAGGCCTCCCGCCTCACCAAAGAAGTCACGATCACGATCACGCAGTAAGCGTCGCGAAAGGTAAGGACGCCCGCACCAGCAGCAGAGCCGGTGCGGGCGTCGTCTTTTTCGCCCTCCCTACCTCCTAGCCCCAGCGCGGCGCGTCGTCGGGGTTGATGCCGAGCATGCCCTTGCCGATGAACTCGTGCGCGAGCAGGGAGTTGGCGGGGTGGAAGCGTCCAGCTCGGGCATCGCGAAAGAGGCGCTCCAGCTCGCTCTTCTTGAACATGCCGAAGCCGCCGGAGATCTCCATCGCCTGATCGACGATCTTCCAGGCGGTTTCCACCGCGTTGTACTTGGCGGCGATGATCTTCACACCCCAGGCGGGGCCGTAGTCGACGCCGTCGGACCAGTCCTGCGCCACCTTGTCGAGCTGCGGGGCGATGGACTCGATCATCATGGTCATCGCCGCGACCCCCTGCTGCACGCCGGGGTGGTGGGACATACCGGCGGGAATGGCGATGGTGGGCTTGTTCTGCACCGACTGGATGGTGATGTCCAGCGCCCGCTGCGCCATCGCCGAGTAGACGTAACCGAAGTTGACCAGCGCCCAGGCGAAGATACCGAGCACGAACTGGTCGATCCCCGCCGCGCCCACGGGCACGACGCGGGCGACACGCTCCTGAGGAATGAACACCCCGTCGAGGATGGTGTCGTCGCTGCGCGTTGCGCGCATGCCCATGACGTCCCAGGTTTCCTTGATCTCGAAGTTGTCGCTGTCCCGGGTCATGAAGACGTGCACGATCTTGGGATTGTCGGGATCGGAGGTGTCCATGCCGTGCATACCCATGCGCGTCCACACCGGCGTCAGGCTGCCGAATGACTTGCGGCCGGTGAACTTGTAGCCGCCGTCGACCGGCTCCGCCTTGGTGGTGGACAGCAGCAGCGGCAGGTCGTTGCCGGACTCGGCGTGCCCGGCGGCGAACACCTCGCCGTTGCCGGCGTCCTCGAGGGCCCAGTCGAGTGATTTGTCGCCGGAGCGCGACAGGTCGGCGATCAGGCCGATCCAGTAGTGGTGCATGTTCATGCACAGGGCGGTGGCGGGCGCGTAGTAGGCGAGTTGGCGGGTCAGGTTTCCGACCTGGGCCAGGTTCATGCCGTAGCCGCCGAATTCCTCCGGGACGGCAGCGAGCAGCCAGCCGGCTTCCTTGAGCTCGTCGAAGTCTTCCTGGCAGAAACGGTTTTCACGGTCGTATACGGCGGCGCGCTCGGAGCAGCGCTCGAGGAGCTTCTCGTCGAACTCGAAAGCTTTGGCCATAGGTGGGCTTCTCCTTGAAGGGATTGGGAGCATCGGGGGCTGCTTCCGACGAAGCGGTTGCCTCGCTACTCCGCAAGGCCGGGAACATCGATTGTTCCGAGGACGGATGCAACTTAAGGGCTCGACGCGACGCTCGCAAGGGGTTCCGGGGTCCATCGGAGAACGTGGAAGACCCGCAGGTCCGGACTCCGGCCGTTCGGTGGCGCGCCTAGCTGGAGTGACGGATGAAGAGCACGTCGCCGTCCTGGACCTCGTAGTCCTTGCCTTCCAGCCGGATCAAGCCCTTGTCCTTGAGGGCCTTTTCGGAGCCGTGCTCGACAATCTCATTGAAGGTGAAACGCTCGGCGCGGATGAAACCGCGCGCCAGGTCGGTGTGGATGGCGCCGGCGGCGTCCACCGCGTTGTCGCCGCGACGGACGTTCCAGGCGTGGACCTCCTTGGGCCCGGCGGTGAAGAAGCTGATGTAGCCCACGACCTCGTGCGCCAGCCGGGTGAGGCGGGCTCGCGCCGCCGCCTCGATGCCCATGTCCTCGCGGAAGGCCAGCGCTTCCTCTTCGTCGAGCTGGCCGAGCTCCATCTCGAAGGAGCCGGCGAACTCGATGACCGGGTGGCGCTCGGCGATCGCGGAGAGCGCCAGGGCGCTGTCGCCGAAGCGCGACTCGTCGGAGTTGACGATCACCAGCGCCGGCTTCTGGGTCAGAAACCGGAAGCCGCGGATGGCGGCTTCCTCGTCACGGGTCAGCTCGAGCTCGCGGATCGGGCGACCCGCCTCGAGCCAGGCGTGGATGCGCTCCAGCGCCTTGCCCTCGAGCTTGATCTCGTGCGTCGCGATGCCCTTCTTCTGCGCCTCGGCGATGCGCTCGAGTCGCCGCTCGGACAGGATCAGGTCGGCGAGCAGCAGCTCCTCGTCAAGCTTCTCGACATCGCGCGACGGGTCGGGGTCACCTTCGGCGGGATCGGTGAAGTTGCGCACCACGTAGGCGAGCGCGTCGACGTTCTTGACCTGCCCCATGGTGGCGGCCGAGAAGATCTCGCCGCTTCCGGCGTCGTCGCGCGCCACGCCGACGAAATCGATGAAGGTCACCGTGGCGTAGACGATCTTCTTGGGTTCGTAGATCTCCGCCAGCTTGTCGACGCGCGGGTCGTCGACTTCGACGATGGCGACATGCGGCTCCGCCTTGGGGTTGGCGTACGCGGTGACCTCGACGCCGGCACGGGTGATGGCGTTGAACACCGTGGTCTTGCCCGAGTTGGGCAAACCGATGAGACCGATTTCCATTCAGCGCTCCAGACCCCAGGTGATCGGGGTGGTGAACTCGAGAACGTTGCCGGCGGGGTCGCGAAAGAAAATCGAGTTGCCGCCCTCCGGCCAGGCGATCTCCGATTCTATCGCCACGCCGTGCGCGACGAGACGCTCCTTCCAGTGCTCGATTTCTTCGGCGCCGGCGCGGAAGGCTGTGTGGCCGGCGCCGTCGTAGCCGTGGAGCGGCATCTTGGCATCACCCACCTCGGTCACCGTGGTGCTGGTGTGCTGCGGGTTGAACAGCAGCAGCATGCCGTCGCCACAGCGGAAGAACAGGTGGCGGCCCTCGTCGCGTGCGAA
>JASFRZ010000064.1:0-15327 GCA_050114655.1 Acidobacteriota bacterium
GCAGCGCCGCGCCGGGCCGCTGCAGAAGCTCAGCGGCGCGTTCCGGGCTGACCTCGCGGTGCTCGCCGCGGAATCGGAACGAATCGCCACGGCGCAGCGCCGCGGCGCGCTTCTCGGCAACCTCCTCGGCGCTCTCGAAGCACGGGTACGCGACGCCGTGATCGAGCAGACGGTGGGCGATCTCTGTGTACCGCGCGCCGCGCTGCGACTGGCGGTAGGGCCCGTGATCGCCGCCGACGTCGGGCCCCTCGTCCCAGTCCAGCCCCATCCAGCGCAGATCCTCCAGAATGCCCGCCTCGTTGGCGGCATCACTGCGCTCGGCGTCCGTGTCCTCGATGCGCAGCACCAGCGCCCCGCCGGCGGCTCGGGCGGTGAGCCAGTTGATCAGCGCGGTGCGCGCGTTGCCGACGTGAAGCGAGCCGGTCGGGCTGGGAGCGAATCGTAAGCGCGGCGCCATCGGCCCTCCTCAGTCTGAGGTCACGGTGGCCACCGCGTGCGCGGCGATTCCCTCGCCGCGGCCGATCGGGCCCATGCCCTCGCCGCGCGTTGCCTTGACGTTGACTGCCCCGAGGCCGAGGCGGAGCGCGCCGGCGACACGCCGGCGCATCGTCTCGAGGTGGGGCCGCAGGCGCGGCTGCTCGGCGAGGATGGTGGCATCGACGTTCCGCGGCCGAAAGCCCGCGGCGCGCAGGTCGGCGACGACAATGGCCAGCAGCTCGATGCTGTCGGCGTTCTTCCAGCGCGCGTCCTCGGCGGGGAACTTCTGCCCGATGTCGCCCAGCCCGGCGGCACCGAGCAGCGCATCGGTGACGGCGTGCGCCAGCGCATCGGCGTCGGAGTGCCCGTCGAGACCGCGGTCGTGCTCGATCACGACGCCGCCGAGTACCAGCCGGCGGCCGTTCACGAGCGGGTGGACGTCGTAGCCGTAACCGACGCGCAGGCTCGGGCCGGCGCCGTCTCGTGAGCGGGCCACCCGATCGAGATCCTCGGGGTGGGTGACCTTCACGTTGCCCTCTTCTCCCGCCACCGTGACCACGCGCCGACCGGCGAGCTCGAACAACGCGGCGTCATCGGTAGCTTCGACGCCGCCGGCCTGTGCCTCGAGGTGGGCGGCAAGCAGCTGGTCGAAGCGAAATCCCTGCGGCGTCTGCGCTCGTACCACGCGGGCCCGCTCGAGGGTGCGGACCACCGCGCCGTCGGGCGCGATCTCCTTGAGGGTATCGACCGACGGCAGCACCGGGATGGCGCCACCGGTGCGCGCCGCCTCCGCGGCGACGCGTCGCCACAGGTCAACGCTGGCGCAGGGGCGGGCTGCGTCGTGGACCAGCACGACGTGCGCCGGATCCTCGGCCGTCCCACCTTCCGCTCGCAGCGCCTTCAGCCCCAGCAATACCGATTCCTGGCGCGTGCGGCCGCCGGCGACCCCCCGCACCGATGCGCCGGCACCGAGCGCGTCCACCCGCTTGACCCAACGGGGGGCATCCTGCGCCGGCACCGTCACCACGGTGTGCCGTGCCCCGGCGGCGCGGGCAGTGTCCAGGGCCCGCCGCAGCAACGGCGTCCCATCGATCTCGACAAACGCCTTGGGAACGTCGGCGCCGAGTCGGGTACCGGCGCCAGCGGCGGCCAGCACCACGTCGATGAATAGATCGGAAGATGGCATTGCCGCATGTTACCTTTTCCCAGGTAGCTTCTGTTTGTCTCTCCGGCGGCCCGCGACGAAAGCGTCAACCGTACCTTTCAGGCGCGCGGCGCATCGATCTTCGGATGGTCTTATGGATGTCCTTGTAGTTGGTGGCGGTGGGCGTGAGCACGCATTGGTGTGGGCGCTGTCCAACAGCGACACGGTGAACCAGGTCTACTGTGCCCCGGGCAACGCCGGGATCGGCATGCTGGCCGAGCGCTGGGACATCGCCGCCAGCAACATCGACGCGCTCACCAATGCCGCGCTCGACAACGCCGTCGACCTGGTGGTGGTCGGCCCGGAGGCGCCGCTGACGGCAGGGCTCGCCGATCGCCTGCGGACGGAAGGTGTGGCCTGCTTCGGGCCCTCCAGCCGCGCCGCGGTCATCGAAGGCAGCAAGGCCTTCGCCAAGGCCTTCATGACGCGCCACAACATCCCCACCGCGCCGTTCCGGACTTTCGACGACCAAGACTCCGCGCTGGCCTTCGTCGCCGACTGCCCGTGGGGCTACCCGGTGGTGATCAAGGCCGACGGGCTGGCCGCTGGCAAGGGTGTGCTGATCTGCGGCGACGCCGGCGAGGCAGCCACCGCCATACGCGCCTGTATGGAAGAGGCGGCTTTCGGCCGCGCCGGCAAGCGCATCGTGGTGGAAGCCTTCCTGGACGGCATCGAGGCCACCTGCATGGCGTTGTGCGACGGCGAGCAGGCGTTGCCGCTGCTGGTGTCGCAGGATCACAAGCCGGCTTTCGACGGTGACCAGGGTCCCAACACCGGCGGCATGGGAGCCTACGCCCCGGCGCAGCACCTGATCGACAACGACACCACCGACCGCGTCCTGCACGAGATCCTGCAGCCGACCGTGGAGGGAATGGCCGCCGAGGACCGCACCTTCAGCGGCGTGCTCTACGCCGGCCTCATGCTCACCCCGGAAGGACCCAAGGTGCTCGAGTTCAACTGCCGTTTCGGCGATCCGGAGGCGCAGGTGGTCCTGCCGCTCCTCGCCGAGGACTTCGGCGAGCGGCTCGACGCCATCGCGCATGGCGACGGGGTCGGCGACGCGGTGCGCTGGAGCGGCAAGCACGCCGCCTGCGTCGTGCTGGCGGCACCCGGTTACCCGGGCAAGAGCCCGACCGGGATGCAGATCAGCGGGCTCGATGAGGCGGGTGACATCGACGACGTGGTGGTGTTTCATGCCGCCACCGCACAGGAGAACAGCCACCTGGTCACCGCCGGCGGCCGCGTCCTCGGCGTCACCGGACTGGGCGAATCGCTCGACGCGGCGCTCGCCAAGGCATACCAGGCGGTCGAACAGATCAACTTCGAAGGAATGCATTACCGGAGCGACATCGGTCGCCGGGGAGTCAAGACGAAATGAGTGAAGCGAAGGTAGCCGTGCTGATGGGCTCGATCTCCGACCTCGAGGTGATGATGCACGGGGTCAAGGTCCTCAACGGCTACGGCATCGATCACGAGGTGCGGGTCCTGTCGGCGCACCGCGCCCCGGACCTCGTCGGCGAGTTCGCCCGCAGCGCGGGTGAGCGCGGCGTCAAGCTGTTCATTGCAGGCGCTGGCGCCGCCGCCCACCTCGCTGGCGCGCTGGCGGCGCACAGCGGACTGCCGGTGATCGGCGTGCCGCTCGTCGCCTCCTCTCTCGGCGGCGTCGACGCGCTGCTCGCCACCGTGCAGATGCCCGGCGGCGTTCCGGTCGCCACGGTCGGCGTCGGCAAGTCCGGCGCGATCAACGCCGCCCACCTCGCCGCGCGCATCCTCGCCCTGTCCGACGACGAGATCGCCCAGCGCGTCGCCGACGAGCGCGCCGCCCAGCTCGAAAAGGTCAAGAAAATGGACGGCGACATCGCCGCCCGCCTCACCGAGGCCGGCCTCTAAAAGCCCACGGATGTCGTCCTCACGCCCTCCCTTTTCCGGACGCGTGGAGTTGGCCGCATGCTGCCGCGATGTCGGCGCCGCGAGAGTAACGCACCAGGACGTCGATGCCGCCGGCAAGTGCGGCGACGCGGAACCTCTCGATGTGCTCCGGGCTGGGACGAAGATAGGGCAGCGTCGGTAGCGGGTTCCATGGGATCAGGTTGACCTTGGCCGGCAGGCCGCGGAGCAGCGCACCGAGGCGGCGGGCGTCGTCGAGCGTGTCGTTGACGCCGGAGAGCAGCACGTACTCGAAGGTCACCTTCTCGCGCGGCCGCCAGGGGATCGTGCGCAAGGCCGCGAGCAGCTCGCCAATCGGCCATTTGCGGTTGATCGGCATGATCTCGGAGCGCACCTCGTCGGTGGTGGCGTTGAGGGACACCGCAACGCGCGGCCGCGCACCGTCCAGCTCGACGAGCCGCTGCAGGCCGCTGACCACGCCGACCGTCGAAACGGTGATGCGGCGCCACACCAGCGCCGGGCCCCGTGGGTCCTGCAGCGCGCGCACCGCTGAGACCACGCCGTCGGGATTATCGAGCGGCTCGCCCTGGCCCATGAACACCACGTTGACCGGTCGCTCGAGGTGCGACTCCTCAGCGCGCAGGCGCAGCACCTGGCCGACGATTTCGCCGGCCGACAGCGAGCGCTGCAGCCCCATGACCCCGGTCTGGCAGAATCCGCAGGCGAAGCGACAACCAACCTGTGAGGAGATGCACAGGGTGACGCGGTCGGCGTACGGCATATACACCGCTTCGACTTTCTGCCCGTCGCGCAGCTCGAGCAGGAAGCGCAGCGTGCCGTCGACCGAGGTGAAGCGGGCGGCGACGCGCGGCGGCTCGATCTCGAAGGCGCTCCGCAGCTCGTCGCGCAGCGCCCGCGGCAGGTTTTCCATGTCGGCGAAGCGGAACACGCCGTGACCAAAGACCCAGTTGGCCACCTGGTCACCGCGAAAGGGCGCATCGGCGCACGCGCCGACAACGGCGCGCCAGTCGCTGGCGGGAGTGTCGAGCAGAGCGATGCGCTGTGGCTCGCGGGCGGTTGCGCTCATGTTTCGATTGTCGCATCTTCCCGGCGCAGGCGGCGCAGCCCGCCGGCCGGGCTCATTGACCGCTCATTTTGCCGCTTCCTATAATCTGTACGCTCGCTCGACCTGCCCGGTTCTCGCCCGCCCGCCGGCTCCTCCGATCCCGCGCCATGTACACCTTTTACACGCTGCTCTACCTGATCGGACTCGGCGTCTACGCGCCGCGCGCTCTGTGGCGCCTGGTGCGCCGGGGGCGCTACCGGCGCGGCCTCGGCGAGCGCTTCGGACATGTGCCTCAGCGACTGCGGGAGGTCGACCCCGGCGCGGTGTGGATCCACGCGGTCTCGGTCGGCGAGGTACACGCTGCCAAGGGCATCATCGCCCATATCTCGAAGATGATGCCCGACATACCGGTGGTGCTGTCGACCACCACCGATACCGGCCAGGCGATGGCCGAGGGCGCGGGCGCCGCTGCCTGTTTCTACTGCCCACTCGACTTGCCCTGGGCGCTGTCGCCCTATCTCGACACGCTGCGCCCGCGCGCCATCGTGCTCATCGAGACCGAGATCTGGCCCAACCTTCTCAACGCCTGCCACAGTCGCGGCGTGCCCGTAGCGCTGGTCAACGCCCGAATGTCGGCCTCCTCTCATCGCGGCTACCGCCGTCTCGGCCGCCCGTGGCGCCGCATCGTCGGACAGCTCTCGGTGGTTTGCGCGCGCACCGAGCGCGAGGCCACGCGGCTGCGCGATCTCGGTGTGCCTGCCGAGCGCGTCTACGTGACCGGCAACCTGAAGGCCGACGCCAAGGTGCTCACCTCGCCGGTCAGCGCGCGGCAGCAGCTCGCCGAGAAGCTCGGCCTCAACGGCAACGCACCGCTCCTCGCCGCGGGCTGCACCATGCCCGGCGAAGAGGAGCTGGTGCTGCAGGCCTTCCGCGCCGCGCGCGCCGCAGCGCCCAGCGCGCGGCTGCTCATCGCCCCCCGCCACCCGGAGCGCTTCGACCAGGTGGCGGCGGCCATCGAGGCAGCCGGACTGGCCTGCCGCCGCCGGACCAGCGGCGGACCGCGCGACGCCGACGTGCTGCTGCTCGACACCATCGGCGAGCTACCCGCCGCCTACGGGCTGGCGATCGCCAGCTTCGTCGGCGGCAGCTTGGTGGAGGGCGGCGGCCACAACCTGCTGGAGCCGGCGATCTACGGCCAGCCGGTGCTCTTCGGCCCCCACATGCGCAACTTCACGGCACTCGCCAACGAAATGCGTTCCGCGGGCGGCGGCATCCAGGTGACCAGCGTGGCCGAGCTCGCCGACGCATGGTCGTCGATGCTCGCCAATGCACGCCGTCGGCGCGAGGTCGGGGCGCTGGCGCGCCGGGTAGCGCTGCGCGACGCGTCTGCCGGGCTGCGCACGGCGCGTATCGTCGCCGACCTCATCGAGACGAGCGCCGAGTAATATGGCGGCCATGCTGAAGATCTTCGGTTCCACTTGGGGAACGCTCGCGCGGGCGCGCGCTTCCTTGTATGCCGGTGGATGGTTGCGCTCCCGGAAGCTCGAGCGACCGGTGGTCAGCGTCGGCGCGCTCAGCGTCGGCGGCGCCGGCAAGACGCCAACCACCGCACTGCTGGCCGCGCTGCTGCGCGAAGCCGGCCTGCGTCCCGCTATCTTGAGCCGCGGCTACCGGCGCCAGGGCAACGCGCCGCTGCTGGTCTCGGCGGGCGATGGCGGCGGACCGCGCGTCACCGTAGCGCAGGCCGGCGACGAGCCCTACTGGCTTTCGTGCGTCCTGCCCGAGGTGGCGGTAGCCGTGGCGGCGCGGCGCGAGGACGCCGCGCGGCTGGCGCTGGCCAACGGGCCGCGCGACGTCTTCCTGCTCGATGACGGCTACCAGCACCTGCGCGTGGCGCGCGACGCCAATCTTCTGGTGGTCAATCCCGAGGCGCCGTTCTGGGACGACTCCCCGATGCCGTCGGGGCGGCTCAGGGAGTCGCCGTCGGCCGCGGCGCGCGCCGACGCATTCCTGGTGATCGGCGCTGACGAGGGCGCCTGCGCGACCCTGAGGCAGCGTTACGGCGCGCTGCCCCGCTATATGCTGGTGCGTCAGCCGGCGTCGTCGTGGCCGGCAGCGACGCCGCCGCCCGCGGCCGCCTCGCAGCAAATCGCCGAGGAATCGCTCCCGCTGCCCCGTGTCCCCCTGTTCGCCTTTGCCGGCATCGCCCGCCCGCATCGCTTCTTCGACGAGATCAGCGAGCGTGGCCTCGACCTGCGCGGCTGGCGCTCCTTTCCCGACCACCACGCATTCAGCGCCGCCGAACTGGCTGAAGTCGAGCGGGCAGCGCGCGATGCCGGCGCCGAGTTGCTGTTGACCACCGAGAAGGACTCCGTCCGCCTGCCCGGCGCCGCGACCCGGCTGCCGGTCCACGTCTGGGGCTATCGGCTGGCTCCGCGCGCCCCGCGCGAGCTTTTGGACTGGCTCATCCGGCAGGCGGGGCTCGAGGCGTGGTCGGACGCGGCGTGAGCGGGCCGGCGGAGCGATGAGCGTAGCGGCGGCGGTAACCCGCGCGGCGGCGGCGATCGCCCCGCGGCTGTCGTTTCCCGTCGCCTCCGGCCTGGGCCGGGGACTGGGATCGCTCGCCTGGGCTCTCGACCGTCGTCACCGCGAGGTAGCACTCGCCAACCTGGCGCTGGCATTCCCCGGCGTGTCGCAGTCGCAATGCCAACGGCTCGCGCTGGACTCGTTTCGCCAGGCAGGACGCAACGCCACCGAAATGCTGTGGAGCCCGGCACTCGACAAGACCGGTCTGGCTCAGGTGGCTACCTTCGAGGGCAGGGAGCACCTCGACGGCGCGCTCGCCGCCGGCAACGGTGTGTTGCTCACCACCGGGCACTTCGGCAACTGGGAGTTGATGGGGGTGGCGATGGCGCTGATCGGCGTGCCGATGAACGTGATCGCCCGACGCGTCGACGACGAAGGCGTCGAGCAGTTGCTGTACCGCCTGCGCACGCGCACCGGGGCACGGGTGATCTACAAGGACGACGCCGTACGCAGCGCGCTGCGCGTGCTGCGCGACAACCAAGTCGTCGGCGTGCTGATCGACCAGAACACCATCTCCCCACAAGCTTCCTTCGTGCCCTTCTTCGGCCGCCTCGCCGCCACCACGAGGATCTCCGCGCAACTGCACGTGCGCACCGGTGCGCCGATCGTGATGCTGTTCTGCGTACCGCGGGACGAAGGCTACCGGTTCGTCTTCGAACCGCTCGATATCGAGGAAGGGGTCGCGGCGGCCGACGACGCGGTCGAACGACTGACCGCTGCCGCAACGGCGCAGATCGAGCGCCACATCCGTTCATGCCCGGAGGCGTGGCTGTGGATCCACGACCGCTGGCGCTCGCGCCCCCCCGAAGAGCAGCGGGCGGGCGAGGCATGAGCGCACCATGGGTGGTGCGACTGCCCAACTGGCTGGGCGACACAGTAATGACGCTTCCGACCGTACGCGCGCTGGCGCGCATCGCTGACGGCCCGCTGTTGCTGTGGGGCCCGCCGGGCCATGCCGAAGTTTGGGCGCTCAGCGGCCTGGACTTCGATTACCTCCCCTACCCCCGCCGCCGCGGCCTCCGCGGCGTCAGCGACGCCATCCACGCCTGCGCCCAGCTGCGACACCGCGAGCCCGCCCTCGCCCTGCTGGTGACCAATGCCTTCGAGCCGGCGCTGCTAACCGCCGCCGCGCTCGTGCCGCGCCGCATCGGCTTCGCCACCGACGGGCGCGGCGCGCTGCTGACCGATCTCGTCCCCGAACCCTACCCGCGCCACGCAGTACACGAAGCGGAGCGCTTCGCCGCCCCGGCACGTCACCTGGGAGCAGAGATCGACCTCGTCGCCGACGCCGGCCTGATCGCCTCCGACGCGCTGCGCGCGCGTGCCACCGCGGTACTGCCGCCGGGCAACCGCTACCTCGGCCTTGCCGCGGGCTCGGCGAACACACCGTTCAAGCGCTGGCCGGTGGCCGCCTGGGCCGAGCTGGCACGTACCGCGCATGATGCTTGGGGCGCCGTCCCGGTGCTACTCGGCAGCAACGCGGATCGACCGGTCAACGAGGAGCTCGCCGCCCTCACCGGCGTCGAGTTGATGGACCTGAGCGGCTGTGACCTCACCGACCTGGCCGCCTCGCTGCTGCGCTGCCGCGTGGTAGTGAGCAACGACAGCGGCGCTGCGCACCTGGCGGCCGCGCTCGACCGTCCCACCGTGGTGGTGTTCGGTCCCACCGACCCGGCACGCAGCCTGCCGCTCGGCACCCGTGTCGCCGCGGTGACCGCCCCCACTTTCTGCCGTCCCTGCGGCTTCGGCTACTGCCCGTTCGATCACCGTTGCATGAACGATCTCTCCGCCGGCGCGGTGTTCGATGTCGTGGCACGCTGGTGGGCGACCACCGACTGAGCCCGGGAGTTTCTCCCCGGCGCGTGGAGGTTGTACCCTAGCGTGCAATCTCGGCGGTCATCGCCGCCAGGCACCGTCTCCGACAGCCGGCAACCCCGCGCACCCCATTTCGCCGATGCCGATTCCCACACCTACCGACCTGCCGCCGCTGGCCAGCCTGAGCCCCCTCGTGGACAAGTTCGGCGAGGCGCGCGTCCTGGTCCTGGGCGACGTCGTCGCCGACCGCTTCCTGTACGGCTCCACCACACGCATCTCGCGCGAGGCACCGGCTCTGGTGGTACGCCGCGAGGCCGAAGAGATTCGCCCCGGCGGCGCCGGCAACGCGATGATGAACACCGCTGCACTCGGCGCACAAATCATGGCGGTCGGATACCTCGGGCAGGACCCGGTCGGCACATCGCTGCGCGACGCGCTCGCCGCAGCGGGCATCGACACCACCCATCTGGTGTCGCGCACCGATGCCCCCACGCCGGTCAAGACCCGGGTGATGGCAGGCGGACGCCACACCGTGCGCCAGCAGATCCTGCGCATCGACGCCGACGAGCGGTGGCCGAACGACGACGGCGCGGCCGAGCGCCTCGAGGCGGCAATCAGCGCCGGGCTCGAGGGGGTCGACGCGTTGCTGCTTTCGGACTACGGCATCGGATCGGTAACGCCCGAGGTATTCGCCTGCCGCGCCGCCGACCTGCGCGCCGCCGGCTGCCGCGTGGCGGTCGATTCGCGCTGCGCGCTGATGCAGTTTCGCGGCGCCGGCGTGGTCACCCCCAACGAAGAGGAGGTCGAGGAAGCCCTCGGCATGCGCCCCGGCACGCTCGACGACGAGCTCGAGGTCGCCGGCCGGCGGCTCATCGACGAGCTCGGCTGCGAGGCCGCCATCATCACCCGCGGATCGCGCGGCATGGCCGTGTTCGAAGCCGACGGCGACGCCGCGCTGCTGCCGATTCACGGCACCACCGAAATCGCCGACGTCACCGGCGCCGGCGACACGGTGATCGCCACACTCACCACCGCGTTGGTGGTCGGCGCCTCGGTCCTGCAAGCGGCCCGCCTGGCCAACGTGGCCGCCGGTCTGGCGGTGATGAAGCGCGGCACCGCAACGGTCTCGGCCGGCGAGCTGCGCGCGGCGCTCGAGGCGGGCGCGTGAGCCGGGCGCAATCGGCGCCGGTGCTGTCTCCCGAGCGACTCGCTGAACGGCTCGACGAGGTCCGCGCCGCAGGGCGTAGTATTGCGCTGGCCAACGGCTGCTTCGACCTGCTGCACCCGGGGCACGTGAACTATCTCGAGGGCGCCGCCGCCGAGGGCGACGTTCTGGTGGTCGGGGTCAATGCCGACGACACGGTGCGCGCTCTCAAGGGACCGGGCCGCCCGGTGATGCCCGCGGCCGACCGCGCCCGCGTTGTCGCGGCGCTCGCCTGCGTCGACTACGTCACCGTCTTCGTCGAGCGCACCGCCGATCACCTGATCGAGCTGCTGCGCCCCGACGTGCATTGCAAGGGCACCGACTACCGCGACGGCGTACCCGAGGCGGAGACGGTGCGCCGCATCGGCGGCCGCGTCGCGCTGGTCGGCGGCCCCAAGATCCAGAACACCCGCGACATCCTCGCAGACATCAAGGGAAAAGATTGAGCGCCCCTCCTCGCAGCGCGCTGATCGTGCGGCTGAGCTCGATCGGCGACGTCGTCCACACCCTGCCGGCGTACAGCGCGCTGCGCGACGCATGGCCGGACACCCGCCTCGGCTGGGCCGTCGAGCCGTCCGCCGCGCCGCTTGTACGCGCGCTGCCCGGCCCGCTGACCGTGCACGAGCTCGACACCGCTGCCTGGCGCCGCACCGCCTGGCGTCCGTCGACCTGGCGCACGCTGCGCGCCGTACGCCATGAGCTGCAGCAGGCCGGTTACGAGGTCGCCCTCGATTTCCAGGGGCTGATCAAGTCAGCGCTGGTCGCACGCGCCTCCGGGGCGCGCGTCATCGGCCTTTCTGCCGCCGACGCGCGCGAGCCGCTGGCGTTGCGCTGGTACGACGAGACTGCCACGCCCACCGACCCCAACGGCCACATTACCGGGCGCAGCATCGGCGTGGTGCGCGCCGCCGGCGCGCCCGTCGGTCCGCCGCGTTTCCCGCGTATTGCGGCGGAGAATGACTTCCGCCACGTCGACGAGCAACTCGCCGGGCGCAACATCGACGGCTTCATCGTGGCACACGGCGCCGCCAACTGGTCGAGCAAGCGCTGGCCGCTCAGCCGCCTGGCGCAGACCGGCCGCGAACTGTACCGCGGCAGCGGTCTACCGGTGCTGTGGCTGTGGGGTCCTGGCGAACAGGAGATTGCGTGCCGCATCGCCGCAACCGCCGGCGACGGCAACACCGCTGCCTTCGCCACCACCCTGCCCCAGCTCGCCGCCCTGCTGTCGCGCGCCCGTCTCTTCGTCGGCGGTGACAGCGCGCCGCTGCACATGGCGGTGGCCTGCGGCACGCCGACGGTAGCGATCTTCGGACCCACGGCGCCGCAGCGACTCGGCCCGATCGACGCGCGTGATATCTCGGTGACCAGCCGGCAACCGTGCTCGTTCTGCCACCGGCGCCGCTGCCCGCTGGGGACGCGCGCCTGCCTGGAGACGCTGCCCGCCGCCAGCGTGGTCAGCGCGGCGCTGCAGCGGTTGGCGACTGCCGCCCAGCAGGCCGGATGACACCATGCTGACCGACTGGAACCGACGCTGGCGACGCTGGGCAGCCTACAACCGTGTGCGCGCCACGATCATCCTGGGCCTCGCCTACGTCGCCTTCAGCCGACCCTACTGGAACGGCTTGGCCGTTGGCACCACGCTGATCGCCGTCGGTCAGGCGCTGCGCTTCTGGGGCGCCGGGTACCTGGAGAAGAACCAGCGCCTGGCACGTGGCGGGCCCTACCGATGGGTGCGCCACCCACTGTACGCCGGCAGCTTGATGATGGGGCTCGGCCTGTCGATCAGCGTGACCCATCCGCTGTGGTGGACGCTGCTCTATCTGGTGCTGTTCGTCGGCTTCTTCGTCCCCGCCATCCATGTGGAGGAGCTGCGTCTGCAGTCGATCTTCGGCGCCGAGTACCAGGACTTCATGGTCGACGTCCCCGCACTCGTGCCGCGACTCAAGCGCCGCTCGAGCCCGCCGATGGAGCCGACTAGCTCCTCGTTCTCATGGCGCCGCGTGCTCGGCAACCGCGAGGCTCGCTCGGTGATCGCGATGGCCGCGCTGCTCGCCATCCAGGCGGCCAAGATCCTCCTCGGCCAAGGCGCCTAGAAACTCCCGGCAAGGGCGTCGTGTCACCCACCGACGCGGGAGAATCGCGCTGCGATGTGCCAGAGCATCCGGCCGCGTGCGATGCGGATCCGATTGACCACCTCGGTAACCCCGCGCACCCGCGCCACCCGGCGCAGCAGGTCGCTGACCGGCCCGAGCTCGGGCTGCACGCCGCTGATCACGACAACTCCCCCGTCGGTCTGGACTTCGAGGTCCCCGACCACCAGGCCATCCTGATCGGCGATGATGCGCCACACCTCCGCGGTGATACGCTCCTGCTCGCTCAACGGCTCGCCCACCCCGCCGGAGCGGCCGGCGCACGCGCTGGCCAGCAGCACGGCCGGCAAGGCGAGCAGGACGAGGTGGCGACAACGGTGCAAATCAGGCTCCCGCGGGCGTCTTGCGGGCGCATCCGGGAGGCACCAGAGTCGCCGTAAGTGCCCGTCTGTGTACGGATTAAGACTTTAGACTCACTTATACCGTGTACTACCCTTTGAGGGAATGCACCAGGAGGCATGGCTCCGTGGCGAAGCAGCGAGAGGACGCGGCAGAGGACCGCAACCGGCGCCAACACGAGCGCATCAAGGTCGCCCAGCCGGTCAAGCTGGAGGCAACGCTGCGGGGCCGTTTCATCGATATCATGCGCCTCGAGATGACCGGGGTGACGATCGACCTGAGCAACGGCGGCTTCTGCGCCAACGTCGATCAGAGCATCTCGCCGGGCGTACGCTGCCGTGTCGAGATCGTCGACGACGAAGGCGGCGATCCGCGCAGCCTGTGGGGCCGCGTGCGCCGCACCACCCTCAGCAAAGGCGGTTACGTCGTTGCGCTGGAGTTCGACGAACCGGTCGAGGCCGCCGAGCTGCTCGGCAAGGCCGGCGCCGAGGGCGCGGTCATCGAAATCGAGGACGAGGGGTAGGCCCCGTCCCTCGCCGATCACCGCGCAGCGATTCGCAGCCAAGGGCCTCGCACGGAATCGCCGGCTTCCGGACCCGCGGCCGACCCATGTTGAAAATGGCGGAAGCGCCTGGGAATCGAACCCAGCGAATGCCGCTCTCGCGACACCCCAGCGGATTTGAAGTCCGAGAGGGCCACCAGACCCCATTCGCTTCCTCGTTGCCGGACCCCGTCGCGCCATTGTGACAAGGCGACGGCACTGCTGGCAAACCGGAGCGAAACACTTCGCGCGCGATTCCGGTACTATGATTCATGTGGGCGGTCGGCGCGCGGCGGGCGCGCGACTGTGTCCCCGCGCATTCCCCTGGGGAGTTGTTACTGAAGATGGGCGAGCAAGTAGTCAACGAGTCGCCACCTGCGGGTGGCAACCAGATCACCGAGGGTCTCGAGCGCGTGTGGAGCGAGATCAAGCAGATCTCCAAGCAGGTCGAAGCCGAGACTCGCAAGACCGGTCGCGCTGCGCGGCTCAAGCTGGACATCCGGCGCCTCGAGCGCGAGCAGCAGGAAGTGCGCGCGCGCCTCGGCAAGGCGGTATACGCGGCCCGCTGCAAGCACGGCGACGGCATCGAGCTGAGCGAGGTCGAGGGCTTCGCCGGCGGCGTGGCGGCGCTCGATGCCCTGGCCGAAGAGATCGCCGCCAAGCGCGCCGAGGCGGAGACGCTGCGGGCCGGCGACACCGTCTCCGAGCCGCCGCTCGAGGAGTCCGGAGAGGTCGCCTGAGCGGCGATTTCCGGGTAAGGTATTGTGATCGCGCCGGAGCCGATCCGGTGACACTCCGATCTCGGGTGGGGCTGTAGCTCAGCTGGGAGAGCGCGTGACTGGCAGTCACGAGGTCAGGGGTTCGAGCCCCCTCAGCTCCACCATTTCTTGTTTCCATGACCGATCGTCCGACAGCCCGCCGCCCGGCGGCCTTTCTCTGCGCGCTGCTGGCGCTGATCGCCGGCGCACCCGCCATCGCGCCGGCGCAGGAGCCAGCACAGGCGCTGCAGGACCGAATCGCCGCCGAGCGGCGCAGCGTCATCGTCGAGGCGGTGCAGAAGTTGTCGCCATCGGTGGCATCGGTCGTGGTCAGCGGCATCCAGCAGGTACCGATTTTCAACGATCCGTTCTACCGCGACTTCTTCGGCATCGGGCCGACGCGGCGACAGCGCTACACGGTGCAATCCGGCTCGTCGGTAATGATCTCTGGCGACGGTGAGTTCATCACCAACCAACACGTGGTCGCCGGCGCCGACTCCGTCGCGCTGATGCTGCCCAACGGCGAGACCCGTCCGGCCGAGGTGATCGGCACCAGCGCCAAGCTCGACATCGCCCTGCTCGAAACCGACCCGCGAGGCCTGCACGCGGCGACGCTGGGGCGCTCGCAGGACCTGATGGTCGGCGAGTGGCTGGTGGCGGTCGGCTATCCGGTGGGCGGGCGCGAGGTCACCGGCGCGAGCCGCTTCCAGCCGACGGTGACGGTAGGGGTGGTGTCGGCGTTGGAGCGCTCGTTCACACCGTCGAGCCAGTCGCGCACACGGGAGCAGATGTTCTACCCCGACATGATCCAGACCGACGCGGCGATCAATCCGGGCAACAGCGGTGGCCCGCTGGCCAACGCCTCGGGCGAGGTCGTCGGCCTGAACACGTTCATCCTCTCCGAGACCGGCGGCTCGCAGGGCCTCGGCTTCGCCATTCCGATCGAGCGTGCCCTGGCGGCAGCCGACGAGATCCGCCGGTACGGTCGCGTGCGAGACGCCGACTTCACGGATCTCGAGGTGGCCGCGGTTTACCCGCGCCTGAGTCGCGAAGCAGTGGACGAATGGGGGCTCGAGGAGCCGCGTGGCCTGCTGGTGACCAACCCCGGCGTCGCCGGTGACTCCGGGCTGCACGAGGGCGACGTCATCCTCGATATCGACGGCAGGCGGGTCGACACCTTCGAGGAAGCTCAGCTCGCGCTGCTGCCGCGCTTCGTCGGCGATCGGGTTAGCCTCGGCGTATGGCGTGATCGCGCGCGCGTGGAGATCCTGCTGACCCTGACCGAGGCGAGCGGCGGCCG
>JASFRZ010000065.1:0-15163 GCA_050114655.1 Acidobacteriota bacterium
ATCGGCGTCGGCCGCTGGGGCTCGGCCGACCCGCTGCTCGGCATCCCGGTGACGTGGGAGCAGATCGGCGGCGCCAAGGTCATCGTCGAGGCCGGCTTCCGCGACTTCAAGGTACAGCCCTCGCAGGGCACCCACTTCTTCCAGAACCTGGTCGCCAACAACATCGGGTACTTCACCGCCAACCCGGACACCGGGGACGGCTGGGTCGACTGGGATTGGCTGGCGTCACAGCCGGCGGCGACCGAGCGGACCTTCACCCGCCACGTCAGGCTCGACGAGCCGGTGGTCATCAAGATGAACGGCGCGCGCAACGAGGGCGTGGTGCTCAAGCCCGGAGTCGATGCGGTGACGGAAGAAGAGATCTGAGCGGAACGTCCCGGTCGGTCTACTGCAGGTAGCGCACCACGACCTCGGTGGCTGCGTGAAGCCCGGCGAGGGCACCGGTCTGCAGCGCGAGCGCAAATATCGCGGCGGCGAGGGCAGCGAATCCGGCGAGCAGCGTGCGGCCGCGCAGGCGGACCGGCTGCCGTACCGATCCCGCGGTCAACCGCCGGACCCGGCGGTCGATGTCGCCGCCCTGGCAGAAGGCGGCCACGGTCGCCGGCGGTGCCGGGCAACCCTGCGCCAGGCGCGCTACCTTGATCAGCGCCGCCGCCAGGTCGAGCGCTCGAGGCGCACCGGCGCGGTCGTCGGCGACCTCCTCGGCGGCCTGTTGCCAGCCGCGCTCGATGTTGCGCGACAGGGCCGCCCCGAAGAACAGGTGCGGCGCGCTGAACATCAGCAGGCGCTTGAGATTGTCGCGGTTCTCCAGGTGCGCCACCTCGTGCTGCAGGATGGCGGCGAGCTCCTCGCCGCTGCAGGCGTCGATGACGGCGCGCGAGACGACCAGGAACGGGCGGCAGACCCCGACCACGGCGACCACCGGAAACGGTGCGCGTACCGCGAAGGCGGGGCAGGCGGAGAACTCTCGCAGGTGCAGCGGCTCGGCTTCGGCAAGCCATCCGGCGACCCGCGCGCGGGTGAACCACCACGAGCGCCAAGCCGTGCGCGCGCAGGTGAACAGCGGCAGCGCGGCGGCGGCCGCCAGCGCGATCACCTTGGCGCTGGCGCGCTCGCCGCTGTCGGGCGGCTCGAACAGCAGGAACGCGGGCACGTGGAACAGCGCCACGAACGCCATCCCGGCGACGGCGGGGGCGAGGCGCAGCCCGAGGTAGATGCGCTCGCGGATGCGCGCCGCGAGGCGATCGAGGCGGGGCTGCAGGAGATGCCAGGCGAGGGCGACGATCGCCGAGGTGAGGGCGGCAACCAGCATGAAGACGATCAGCGTGAGGCACAGGGCGAGGAAGGTGGTGGCCATCAGCCCTCCTCCTCGCCATCGTGCTGCGACGGATCAGCGGCGCCGGCCGAGCGCTTGTCACGCACCAGCGCCTCGAGATCGTCGAGCAACTCGCTGTCCTTGCGACTGACTGCCTCGACGAAGCTCGACAGCAGCGGCCGCAGGGCGGCGCGGCTGCCGCCGTCGAGCAGCGCGTCGAAGGCGTCCTGCGCCAGGTAAGCCTCCAGCCCGGCGCGCGTGTAGCGCGCGGTATAGGCGTAGGCGCGGCCGCGCTTGCGACGATCCAGGATGCCCTTCTTGTAAAGCCGGTCGAGGGTCGTCATCAAGGTCGTATAGGCGATGTCCGAGAACTCGCTCTTGAGATCCCGCACGGTGGCTTCCGGGTGGGCGTCGCCCCACAGCGACTCGAGCACGCGTATCTCGAGGGGCCCGAAGAAGGCTTCGATGGGTGCGGCACGGTCGTCGCCCGCGGCGGGCGGGGCGAGCAGACGCCGGCTGTCGCGCCAGCGGGAGGCCAGCGAGCGCGTCGCGGACTTCCAGCCGTGCGCCCTTCGAATGTCGTCTTCGGGGGGATTCTTCACGCACGACATCTTATCGATGGAATCGGTGCGCGCGCCACCTCGCGAGCAGGACCCTCCGTATCTACGAGCCCTGGTAGTAGAAGGGGCTTTGTCTTTCAATCATCATGGCTACACTCCGGCATGTCTTTACCTCCCCACGCAAGGGCCCGCCGCGCCCCGGTGCATCGCATGATCCGTACCCGCCCTGAGACCCTCTGCCTGCTCGTCTTCGCCATCTGCGTGCTGTTGCCGGCCGGCGTATTCGCCCAAGGTACCGAATCGCAGCAGGAGGCCGTCGCCAGTGTCGTCGGCACCGTGCTGGACTCCGAAGAACGCCCGATCGAAGGCGCCGTGGTGCTGCTGTTCGGCCCCAACCGCCTGCTGCTGCGCCAGCAGGTCACTGCCGGCGACGGCAGCTTCACGCTGGCCCCGGTGCCACCGGGAACGTACGAGCTGCGCGTGTCGTCGCCGCCGTTCCGTGACCGCGTGCGCCTGGTCGACGTGGGCCGCGAGAACGTTACCGTCCAGATCCGCTTCGCCCCGGCGGAGGTGCAGGAAAGCGTCACCGTGACCGCCAGCCGCGGCATCCTGCAGGAGGACTTCGCCGTCGCCGGCACGGTGCGCAGCCTCGGCATCGAAAAGCTCGAGGAGCGCGCCCCGGACATCGTGCCGCGCATGGTCGACGAGGAGACCGGGGTCATCGCGCAGCAGACCACGCCGGGGCAGGGCTCACCGATCCTGCGCGGCCAGGGGGCACAGGCAGTGCTCTACGCGGTCGACGGCGTGCGCTACAACAACGCCACCTACCGCGCCGGCAACACCCAGTATCTGGCGTGGATCCCGAGCAGCAACATGGAGGGTCTCGACGTGCAGCTCGGGCCGGCGAGCGTCAACTTCGGCAGCGACGCGCTCGGCGGCGCGATCAACATCAACACCGCGCAGGTGCCGAACTTCCGCGTCGATCCGAGCTGGGGCTGGAGCGGTGAGCTGCGCGGCTTCGGCGAGAGCGCCACCGGCAACCTCGGCGGCAGCGCCATGCTCGGCGGGGCTTCGCAGAGCTTCGCCACGCTGTTCACTTTCGTCGGCGCGCACAACGCCGAGCTACGCGGGGGGCGCGGGCAGGACTCGCACAACGCCTTCGTGCGCTGGTTCGGCCTGTCTCAGGAGCAGGTGCAAGATCTGCTCGGCACGCGCATGGACCAGACCGATTACGGCTTCACCGGCTTCAGCGGCAAGGCCAGCTGGCGACCCGGCGAGCACAACAGCGTCACCGGGATGTACATGCGCAACGACCAGTACGACGTGCGCCGCTACGACCGGCTGCTCGGCGGCGACGGGCGCTACATCGCCGCCTTCACGCCGCAGACGCTCGACTTCGGCTACCTGCGCTACCAGGACGTGATGGCCGACGACGTCTTTATCGAGGCGACCTTCTCGGTCAACCGGCAGAACGACGGCCGGCTCGACCAGCGCTATTCGGACCGTGACCTGACCACCGAGGGCAACGACGTCACCGCCTTCGGTTACGAGTTCCTCGCCTCGACCGGCATCGGCAACCACATGATCAGCGGCGGCGCCGAGCTCTATGACGAGTACGTCGACTCGTTCCGCACCGAGACGGACGCCGCCGGGACGGTCACGCCGGTACGCCCGCGTGTCCCCGACGGCTCACGCTATGATTCGTTCGGCGCCTTCATTCTCGACGAGTGGGCGATCATCCCCGACCGGCTGCACCTCACCGGGGGGCTGCGCTACTCGTACTTCAACGCCCGCATCAAGGGCGCGCAGATCAGCGAGGACGACTTCCAGGCGGCGGCAAAGGAGACGGCCAACGACCTTACCTACAATATCGGCGCCTCCTTCTGGTTCACCCCCGAGGCGAGCATCTACTTCCGCACGGCGCGCGGCTTCCGCGCACCGTCGATCTACGACTTCAGCGAGCAGGGACTTACCGGCGGCGGCTTCGAGGTTCCGCCTTCCGAGGCGGTGGCCTTCGACTCCCTGGTGGGTGACAGCGCCAGCGTCGCGGCGGTGAGCACCGGCGTACCGTGGGCGACGTTGCAGCCCGAGTTGCTGTACAGCTACGAGGGGGGCTTCCGCTGGGGCAGCGAGCGCACCCGCGTCGAGGTGGCGGTGTTCTACTCCGAGCTGTCCGACAACATCGTGCGGCGCACCCTGATCGTTCCTACCGACGTGGTCGGTCAGACCATCGCCGGTCAGACGATCGTTGCCCAGGACGAGGCGGGCCGCATCTACGTCCCCGTCGACACCCGACCGATAGTATCGCGCTCCAACAGCGGGCTGCAGGACGTGTACGGTGTCGAGTGGATGTTCCAGCAGGGCATCGGCCGTGACTGGCGCCTCATCGGCAAGGGCAGCGTGCAGCGCGGCAACGAGCTCGACACCGGCAACTACGCTCCCAAGATCGCGCCCGACAACGTCTACCTGATCCTGCACTGGACGCAGCCCGGCGGCCGCTTGTGGCTGGAGGCGCTGTTCACCGGCATGCTGCCGCAGGATCGTCTCAATCCCGGCGAGCTCGACGACGCCCGCATCGGTGCCTACCGCGACGCCGGGGGCATCGCCAACTTCTTCAACCACGGCGCCACCGACATGGGCCTCGTGGAGGACGGCATCTTCCTGCCCACCGGGGAGACGCTGGAGCAGATCCAGCTCCGCGTCCTCGGTCCGGGGCTGGTGGGCAACTCGCTGTTCACCGAGACGCGCGGCTGGTGGTCGCTGTCGCTGCGGGGCAGATACGCCTTCAGTCCGGACAACGAGCTGATGTTCGGCATCGGCAACATGTTCGACCGCAACTACCGGCTGCACGGCTCCGGCTTCGACGCGCCCGGCTTCAATGCCCACGCCTCGTGGGTGCTGGGTTTCTGATCGTTCGAGCGTGGTGCGGCGCCGGGGGCAGCTAGCGCTTGCAGACGTCGAAGTAGTCCATGAAGGGCTGTATCTGGTCCGGGTCGGCGACTGTGCCGGTGAAGTCGGTCTCGGCGACAGGGGCGTCGGGATCAGGGTCGGGACCGAACCAGATCCCCATGCGGAGGCGATCGGAGCCCGGACACTCGAACATCACCATGGTGTTTACGCCTTCACCGAAGTCGCTCCGGCCACCGGAGCTGATCCGGCCACGGTAGGCGAGCCAGCGCAGCGTGCGTTCGGGCTCCTCGATCACGCCGCTGTCGATGATCTCGCGCGCATCCACGTTGATCGATGTGCGGTCGAAGAACTCCGGATCGTTGCTTCTGCCGCCGATGAAATCCCTCAGCTCCTCGGCCTGGTTGCCCATCGACACGGTGTCGAAATAGATGAACCCGTGCTCGCCGAAGCGGCGTAGCTCGCCGTCTTCATCGGGCTCGCGGTCGGTGATCATGGCCGTTTCCACCAGGCCGAAGGGAACCGACATCGCCATCATGGCGTGGTATCCCTCGGGCAGCTCGTCGGCGCCGAGCGTCTCGGCCGCCGCCTCGGTGCGCGCCACCGGGTCCTCCATCGTGCGTTGCAGCCGGCGTACCTGGCTGAAGCCCCACGCGCCGATGGCGACGATCACCGCCACGATGAGCAGGATCGATGCCAGGCAGCCGACGCCGATGAAGACCCACGGGGATGTGCCTTTGCGCTCCTCCATGGGGGGACTCTAGTGTCCCGACTCGGAAGTCCGCAACAGCTCACGCCCGGCGAGGAGACGCTGCGGAGTCCTGATCGAGGCGTCGACGGAGAAGGGGTGCATGCGGTGGATTGGTTCGGTCTTGGAAACGGTGTACGCTGCGCGCCATGTTCAGCGTCGAAATCGATCCCGGCTGGGAGCGGCTTCCGAGCACCGACGCGGGCGCGTACTACCGTCTCGAGCCTGACCTCGTGCTGGCCGTGCCCCGTTCGGATTTTCAGCAGACCGAAGAGGCAGCGAAACGGTCGCTTGCCGCATTCGATCGCATCGCCCACGGAGCGGGCCGCAAGCAGGCCATCGTGGTCCTGGTCGGCGGCGTCGTCGCACAGGAATCCGGTGCGCGCCGCGTCTGGTCGACACCGCGCCCGGATGAGACGCGCTGTGCGCAGGCGCTGGTGTGCGACACCATGCTGGCGCGCGCGATCGGGTCCTTCTTTCTGGGACTGCGAAAGACCGCCTTCCCGACGCAGATGTTCGCCGACCTGGATTCCGCTCGCGAGTGGGCGCGGGAAATGGCAGCGGAGCACGGCGGTGCCCTCTGAACCACCGTCGGTGCGGCAGGACGCAAGTCCGGGTGACGGCTCCGACGACCTCGAGCGAGCCGTACACGACCTGACCCACGTCCTGCTGGCGGTGGCGCAGGGTGACTTCGATGTGCGCGCCGATCGCGACCACTCCGGAGACGCCGTTGACGTGCTGGCCTTCCTGGTCAACTCCACTGCCGCAGAGGTGGGCGAGCTGATCCGGGCGCTGCAAGCCGAGAAGGAGGAGCTGCAGCGCGCCCGCGGCCAGCTCGTGCTCAGCGCCAAGCTGGCGGCGCTCGGCGAGTTGGCGGCAGGGGTGGCCCACGAGCTCAACCAACCACTCACCGCGGTGCAAATGCTGCTCGACATGGTGCGCCTGCATCCCGACGACCGGGTAGGGGACCACGAGGCGGACTTTCAGACCATCATCGAGGCGACGCGGCGCATGGCGCGAATCGTCAGCGGCGTGCGCGCATTCGGACGCTCAGCGGAACACCGCATCGCTTCGATCTCCGCCGTACGTCCGCTGCGGCAGGCGCTGGAGCTGCTGTCGGAGTCCTTCCAGCTCCAGGGAGTCGAGGTGGAATGCCACCTCAGCGATGACCTCCCGCAGATCGCAGCCGATGCCGATCGGCTGCATCAGGTCTTCGTGAACCTGCTCATCAATGCGCGTGATGCGCTGAAGGAGGTTGCGCCGGGAGACCCGGGGCGCGTGATCGTCGAGGCACGGGCCGACGCGGACACCGTGATCTATGCGGTGCAGGACAACGGCCCCGGAGTCGTGCCCGCGCACGCTCACCGGATCTTCGACCTCTTCTTCACCACCAAGGCGGTCGGTGAGGGAACAGGCCTCGGACTGTCGGTCTCGCACGGCATCGTCGCCGATCACGGCGGCCGACTGTACTACGAGGACGCGCCGGGCGGCGGCGCACGGTTCGTGGTCGAGGTGCCCATCGATGGCCGGCCCGGCCCAGGGCGGTCGCAATGAGCGACGACGCGCTCACCGGCCTGCGGTTGCTGGTCGTCGAAGACGATGCAATGGTCCGGGATGTGGTGGTGCGTACCGCGCGCGGCTGGGGACTCCACGTCGACCAGGCCGACGGCGGCACGCCGGCCAAGACCCTGCTGGCGGACAACGATTACGACGTCGTGATCAGCGATCTCAAGATGCCTGATGTCTCCGGACTGGAGGTGCTGGAGAGCGCTCGCGCGTGCTGCCCGCATGCCGCCTTGATCCTGATCACCGGCTTTGCAGACGACGGCGTCGAGGAGCTCGTGAAGGGGTCCGGAGGGCTGCTCGTGCACAAGCCGTTCAACATGGAACGGTTGCGCGACGCCCTGGGCTGGGCAAAGGAGCGACTGCAGGAGCCCCACGGCTCCGGCTGACTTCGCTCAGCGATCGGGATCAGTGGTCCTTCTTGATTTCCTTCAGCTGCACCGGCGAGCTCGACCAGTTCTTGGCGACGATCTGCTTCTTGTCCATGTCGTAGCCGAACTCGACGCCCACGGCGAGCACGCCCTCGCCGCTACCGTCGGCATCGAGGCGCAGCTCGATCAACGTGATGTCGAAGTCGGTGGAGCGCTGTTGATTCCAGACGCCCCAGATCGCCAGCGGCCGGTTGGTGGCCATCACGATCACCCGCTTGCCGTTGCTCTCATACTGGCGGGCGAAGTTCATCTCCGTGCTCGGGAAGCGTGAGCGGATGGTCGGGAAACGGATGTAACCGGTCTCCTTCTCGTGATCGAGCGCGCTCTTGAAGGCCTGATGGTCCTCGTTCTCGAGCGTCGCCATCAGCTTCTGCGCCTCTTCTTCCGTGCTCCAGCGGTCGATGCCGATGACGATCGGCACCTGGCCGCTGGGGCCGGTGCCCAGGTGGAGGGCCAGGCCGTTGTAGCGCTCGTCCACCTTCTCCTGGTCCTGCGCGCCCACCGACGACGCCGCCAGGATTGCCGTCGACACGGCGATGACTGCCAGTAACAAGACCTTGCGTGGGCTCATGGTTCGTCCTCCTCAACGCGGGTGCGGTAGGGGCCCACCACAATGCTTTGCATTAAGCGCGTGAGAAGCAAGCGGACCATGCGCCTGCGCGTAACTACTGAGCGCCAGGTTGGTCTTCGCTCTTCATCTCGCGATACAGGAAGGCGCGCGCGGTGCTCCAGTCGCGTTTCACGGTGGCTGGCGAGATCTCCAGCGCCTCCGCGGTTTCGGCCACCGACAGACCGCCGAAGAACAGGCATTCGACGACGCGCCCCTGGCGCTCGCTGAGCGTCTCGAGGCGGCCGAGGGCCTGGTTGAGGATGATGAGCTCGTCGACGGCGTCGTCGGAGACCGCGCTGCCCTCGACCAGCGTGACGTCGCGCTCGCCGCCGCCGCGCTTGGCGGCTTTCTTCTGCTCGGCATAGTTGATCAGCACCTGGCGCATCGCTTTGGACGCCACGGCAAAGAAATGGCCGCGGTTCTCGAAGCGCGACGTCTGGCCCACCTTGAGGTAGGCCTCGTGGATCAGCGCGGTGGTGTTCAGCGTCGGGTTGCCGTGCCAGCTTCGCCGGCGCGCGCGGGCGATTTTGCGCAGCCGCGGGTACACCGAGGCGAAGACCTCGTCGATGGCGGTGGCGTCGCCGCCTGCGGCGGCCATCAGAAGCTGGGTGATTTCCTGTTCTTCGTCCATCGCTGATTCGGATCGGCCCGATTCTGGCTTTTCGACTCGGCGTCACCTTATCGCCGTCCGAGCATCACCGCCAAGATCGTCGATGACGGTTTCGTCGGAGCCTGGCCTGGTCGGTGTTCGCTGGCGAGAGGCACATGCGGGAAGAAGCCGGGCATAGCGACACGAAGACGCCGCCGACGTGGTCGTTATTAAATAAGAAAAGTTAATATTACGTATTATAAAGCTATTCAAAAGCATGAAAAATCGGAATAAGTCTAGAAAACACAGTTAAAGTCATACAGACTTTCTCCCACTTCGACATCCTACGAGCGTTTTCGGGTCCCCAACCCCACCCAATCTGACGCGAACAGCAAGGAGCGTCATGCCATGATCCACATTCTGAAGCAGCTGCCTTATCGTTCCGCGCTCGCGCTGACCATCGTGGCGGCGCTGGCGGCGGGGTGCGGCGGCAACGTCACTCCTACCTCACCGAACACGCCGGACTTCGGCAATGCCTCGTTCGGCACCCAGGGCACCTCGGCGATCTGGGGCCAGCTCGTCGGCGGCGGCGGTGGTGCGTTCTCGTCGGCGGCCTTTGACGCCGCGCCGGTAGCCTCGGGCATGGGTGGGGTACAGGTCTCGGTGCAGGGCACCGGCGTCACCACGACGACCAATGGCGCCGGACAGTTCCTCCTCAACGGCGTGCCCAACGGCAGCATCGTGCTGCAGTTTTCCGGTGGAGGCACCAACGCCACGTTGACGCTCAACGGCGTCGGCAACCTCCAGCTCATCCAGATCACCGTGCAGGTGGACTCGACGACCGCCACGGTGGTCAAGCAGAACATCGAAGACCTGCAGGAGTTCGACGGCGAGATCGCCGACATCGACGCGGCGTTGTCGAGCTTCACGCTCGCTGACGGCACGACGGTGCTCACCGGTGACGCCACCTGGTGGGACAGCGGTGGCGACATCGGCTCCTACGCCGCGCTGATGACCGCCTTCGCCGCCGGTGTGGCGCTGCACGCCGAGGGGCGCCTGTACACCACACCGGAAGGCGCGCTGCTGGCTACCGTGGTGAAGGTGGAGAGCGCCGCCGCGAGCCTCGACGTCGCCGCCTTCACGCTCTCGTTCGACCCCGACAAGTGGAGCCTCGGATGGGTCGACAACGGCAACGAGGGGCAGGGCAACAGCGCCATCGAGGCGCGTATCGCCAACGGCCCGTTTGCCAGCATCCTGCCCTCCAGCATCGAGATGGAGGGGCCCGATGGAACGGTCACGCCGTTCGACTGGGAGATCGAGCCGGGTCAGCGCTTCGAGGCCAAGTTCACCAAGTCGCAGGTAATCAGCGTCGCCACCAGCACGCCCGCCGGGGAATCGGTGGAGATCACCGTGCGCGGCACGCTCTTCGACGGCACGCCTTTCGAGCTCACCGCGTCGGTGCAGATCACCGACGATGACGACGATGACACCAGCGACGACGACGACAACGGTTCGCTCGACGCCGCGGTCGCCGCGCAGGCCATCGCCGACATCCAGGTCGCCATCGATTACATCGACGGCCTGGTCGACGCGTCGGAGATGACCGCCAACAACGCCAAGGCGCTGGTCACCAAGCTGGAGTCGGCGATCGGCAGCCTCGCGAAGCTCAACGGCACCCCGGCGGTCAACAAGCTCGAGGCCTTCCTCAACGATCTCGACCAGTCTCTGAAGACCGGCAAGATCGACGAGGACGACGCCGACTACCTCGAGCAGTTGATCGAAGATGTCATCGACCTGATCGAGGGCGGCGACTGAATCCGGCAGTAAGAGCGTCCGTTGTCAGGGCCCGGCGTTGCCGCCAGCGCGCGGCGACGCCGGGCCCGCTGTCGTTTGCCCGTGCGTCCGCACGCCTCCCGTCGAGCTCCGTTCCCGTCGAGCTCCGTTCCCGCCGTCTCCGGGCAAGTCGCTTGACGGCACCCGGCGCGGGCGGCACGCTCGATCATGGCGCGCGGATCCATAGCGGAGAAACCGACCGGTGTCTGAGCCATCGACGATCATCGAGCTGATTGCGGGCGGCGCCGATGCCGCCCCGGCGATCGGGGCACCCGGGCGCAACGATCTCTCCTACGACGGCCTACGGAAGCACGTGGCGTGCACGGTCGCTGCGCTTGCGGCGCGTGATATCGGGCGCAACGACCGTGTCGCCATCGTGCTCCCCAACGGCCCCGAGATGGCGACTGCGTTCATCGCCGTCGCCGCCTGTGCCACCACCGCGCCGCTCAACCCCGCCTACCGGCTCGAGGAGTTCGACTTCTACCTGCGCGATCTGGGCGCGGCGGCGCTGATCGTCGAGCAGGGCAGCGACTCGGCCGCGGTGGCCGCGGCGCGTGCTCTGGGCGTCGAGGTGCTGGAGATCGCGGTCGCCGGCGACGAGCCGGCGGGCGTGTTCCGTTTCGTTGAAGCGCCGGCGCGCGGTGAGAAGCGAGGTGTTCGCGGCGGGGAGACGGAGGTGGCGATGCGGGGGGGTGACGGTGCTCATGCCGGGCCGGAAGACGTCGCCCTGGTGCTGCACACCTCCGGTACCACCTCACGACCCAAGATCGTGCCGCTGCGCCACGCCAACGTGTGCGCCTCGGCGCGCAATGTCGCCGCGACGCTGCACCTTGGTCCGGCCGACCGCTGCCTCAACGTCATGCCGCTGTTCCATATCCACGGCCTCGTTGCCGCGCTGCTCGCCACGCTGCGCGCCGGTGCTTCGGTGTTCTGCACCCCGGGCTTCAACGGGCTCAGATTCTTCGCCTGGATGGAGGAGGCGCGCCCGACCTGGTTCACCGCGGTGCCGACGATGTACCAGGCGATCCTGGCGCGTGCCGAGCGCAATCGCGCCGCCATCGACGACGCTCCGTTGCGCTTCATGCGCTCGGCCTCGGCATCGCTGCCGCCGCAGGTGCTGGCGCGCGCCGAAGAGGCCTTCGGTGTGCCGTTGGTCGAAGCCTACGCGATGACCGAGGCGGCGCACCAGATGACCTGCAACCCGCTGCCGCCGGGAGAGCGCAAACCGGGAACGGTGGGGCCGGCTGCGGGCCCCGAGGTGGCGGTGATGGACGAGGCCGGCAAGCTGCTCGCGGCAGGGGAGACCGGCGAGGTGGTGATCCGCGGCGTCAACGTGACCGCCGGTTACGAGAACAACCCCGACGCCAACGCCGCTGCCTTCACCGCCGGCTGGTTTCGCACCGGCGATCAGGGGCGCATGGACGAGGACGGTTACCTCACCATCACCGGACGGCTCAAGGAGATCATCAACCGCGGCGGCGAGAAGGTCTCGCCGCTGGAGATCGACGCGGTGCTGATGGAGCATCCCGCGGTGCGCCAGGTGGTCACCTTCGCGGTGCCGCACGACAAACTCGGCGAGGAGATCGCCGCGGCGGTGGTGCTGGCTCCCGAGGCGCAGGCCGACGGCGCGGAGCTGCGTGACTTCTGCGCCGCGCGCCTGGCCCCGTTCAAGGTGCCGCGCACGGTGCTGGTCGTCGAGGAGATCCCCAAGGGGCCCACCGGCAAGATGCAGCGCATCGGCATGGCCGAGAGACTTGGCCTGGCATGAAGATCTGCATTTACGGTGCCGGTGCCATCGGCGGGTACCTCGGGACACAGCTCGCCCTCGCCGGTGAGGAGGTTTCGCTGATCGCGCGCGGCGCGCACCTCGAGGCGATGCAACGGGACGGCATCAAGCTGCGCATCGACGGCGAGGAGCGAATCGCCCACCCGCGTTGCACCGGGGATCCGGCCGACCTCGAGCCACAGGACTACGTCATCGTGACGGTCAAGGCGCCGTCGGTGGTGGAGATCGTCGCGCCGATGAAGTCGTTGCTGGGTGCTGACACCGCGGTGGTCTGGGCGGTCAACGGCCTCCCGTGGTGGTACTTCTTCGGGCTCGACGGCCCCTGGCGCGACCGCCGCATCAATGCGGTCGATCCGGACGGTCTCATCTGGGACGGCATCGGCCCCCAGCGGATCATCGGCTGCGTGGTGTACCCCGCCGCAGAAGTGATCGAGCCCGGCGTCGTCAATCACATCGAGGGCAACCGCTTTACCCTCGGCGAGCCGTCGGGCGACAGGAGCGAGCGCGTGCAGGCGCTCAGCGGCGCGCTCATCGATGCCGGCCTGCGCGCCCCGATTCGCGCCATCCGCGACGAGACCTGGCTCAAGCTGTGGGGCAACCTGTCCTTCAACCCGCTGAGCGTGCTGACCGGCGAGACCCTCGATGTGATCGCCTCGGATCCGGGAACGCGCGAGGTGTGCCGCCGCATGATGCTCGAAGCGCAGGCGATCGGCACGAAGCTCGGAGCCCGCTTCCCGCTCGACATCGAGGCGCGGCTCGACGGCGGAGCCGCGGTGGGCCCCCACAAGACCTCGATGCTGCAGGACTTCGAGCGCCGCCGCCCACTCGAGATCGACGCCCTGGTCGCCGCGGTGCAGGAGCTCGGCCGCCTGGTGGAGATTCCGACTCCGACCATCGACGTGGTGCTGGCGCTGGTGCAGCAGCGCGCCCGGTGGGCCGGCATCTACTGACGCCGGACCACGCCAGGAGGCGGCGCGGCGCTACAATCACTTTCCATGAACCCCGACACCGCCAAGTTCCGCCTCACGTCACTGGCCAAGTCCGGCGGCTGAGCCGCCAAGATCGGTCCGTGTGACCTGAGCGAGATAATGGCGCCGCTGCGCGGCCTTGCGCCGTTCGACGAGCGCATGCTGGTAGGTCCCGAGACCTCGGACGATGCCGGTGTGTACCTGCTCGACGGCATCGCGCTGGTGGCGACGGCGGACTACATCACGCCGTTCTGCGACGATCCGCGCCGTTTCGGCCGCGTCGCCGCGGCCAACTCGATGTCGGACGTGTTCGCCATGGGGGGTGAGGTGCTGTTTGCCCTCAACCTGTGCTGCTTTCCGGAGAACAAGGCGCCCGTCGGCGTGTACAGCGATATCCTGCACGGCGGCCTCGACGCCCTGCAGGAGGCCGGCGGCGTCCTGCTTGGAGGCCATTCGGTCGCCGATCCGGAGCTCAAGTACGGTCTCGCCGTGATCGGCCGCGCCGATCCCGACCGGCTGCTGACCAACGCCGGGGCGCAGCCTGGACAGCGCCTGCTGCTCACCAAGCCGCTCGGCAGTGGCGCCATCCTCAACGCCTTCCGCGGCGACAAGCTCGACGAAGAGGGGCTCGAGCCCACGCTGGTGAGCATGGAGCGGCTCAACGCGGTTGCCGCGCGCCTCGCCGTGCAGCACGGCGCCACCGGCTGCACCGACATCACCGGCTTCGGGCTGATCGGGCACGGACTCGAGGTGGCGCGGGCGTCAGGCGTCGGCCTGCGCGTGGTGTTCGATCATCTGCACGTCTACCCGGGCTTCTACGACATGACCGTCGCCGGAGTCTCCACCAAGGGGACGCGCAACAACCGCGCCGCGGTGGCCGACGCATTCGAGGATCGCGCCGGGCTGGACGAGCTGCACCAGGCGCTGCTGTTCGATCCGCAGACCTCGGGGGGGCTGCTGATCTGCATCGCGGCTGACCGCGCAGAGGCCTTGGTGAACGAGCTGCGCGCCGCGGGCGAGCCGGCGGCGGATATCGGCGAGGTGGTCGACGGCGAGCCGCGCGTGACCGTCGTCTGAGCGTCGGCCGTACCCCTCCGACGGCAAGCGAAAGACCCGCCCGCGTCAAAAAAGTTGAAACAGACACACTGCTGCCGCGTATTTCTTTTACTATGTGGCGAAAATCACCCAGGGACCGGGTCCCGGCTGCAGGGAGCGACGCCCCGGCGGGTCCGCCGCGGCCGGCCGAATGGCTGCTGCGGCGCGCCCTGCCGGCGGAGGATCGCGAGGCGCTGATCGGCGACCTCGCTGAGGAATATCTCGACGTCCACCTGCCACGTGACGGAGCCGCGCGCGCCAGGCGCTGGTACTGGAGCCAGGCGCTGCGCTCGCTATTCAGCCGCCGGGACGGCGCGCGCAGTGGGCGCGCCCGCCCGGCACCTTCGAGCGGGGGCCCGGGTGTCGCGGCTCCGCGTACGGGAGACGGATTGATGACCAACTTCCTCGGCGACGTCCGCTACGGCCTGCGCACGCTGATGCAGACCCCCACCTTCACCGTGCTCACCGTTCTGACGCTGGCGATGGCGATCGGTGTGAACACCGCCATCTTCAGCATGGTCAACGTGTTGCTGTTCCGCCCGCTGCCGATCAAGGACACTGCCGAGATGGGGTTCATCTACTTCGATAACCCCGAGCGCGGCATCCAGCGCGGTCGCATGTCGGAGGGCGATTTTCTCGACTACCGTGAGAGCTTCACGTCGCTCACCGACCTGGCAGCCACCCGCCGTGGTCGCAGCGTCATCATGACCGGGCACGATGATCCGGAGCAGCTCACTGCCTACGACGTGACCGATAAC
>JASFRZ010000066.1:0-14895 GCA_050114655.1 Acidobacteriota bacterium
GCGAACTTCGCCATCGACAAGCTCAACAACCCGGACGCGATCAACAACTTCACGCCGTCGGTGACCGTGGTGCAGCCGATCTGGACCGGCGGCCGCATCTCGCGGCGCGAGGAAGCCGCTGAGCTCAACGTCGAGGCTGCCGGCCTGCAGCAGGCACGCACCCGCCAGCAGGTCGTCTACGATACCGTTGAGGCGTACTCCGGCGCCGTGCTCGCGACCCGCCACCTGGCGGTAGCCGAGGAAGCGCAGGCCACCGCCGAAGCCCACGTCGCGCTCGCCGAGAGCATGCGGGAAGGCGGCCTGGTAGTCGACTCCGACGTGTTGCAAGCGCGGGTGCGCGCCAGCGAGGCACGCGAGGCGGTGGTACGGGCGCGCAGCGGTCTGGCGGTGGCCAAGACGGCGCTCAACTTCGTCATCGGACGGGACCTGACGGCGCCACTCACACTGCCCGACGAGCTCGATGAGACCGCGGCCGCCGAGGAAAATCTTGACGACCTCGTCGCCACGGCGCTCGCCAGCCGCCCCGACCTGCGCGCCACCGCGGTGCAGGAGGAGGCGATCGGCAAGAACATCGACGCCGAGAGGGCCAACTTCATGCCCGAGGTAGCGATCAGCGGCTTTGCCGAGTCGAACTCCGATTCGATGTTCGGTAGCCAGTCGGGCAACTGGGGCTTGATGGTCGGCGCCAACTTCACCGTGTTCGACGGTAACGCCCGCTCCGCGGCCGTCGAAGGCGGCCTGGCGCAACGGCGCCAGATCCAGGAGCAGGCGCTGCTGTTGCGCCGCGCCGTCGCGCTCGAGGTGACCCAGGCCTACTACGACGTGCAGGCCGCCGGCGAGCGCATCGTGCAGGCGGAGACCGCCGTCGAGCTGGCGCGCGAGAACCTGCGCCTGGTCGAAAACCGCTACCGCGAGGGCTTGTCCACGTCGGTGGAGCTGCTCGACGCGCAAACCCAACTGACGACAGCGCAGACGCGCGTCGTCGCCGCGCGCCGCGACCTGATGCTCGGGCGCGCCGCTCTCGATCTGGCGGTGGGCCGATGAACTACGAACGAGGAAGAGACATGAAGCCGAGCACGATTCTCCGTCGCGCGCGCCACGCGCAGCACAACGATCTCCGGGGCGAGCTGATCGCTCCGGCCCTGCGGCCGCTCCGCAGCGGTCTGGTGGGGCTCGCCGTCCTCGCCGTCGCCACCCTGGCGGCGGGCTGCGGCGAAGCCCCACAGGACCGTCAGGCCGCCGCACCGGAACCGGCCCGGGTGAGCGCCGAGGTGGTCGACGCTGCGCTGGTCGAGATCCCGGTGATCGCCGAGGCAACCGGCTCGGTGGAAGCCTGGCGCCGAGTCTCGCCGGCCACCAAGATCATGGGGCGCGTGCGTGAGCTGCCGGTGCGAAAAGGCGATCGGGTCGATGCCGGTCAGGTCATCGCCCGGCTGGAGAGCGCCGACCTCGAAGCCGCGGTCGCCCAGGCGCGCGCCGCAGTGACGATGGCAGAGGCGACGCTGGAGAACGCCGCCACCCATCACGCGCGCATGGAGGCGCTGCACGCGCAGCGCTCGGTGACCGACAAGAACCTCGAAGACGCTACCGCCGGCCACCGCGTCGCCGAGGCCAGCCTCGACGTGGCGCGCGCCAACCTCGCCGCCGCCGAGGTGATGCTGGGATACGCAGAAATCGAGGCGCCGATCACCGGCTGGGTCACCGCCAAGATGATCGAGGCGGGCGACATGGCTGCGCCGGGCCATCCGGTGGTAGTGATCGAGGACCTGTCGCGCGTGAAGGTCGCGGTGAGCGTCCCCGAGAGTGTGGTCGGCGGCCTGGCCCGGGGCCAGTCCGCCGACATCACCATCCTCGGCCGGACGCGCAGCGCGACGATCGACCGCATCGTTCCGGCGGGTGACCCCGCGACCCGCACGTTTACCGTCGAGATGGTGCTCGACAACCCTGACGGCGCCATCAAGGCCGGCATGTTCGCCCGCGCTGACTTCGACACCGGCACCCGCAGCGCGGTGCTGGTGCCCGCCAGCGCTGTGGTCGAGCGCGGCCAGCTCTCCGGCATCTACGTCGTCGACGAGGGCAACCGCGCAACGCTGCGCTGGATCAAGCTCGGCATGCAGCGGGACGACGGCATCGAGGTGCTCTCCGGCCTGCAGCCGGGCGAGCGCTACCTCCCCGCGCCGCCGGCCGACATGCATGACGGCGCCAGCGTGGTGGCCGGCCGATGAGTGCGCCGCACAAGCTCGGCCCGGCCGGCAAGCTGGGCGAGTACTTCGTCAACAACAAGCTCACTCCCCTGCTGGTCATCCTGGCGCTCGCGCTCGGCGGCCTGGCGGTCGCGCTCACCCCGCGCGAGGAAGAGCCGCAGATCGTCGTGCCGGTGGTCGACATCTTCGTCGGCCTGCCCGGCGCGGCACCCGCCGAGGTCGAGAGCCGCGTCACCATCCCGCTGGAAAAGCGCATGTGGGAGATCCCCGGCGTCGAGTACGTCTACTCGGTGTCGATGCCCGACGTCTCGATGGTCACCGTGCGCTTCTACGTCGGCGACAACGAGGAAGACAGCCTGGTCAAGGTGCACCAGAAGCTCATGTCGGGTGCCGACCGGATGCCGCAGGGGGCGACAGCGCCGCTGGTAAAGTCGCGCACCATCGACGACGTCCCGGTGCTGGCGCTCACTCTGTGGAGTAACGACCACGACGGCTACGAGCTGCGCCGCGTCGCCGCGGAACTGCGGCGTGACATCAGCGCCATCGACGAGGTCTCCGCAGTCAACCTGATCGGCGGGCAGCGCCGGCAGGTCCGCGTCGACCTCGACCCGGCGCGGCTCGCGGCGCACAACGTCGACGCCGCCGCCATCGCCATGGCGCTGCAGATGCAGAACGCCGCCGCACCCGCCGGCGCGCTCGACACCGACGACACCGAGCTGCTGGTGGAGACCGGCGCGTTTCTCGCCTCGGTGGACGACGTTGCCGGCCTGGTGGTCGGCGTGCACCAGGGCCGCCCGGTGAAGCTCGAGGCGGTCGCCGATGTCTACGACGGCGGCGAGGAGCCGGCCAACTACGTCTTCTTCCTGCCGGGTGCGGCAGCCCATGCCAAGGGCATCGAGCAAGCGCCGGGCACCGACGAGATCCGCCCGGCGGTCACCCTGGCGATCGCCAAACGCAAGGGCGCCGACGCCCACGCGGTGGTCGAGCGGGTCATGCAGAAGGTCGACGACCTGCGCGGCTCGGTGCTTCCCGCCGGCGTCAACGTCACGGTCACCCGCGACTACGGCTTCACTGCCAAGGAGAAAGCCGACGAGCTACTCACCCACCTGATCATGGCGATCCTGTCGGTGACGGTGGTGATCGCGCTGTCCCTCGGCTGGCGCGGCGCCCTGGTGGTGTTCATCTCCGTGCCGGTGTCGTTCGCGCTCACCCTGTTCGTCTACTACGTCTTCGGGTACACACTCAATCGCGTGACGTTGTTCGCTCTCATCTTCGTCACCGGCATTGTCGTCGACGACTCCATCATCGTGGTAGAGAACATCGTGCGGCACCAGTCATTGCGCAACAAGCCGCGACTGCAGGCGGCGATCGAGGCAGTCAACGAAGTCGGCAACCCGACCATTCTGGCAACTCTTACGGTCATCGCCGCGGTGCTCCCCATGGCGTTCGTGCGCGGCTTGATGGGTCCCTATATGCGCCCCATGCCTGTGGGGGCATCGCTGGCGATGATCTTTTCGCTGCTGGTCGCGCTGGTCGTCGCACCGTGGTTCGCGGTTCGCCTGCTGCGCGAGCAGGAGGGCCACGAGTGCGAGGGCGACGCGATGCAGAACACCCGCACGTACCGCGTGTATCGCGCCATCCTGGCGCCCTTCGTCACCAGTCCGTTCAAGCGCTGGGCTCTCATGTTCGGCATCGCGGTGCTGCTGGTGGGATCGATCGCGCTGATCCCGCTCAAGTGGGTCAACGTCAAGATGCTGCCGTTCGACAACAAGAGCGAGGTGCAGGTCATCCTCGACCTTCCCGAAGGGGCCACGCTCGAGACCTCGGCGCGCATCACCCGCGAGCTCGCCGGCGAGCTGCGCGCGATGCCCGAGGTCACCGACCTGCAGCTCTACATCGGCACCTCGGCGCCGATCAACTTCAATGGGCTGATGCGTCACTACGACCTGCGCGCCAGCTCCAACGTCGCCGACATCCAAGTCAACCTGCTGCCCAAGCACGAGCGCAGCGAGCAGAGCCACGACATCGCGCGTCGCATGCGTCCGACGGTGCAGGCGCTGGCCGACAGATACGGCATCCATGCGCGCATCGTCGAGATCCCTCCCGGCCCGCCGGTGCTGTCGACGCTGGTCGCCGAGGTCTATGGCCCCTCGCTGGATGAGCGCCTGCGCGTCGCCCAAGAAGTACGCGAGGTGTTCGAGACCACCCCCGGCGTGGTCGACGTCGACTGGATGGTGGAGGCGCCACAGACCAAGCTGGTCTTCGAGGTCGACCGCGAGAAAGCCGCGCTGCACGGCGTGCCGCCGACGGCGGTGGCGCGCACCCTGCGCATGGCAGTCAACGGCGAGGATGCCGGCCTGCTGCACGATCCCGTCGAGCTCGAGCCGGTGACCATCCGGTTGCAGTTGCCGCGCGCCGAGCGCTCTTCAGTGCGCGACCTGTCGCAGATCCGTCTGGCCTCGATGGCCGGCACCCTGGTGCCGCTATCCGAGCTGGTGCGGGTGACCGAATCGACGCTCGACCTCAGCCTGCACCGCAAGAACCTCAAGCCTGTAGTGTACGTCGTCGGCGAAGTGGCGGGGGCGCAGGAGTCGCCGGTGTACGCCATTCTCGACATGGACGAGGCCATTGCGTCCCTCGAGGGCACGCGCGGCGCGGTGGTCGAGCAGCACTTCCGCGACGAGCCGTGGTCCGAGGCACGCGCGTCGATCCACTGGGACGGCGAGTGGGCGATCACCTACGAGGTGTTTCGTGATCTCGGCGGGGCCTTCGGCGCGGTCCTGATCCTGATCTACATCCTGATCACCGGTTGGTTCGGCTCGTTCCGCACGCCGCTGGTCATGATGATCGCCATCCCGCTAGCGCTGGTCGGCGTGCTGCCCGGACACTGGCTGTTCGGCGCCTACTTCACCGCCACCTCGATGATCGGCTTCATCGCCCTGGCCGGCATCATGGTGCGCAACTCGGTGCTGCTGATCGACTTCGTCGACCTCGCGCTGGCCCAGGGCAAGACCCTGGGCGAGGCGGTCATCGAGGCCGGCGCGGTGCGCTTCCGGCCGATCCTGTTGACCGCCGGTACCGTCGTCGTGGGCGCCGTGGTCATCCTCTTCGATCCCATCTTCCAGGGCCTCGCCATCGCCTTGATGGCGGGCGCCTTCGCCTCCACCGTGCTGACGCTGCTGGTGGTCCCGCTGGTGCACTTCATGGTAGAGAAGGGCCACCACGACGAGCCCCTACCGTCAGGCTGGAGCGGCGAGCACCGCCGCTCCGCACTCGGCGTTGACGAGCAACCCGACGACAACGACGTCGAAGAAACGGAGACCGAATCATGAGCATGGAACGCATCATCCGCGCCGTCGCGGGAACCTTCGTACTGGTCAGCCTGGCGCTGGGCTACTGGGTCCACCCCGCCTTCTTCCTGTTCACCGCCTTCGTGGGCTTCAACCTGCTGCAGAGCTCGTTCACCGGGCTCTGCCCGCTGGAGAGCATCCTGAGAAAGGCGGGGGTGGCGCAAAAACCAGCGCCGACGCATTGAAAACCGGCTCCTTCCGGAGGTCCCCGAAGAGGATCTCGTCGACATCGAGGCCGGCGCGCGGCGAGTCTTGAGCCTGTAAGGCACACGCAGCACTGCATCACCGTGCCACGCGCAGCCATCGCTGATCGGGGCACCCTCGTGCTGCGGCGTCGACCGCGGCGGGGATAGAATGCCGCTGCATCGCATTCGATCGACAGCCCCGGTAGGCCAACCATGCAAGCGGTTTTCATCGGCATTGCCTTCGTTGCCGCAGCGATGTTCGTGCTGCTCGCGCTGCAGCGACGGGTGCGGGCCTTGCGCGGGCTTACCTTCCCGCTGCTCATCGCGGCGTTCGCCCTCGGATTGCTGGTCGCCTACTGGCTCGAGAGCGTGGGGATCCGACCCGTCTCGGCGGGGGCGTGGACGCTCGCCGACACCCAGCGCCTGCTGCTCGTGACGACGGTGTTTCTCGCCGCCGTCCTCCTGCTACGAATGGCTGTTTGGTACGCGTTCGACGTGCATCTGCGCCGCGGACGAAAGCTCGGCGTGCCATCGTTGCTGCCCACGGTCGTGCGCGGCGCCGGGTACATCGTCGTGGCGTTGATCGTCATCTCCCAGGCCTTTCCCGACACCGAGCTTGGCCCGCTGCTGGCCACCAGCGCTGTCACGTCGCTGGTGCTCGGCCTGGCGCTGCAGCCCATCCTGACGAACTTCTTTGCTGGCGTGGTGATCTCGCTCGAGCGCCCGTTCCGGCTGCAGGACTGGATACAGGTCGGCGACAGCGAAGGACAGGTGACGCAGATAACCTGGCGCACCACGCACATTCGCACGCGCGAAAACGACACCGTCATCTTCCCCAACGCCAGCATCGCCCAGGAGCGCGTCGTCAATTTTCTGTATCCGCACCCCTTGCACCTGCTGCGCATCGAGGTCGGGGTGCACTACAAGACACCGCCATACCGCGCCCGGGAGGCGCTGCTGCAAGCCGCCGCCGGGATCGAGGGAATCCTCGACCGGCCGAGCGCCGAGGTGTTCGTCGCCGCTTTCGGCGACAGCTCGATCACCTACGAGCTGCGCGTGTGGATCGCCGACATGAGTCCGGCCCGTCGCATCGAGAGCGACGTGCGGGCCCGGGTATGGGAAGAATTCCGGCGGCGCGGCATCGTCATCCCGTTCCCCATTCGCACCCTCGAAGTCAGCCGGCCACCGCGACACGACACCGTGCCCACGGCGACGCTGATGGTGGTGACGGGGATCGACGCCGGGCTCGCGCTGCCTCTGACGGAGGCAGCGGTTACCATCGGACGCGGTGAGTCTTGTGACCTCCGCCTGCGCGAGGCAACCGCCAGCAAACAGCACTTCAGTATCGTGCACACCGAGGACGGATGGCTATTGGAAGACACCGGAAGCACACATGGCACGCTGGTAAACGGGGCACGGGTGACGTCGCACCTGCTCAAGGACATGGATCGAATCCGCATCGCTGAAACCGAATTGGTCTTCGAAGCCGATGGCCACTGAGACTCCCGCGACCATCGGTCCGTACACGGTTGTCGGTCGCCTCGACCGCTCCGGGCCGGAGCCGCTCTACCAGGCGACGGACAGCGCGGGGCGGAGCGTGGTGGTGCGCCTCTACCCGCCGCGCGAGAGCGCCGACCTGCAGGAATTTCGTCGCGGGGTGCTGGAGAAGGCCGTCACTCTCCGGCACCCGGCGCTCGTTCGCTACGAGGCGACGGGCACCCACGAAGGACAGGTCTTTGCCGCCATGGAGCTGGTCCCGGGCGCGCAGTCGCTGAGCCGCCCGCTGCCGCTGCGTAACGCCGTGCGCCTCATGCGGCAGATGGCCGAGGGACTCGCCTACCTGCACCAACACGGCGTGGCACACGGCTGCCTGAACCCGTCACGCGTTCTGGTAACCGCCGGTGGTACCGCGGTCAAGCTAACCGAGCCGGGGATGAGCACCGCGACGCGTCCGGCGGCGCTGGAGGCCACGGCGAGCATGCAGGTCGCCCGCCACGCGCACTACATGGCGCCGGAGCTGCTGCGTAGCGCCGCGCCCGACGCGCGCAGTGACATCTACTCGTTCGGCGTGATGTTCTACGAGGTGCTGACCGGCAAGCTTCCCGCCGGCCGCTTCCGCTTGCCGAGCCAGGAGTCCGACGAGGTGCCGCCCGAGCTCGACGAGGTCGTGCTGCGCTGCCTGCGCCAGGACGCGGCGGCGCGCTACGCCACCGCCAAGGACGTCGTGGCGGCCATCGATGGTGCCAGCGAGAACCTACCGGGCGGGCTCGGGCACCACCTCGATACGCTGACCTCGACAGTGCTGCGGAGCGGGCCGTCGCAGGGCGGCCGGCGCTGGTTGTCGTGGGCCGCCCTCGGCGCCATTGTCGTCGTCGCGGGGGCGCTCCTCGCGCTGCGCGCCTGCGGCTAGCTTCGCCGGGTGACCGATCGGCACCCGGTTGTGAGACACTGCGGCGCATGAAAACACGCGCGCGGTTGATCGTCCTTGTCGCTGCCCTCTTTCTTGCTGCCGGCCCGAGGGGGTGGTGGGCTACCGCCGCGCCAGCGCCGCACGTTGCGGCGCGCACGGTGAACCCGGCGGTCGCCGCCGATCGCTCGCCGCCGCTGGCGTCGCTGGCCGCCGCTCTCTCGGACGCTCCAACCATCGTTTCGGCGCCGCAGGCAGAGGGCAACCAGCAGCGTGACGAGGGCGCCCCGGCCGAGGCGCCCGGGGACCCGGAGGGCGCGCGCGTCGAGCAGACCACCATGGGAACCGCGCCGGGCGCAACGCTGGTGGCGAGCTTCGACGGGCTGGGCATCGGCTTCACCGGACCACACGGCCCGTCGATCGGTCGCAACCCCTCAGACAACAGCCTCGCCGTCGGCCCCGACCACATCGTGCAGACGGTGAACTCGCGCCTGGCGATCTTCACCAAGAAGGGTGATCGTTACGACACCACCGGCGAGGTGCTCTATGGCGCCGTGCCCAACAACACCGTGTTCGCCGGTTTCACCGGCACCTGCGAGGCACGCAACAACGGCGACACGGTGGTGCGCTACGACCAGCTCGCCGATCGCTGGCTTGTCGTCATGCCGATCTTCCGGCGCGCTGAGGCGCGCCCCGACCAGCCCGCGACGTGGAGCGGTGGTGACACGGTGTGGGTCGCGCCGCCCGGCGTCGCCGGTCAACCGGGCGGAGCCACGCGGCTGTTCGTCCCGCCTCCCGCTCCCCCGCAGCCGGCGGACGCCGGCGGCGGCCGGCGCGGCGCGCGCGGCCGCGGCGGTCGCGGCCAGCCGGAGGGAGATCCGCCGACCGGGCCCTACTCGATGTGCTACGCGGTCAGCGTGACGTCGGACCCGCTCGGCGAGTACTACCGCTACGAGTTCCTGCGCCCACTGTTTCCCGACTACCCGCGCCCCGCGGTGTGGCCCGACGGCTACTACATTCCCACGAGCACCGGCGACGACGTCATCGAGAAGCACGTTTGCGCGGTCGATCGCAACCGCATGCTCGCCGGCGAGCCGGCCGCCGAGCAGTGCGTCGTCGTCGACGGCGCCAACTTCCTCAACACCTCCGACCTCGAGGGAACCCGTCTGCCGCCGTCCGGCGCGCCGAACATCGTCATGGCGACCGGCGGCGCCCAGCTACGCGGCATCGTCGGCGATGACGGCCTCTATGTCTGGCAGTTCGCGGTCGACTGGGAGAATCCCGACAACACCAACATGACCGGACCGGTGAAGATCCCGGTGGCCCCGTACCAGTACCTTTGTCGCGGCCAGCTCACCAGTTGCGTGCCGCAGCCGGGCAGCGAGCGCCGCCTCGACGCGCAAGGGGACAAGATCATGGCGCGGCTGGTGTACCGCAACCTCGGCGATCGCGAGTCGCTGGTCGCCGTCCACTCGGTCAACACCGAGGCCGCCGGCGGCGGGGTGCGCTGGTACGAGCTCGAGGTCGGCGACGACCGCGCGCTGACGCTGCGCCAGCAGGGCACTTACGCCCCGGACGGCAACTACCGCTGGATGGCCAGCCCGGCGATCGACCGCGACGGCAACATCGGTATCGGCTACTCGTTCGGCGGTCCCGAGGTGTTCGCGGGCCAGCGCTTCGCCGGCCGTTTGGCGGACGACGCGCTGGGCGAATTGACCCTGCGCGAGACGGTACTGGTGGAAGGCGCGGCGGCGCAGACCTACGGGCTGCGCTGGGAGGACTACACGCAGACTGCGGTCGATCCTTCGGACGATTGCACCATCTGGTACGTGGGCGATTACTACCAGCCGGAAGCGACCAACTACTCGACCCGGATCGGGGCATTTCGCCTGCCCGGCTGCAGCGGGCGGTGATGGTGTCGTCCGGGCATCACCCCTCCGCGAGGTGGGCAGCAGGCGGCCGCCGGTAACCGACGCCCAAATACTCCGGCGCCCGAGGGACGTAGTCGACATCGAACTGCGGATCCGGCGCGTCGAAGGTGTTCGTCGCCCGCGGAATCGTTCCTTGCAGATCGTCGATCTCACCATTGATGAAGCTGCCCTGCACACCGGAACCGTCGCTGATGTCGAGCTCGTAGCGCGCCCCCGGTGAGATCCCGCCGCCGCGATCGTTGTGCCAGAAGATCGAGTCGATATAGCGGCTGCCGGTGGAGCGGTCATCGACGCCGTTCCAGTTATCCGTGAAGGTGGATCTCGTAACGATCACGTGGGAGCCGTTGAACACGGTCAACGCGCCGGAGCCGTGCTCGCCGTTGTACGGCGGGATGCGGTTGTACCAGGAGACGTAATCGACTCCGGTGTTGGCGACGTTGCCGACGAACAAGGAGTTGGTTATGCGCGCGCGGCTGCCGGGAAGCAGGTCGACGGCCGAGCCCGTCACCTGCGTGGAGTTGTTGCGAAAGATGCTGTCGCGAATGACGACGTAGCCGTCGCCCTCGCCGTGATGCTCGATCGACACGCCGCCGCCGCACGGGCTGGTGTAGTTGCCGACCACCTCGATCCGCTCCAGAGTGGGATAGGAACGGCCGTAGATCTTGATCCCGCCGCCGTCGACGTAAAAGAAGATCGTCTTTGCCAGCTCCGTGTTGGGCTCGATGACGTCGGTTTCCTGCATGGTGGTGAAGTTGTCGGCGCCGGTGATCCGGAAGCCGCGTAGGACCGTTGCATTGCCGATCCCGTCGCCGATGTAGATGACGTGGTTGACCACCGCGGTGTGGTGCTCGTTGCCTACCAGCGCCGGGTTGGCGGCGGTCAGCGTGACGTCGCCCACCGCCTCCAGCGTGATGCCATCATGGGCGGCATTGAGCCAGATGAGCGCCTGACGGAAGCTGTCGGGGCGGTAGGTACCCTGGTGAACCTTGACGAGCTTGGTCGTCGCGCTGCGGGCTGCCGCGTCCAGCGCCTCCTGAATCTCCTCACCCGGGTAGACGTGATAAGCGCCGCCTTCCACCTGCAACGCACCAGACGCCTGTGGCGCGGTGTGGCCAGCGTGCGGTAAGGCGGCGAGCACCACGATTGCCAGGGCGCCCGCCCGCATCGCTCGCCCGCGCGCGCTCGACATCCACCACCGCCGTGTCGCCACCGTGGCGGCGCGCCACTGCGGGCTTTTTACGGTCTCGATCAGCCTCACGAGCCCTTACCAGAACCTGTTATCGGTGTCCGCCGCCCGATTCAGGGCCGGCGGGGGCACTCTCGACGATCTCGAGATCGCCGCGCAACGCGGCCGGCCGCGACACTGTTTGCAGGATGCCGGAAGGCCACAGCACCTCGATTCGATCGGCACTCACATGCTCACCGAGGCCGAAATACAGAGGTTGCAAGCTCTGCGACAGGTAGCCCGACTTGCCGTCGTGGTACCGCGTGTACGCGGCGTCGCCGGCGTGAACCGTCACCCGCGCGCCCAGGCCATCGCGGTTCGACTTCGTTCCCACCAGCGTGATCGTCAGGAAGTTGATCGGCATCGCGTCCGTCAGATCGCTGACGAACACCTGTGGCTCCGAGTTGAAGTCGTTGGTGACGAGGTCGAGGTCGCCGTCGTTGTCGAGGTCGGCGAACACCGACGAGCGCGTGCCGAGCGCGCCCATCATCGTGTAGACCCCTTCCCGCCCCCCGCACACCGAGTACCCGCGCTCATCACCGGAGCAGTCGAGCTCGAACCAAGGAGCATGCGTGCGGCCGTCCCGTCGCGGTTCGACGCCCAGAACGAAGGCGGCGTCGAGAAAGGCTTCGCCGCGCACGTTGATGAGCAGGGAGTTGGGGTGGTAGCGGAACGGAAAGTTCATGCTGGAGGCGATGAACACGTCCTGGAAACCATCGGCGTTGACGTCGCCGACGCTGACGCCCCACGGCCAGTAGTTCTCGAGACCCACGCGGTCCGATGTCTCGACGAAGGCCCCTTCGCCCGAGTTTCGGTAGAAAGCGTTGCCGAAGATGTTGTTGTCGCTACCCTGCAGCATTTCCTCGGGCCACTGCATGTCGGACTTCAGTCTCTCCTTGATGGGGGAGATTTCCGCGGACATGTCCGAGTGCATGTCGGTGAGCAGCAGGTCCATCTTCCCGTCGTTGTCGTAGTCGAAAAACTTCATGCCCATGGTGCCCCAGGGAGTCTTCGGAAACAGCTCGCTGCTCCGTTCAACGAAATGGTCGCCCTCGACGTTCTCGTAGTAGTGATCGTCGCCCTGCATGTTGGCAACGTAGATGTCCGGGAACCCGTCGTCGTTGAGATCGGCGAAGGTTGCATCGCCGCTCCAGCTCACGTCCTGCAGCTGGCGCGCAGCGCTCACGTCGACGAAGCGGTTATCGCCACGATTCTCGAAGAGAATGCTGGCCTGCGTGCGCCCGGGGAAAAGGTGCCCTGAGAAGGCGTCCGTCATGGCGACGAACTGCCCATCGCGACCGACATCGTCGCTCGTATAGGTGCCGATGTTGGTCAGGAACAAGTCGAGCAGACCATCGCGGTTGTAATCGAAGAACATCACGCCTGACGAGTGGCCGCAGTGCCCCAGCCCCGAGTCTTCGGTGATGTCGCGGAAGTGCAGATCCCCGAGGTTCTCGAACAGCACATTGCCCTGGTTCACCGTGGTGACGTACAGATCCTGGTCGCCATCGTTGTCGATGTCGGCGAACGACCCGGTGACGCTGATTTTCGAAGCCATGCCGACACCGGCGACGTCGGTGACGTTCTCGAAGCGCCCACCACCGAGGTTGCGCCAGAGCTCATTCGAGCCCACCTGGGTGATGAAGTACAGGTCGACGAGACCGTCGTTGTCGACGTCGGCGACAGGGATCCCGTTCCCGTGGTCGTAGTGGGCGGCCTTGTACAGGCGCGCGGCATCCTCGACGACGCGGTTGACGAAGGTGATGCCGCTCTCCGGCAGTCGGTCAACGAATCGGAAGCTCGCGAACCCTCCCAACATGGCCGCCATGCGCTCCTGCTCGGCAGCACGCGCTGCGAGAGAGTCGACCCCCACGTCGGGATCCGGGTGGTAGAGAAGACGATCCTGTCCGACGGGAAGCTGGCCGGCGGATGGGGCTGGCGTCAGCAAGAGCGCCGCGGCCAGCGAGAGCAGCCCACAACGGAGAGCACGTCGCCGCATGGTCCCTCCTCATTGCTCGAATGGCGGTGGAAAGGGGACCACCTGAACGTGAATCCAAGATACCGATACAGTATCTCCAAAATCGGGCTCCGAACAGCGAGAACCCGTGAATTGGCGACGGCGAGCCACTCGGTACGACGGCACACCGGCTTCAGCGTCGGTAGCGCTCCACCGGCAGCATCCGGATCGTCCGAGGCTACCCCTCTTGCGCCGCCTTCAACCGACGCCGGACCGCTTCCACGCTGCGCTCGTAGCCCGCTTCGAGATCCTCAGGCGGCTCGCCGCACTCGCGCGCCAGCTCGATGGTCGCCCGGAGGGTGTTGCAGTAGGCCTCGAACGGCTGGCAGCCGGCCAGCAGATCCTCGACCTTGCGGCAGAAATCGTCCGGGGCAACGCCTTCGACGTAGTCGGAGAGCTGCTCGACCACCTCGCGACAGAGGGACTCACGCTCGGCGCGGCTGAGGTGGTGGAGACGATCGTCATTGCTCACGCGGGCACCCCGGCGTCCTCGTTGAGGTGCCTCTGATACTCGGCGAGGTGCTCACGCAGCGCCATACGAGCGCGGTGCAGACGCATCTTCACCGCCGATTCGCCGATCTCGAGAGCGTCGGCGGTCTCCTTGGTGCTCAGCCCCTCGACGTCGCGCATCAGCAGCACCATGCGGTAGTCGGCGGGCAGCTCGCGCAGCCCTTCCTCGAAGGCGTCGCGCAGCTCGGCGCGGCCGGCGGCATCATCGGGCAGCTCGGACCAGTCGGCGACCTCGATGAGGTCGCCATCCTCCCACCCCGGCGGCTTGTAGTCGTCGAGCGAGATCTTGCGCGGCGCCTTGTCCTTGCGACGCATCATGCGGCAGTTGTTGGCCGCCACGCGGTATAGCCAGGTGCGCAGCGCCTTGGGCTCGCGCAGGTCGGCAAGCGCCTGATAGGCCTTCAGCAGGGTGTCCTGGAAGACGTCCTCGGCATTGTCGACGTTGCTGCAGGTGCGCACCGAGAACGCCATCAGGCGACGCCCGTAGCGGCGCACGAACTCGTCGAACGCTCCGGGCTCGTCGTCGATGATCGCTTGCAGTAGCTTTTCGTCTTCCATCAGGAACTCGCCGGCGGCCTGGCCCCGCGCACGGAGCTTTGCGTACGTGGCAGTCTGGCAATTGTATGTCATACCGACACGGGTTGACGCCGCGGCGCGACGCGGCCGGGACGCCCGTTGGCTCCCATTCGAGGCTGTGGCAAGCTAGGGGCCCTGTCCTCACGCAGCTTCCCCGATTACCTCCCGGGTACGCGATCGGGGCCTCTCCAAAAGCCAGAGGTTCATCGATGAAAGCTCTCCGCACGTTAGCGGCTCTATTCCTCGCCTCCTTGCTGGTGGTCCCCGCGATCGCCCAGCAACAGGGGCCCGAGCCCGCCAAGATCGTGATCACGCCGGGCGCACTGCAGCTCGAGGTCGGCGGATCCGCCGAGATCTCGGCGGTCGTGCAGGATGCCGACGGCAACACGATCGAGGGCATCCCGGTGCTCTTCTTCTCCACTTCGCGGCGCGCCGTCGGCGTCACGCCGGTCGGCCAGGTGGAAGCCTACCGCCCCGGCGAGTACCAGAT
>JASFRZ010000067.1:0-14843 GCA_050114655.1 Acidobacteriota bacterium
GACGGGGCTTCCTGCCCGGCGAGGACGACATCGGCGCGCCGCCCGTCGCCGTGCTCAGTCACGGCTTGTGGGAACGGCGCTTCGGCTCCGACCCCGGCGTGCTGGGCACCAGCATAAAGCTGGACGACCGGGAGACCACCGTCGTCGGCGTGCTCGGTACCGAGATCGAGTTCGGCGGCCTGGCGGAAGCCGACCTGTGGCTGCCGCTCTACCTCGACGCCGCCGATGCCGACCGCAACGTGCACGGCCTTTGGGTGATGGGCCGGCTGGCTCCCGGCGCCACGCTCGAGAAGGCGCAGCAGGAGGCGAGCGCGCTGTCGCAAACGCTGCTCGAAGAGCACCCCGAGACCAACAGCGGCTGGCTGGTCAGCATCCAGGACATCAACGGCGCGCTCGGCGGCGACCAGATGTGGACGGTGTTCTACATGCTGATGCTGACCGTCGCCTTCGTGCTGGCGATCGCCTGCTCCAACATCGCCACCATGATGCTGTCGCGGGCCTCGACCCGGCGCCGCGAGATCGCCGTGCGTGCGGCCCTCGGCGCCGGCCGTGGGCGCTTGCTGTCGCAGATGCTCACTGAAAGCCTGATGCTGTCGCTCACCGCCGGCGTCCTCGGTCTGATGATCACCCGCCTGTGCCTCGACGGCTTGGTGTGGATGGTGGGCGAGAACTCGGGCACCAACTTCTTCTCCCTGCTGGTGATCGACCGCAATGTGCTGATGTTCACTGCCGCTGTGGCGCTGCTCGCCCCGCTGCTGTTCGGCTTCGTGCCCGCATTACGCGCTACCCGCACGGATCTGAGCGAGACCCTCAAGGACAACGCGCGCGGCAGCAGCGGCGCCGGCGGACTGCGCGGCCGCCGCGTGCTGGTCGCGACGCAGGTTTCGCTGGCGCTGGCGCTGATGGTGGTTGCCGGGCTGCTCATCCGCTTCATGATCCAGCTGCGTACCAATGACCTCGGCTACGACATCAACAACGTGTTGAGCCTGCGGCTCGACCTCCCGGAGTCACGCTACCCGGCCGCCGGGCAATGGCTGGCGTTCTTCGACGACGTGCGCGAGCGCACCGCGGCGTTGCCGGGGGTCGAGGCGGTCGCCTGGATGGAATTTCGGCCGATCGCCGAGGGCGGCGCCGGTGGGCCGTTCGTGATCGAGGGCAGGCCGGCGCCGGCGGCGGAGGACCTGCCGTTCACCAGCACCAACGTGGTGTCGCAGAGCGCCCTCGAGCTGCTACGTCTGCCGCTGATACGCGGACGAGGCTTCGAGGCGGGCGACGTGTCCGACGGTATGCCCGTGGTGCTGGTCAACGAGGACATGGTGCGGCGCTACTGGGACGGGGAGGAGCCGCTGGGGACACGCATTCGTTTCGGCGGCCTCGAATCCACCGAGCCCTGGCGCACCGTCGTCGGTGTGGTTGGCAACGAGTTCAGCGGCGATCCGGAAAATCCGGCGTTCCCGCTTGCCCTGCTGCCGCTGCGGCAGAACCCGCGCAGTGGACTGGCATTGCTGGTGCGTACGGGCGCGGATCCGGAGGCGGCGGCGCCGGCCGTCCGCCAGGCGGTGTGGGAGATCGACGCCGACCAGCCGCTCGGCGATGTGCGCTCGCTGCGCCGCATCGCCGACGACAACCTCGCCACTTTCGATGCCTTCATGAGCCTGTTCGTTTTCTTCGCCGGCTTCGCGCTGATGATGGCAAGCACCGGCATCTACGGCGTGTTGTCGTTCTCGGTGGCGCAGCGGTCGCAGGAGATCGGCATCCGCATGGCGCTCGGAGCCCACGGCAAGGACGTCGTGCGCATGATCAGCCGGCAGGCGTTCTGGCTGGTCGGCATCGGCGTCGCGATCGGATCCCTGGCGGCGATCGTTCTCGGTCGCATCATCGCCAGCCTGACCCCGGGGGTAAGCGCCGGCGATCCCCTCACCCTGCTGGCCGTCGCGCTCGCGCTCACCGGCGCCGCCGCGCTGGCGATCTGGGTGCCCGCGCGACGAGCGGTGCGCATCGATCCGATCGTCGCCCTGCGACAGGAATGAAGTGATGAGCGATCGGAGACTTCGCTACCGGAAGGCGAGAGAATGAGCGGGCGCGACTACCTGGGCGAGTTCGAGATGGTGGTGATGCTCACGCTGCTGCACCTGCAGGATGCGGCGTACGGTATGACCATCCGCATGGAGATCGAGGAGCGCACCGGACGATCGGTTTCGATCGGCGCGATCTACACGACGCTGCGCCGTCTGCAGCGCAAGGGCTACGTCGCCGCCGAGCTCGGTGATCCGTCGCCGTCGCGCGGGGGGCGGGCGAAGAAGTACTTCAGTCTGCAGCCCGAGGGAATCGAGGCGCTGCAGCGCTCCAAAGAGATGTTCACGCAACTGTGGAAGGACCTTCCGGAACCCTTCTAGGGTCGGCCGGCGCCATGCGCGCGAACGGCTTCAGCCGCAGCCACATCGCCGGCAGCATCACCAGGACCATCGTGCCGAATCACAGGTCGACGGCGTTGCCGCAGTCGGCCGTGCTCACGGCGCCACCCGCCACTCGAAGCGTGAGTACAGCCCGTGGGTGTTGTCGTTGGCAAAGCGGATGGTGCCGTCGTCGTAACGCGCGCTGCCGGTGGCGATGACCTGCTCGGGAGGATGGATCTGGTTGTACATGTTGGCGAAGGTCACCGGCCTGTCGCGATCACGGCCCTTGAGCTCGGTGATGGTCGAATCGAGGATGCCGCTGATCGCAACGCGCTTGCTGCGCTCGCCCTCCTCGATGACGATCGGCACGTAGCGGGTGTCGAGCCGGGTGCCGACGAAGCGCGCCAGCACCGCCCAGGGGCCGCCGGCGCTGCCATCGAGAATGGCCTGTGCCGCGCGCCGCTGCGCCGCGGAGGCGCGCTCATCGATCAGCAATCCTTCGATCCAGTCGCCGTCGATCATGTGCGGCGGGCAGTCGTACGACACCACGGCCTTGACGCCGGCGAGGTCGACGCCGTCGAACTCACCCTCATCGAAGCGCATCGCCCAGTAGCCGATGCAGCGCTCGTTGTAGCAGGTTTGGTCGAAATGAACGTGCCCGGGGCAGATCGCCTGGCAGCTGCAGTTCTCGAACAGAAGGCCACGCGCCCACCAGGCCACGCCGGTTTCTTGCGCCTCGCTCATGGTGTGAAGCCGGGCAGCACCGTACCGGCGAGGTCACCCGGCGCGTCGACGCCGAGCAACGTGGCGAGCGTCGGCGCGAGGTCGACAAGCATCACCGGCTCACCGCGCGCGCCCGCCGCAACGGCGGGGTGCATCAGGATCAGCGGCACATGCTGGTCGTAGTCGTGCGGCGACTGGTGGTTGGCCGCCGAGCCCACCTCCCATAGATCGAGTGGCTGGTGGACGACGTACAGGTCGCCGGAGCGGTCGGCGTAGAAACTGTGCCGAGCGGACTGCACGTAAGGCGAATCGAGCCAGGCGTCCGACATCAGTTCGTCGCGGGTGAACACCGCGGCGACGTAGGGGAGAGAGGCGACATAGTCGCGCGCAGCGACGATCAGCTCCTGCGGATCGGCGCCAGCCTTGATCGCCTGCTCCCGGTCGAGTTGCAGCCAGCCGTAGGAGTAGCTGGCGAACCAATCCTCGCCGCCGAAGTCCGGCGCGATCAGGGCGTCGATGCCCGCGGTCACCTCGCCCATGCGTAGTCGCTCGGCATCTTCGCCGAGCTCGCGGCTGTATTCGGGCAGGCGCACCACGCCGTGATCGGAGGTGAGCACGATCAGCGTGCGATCGAGCCCGACGGTCTCGTCGATGAAGTCGAAGAAATCGCCCAGCAAGCCGTCCAGGCGCAACATCTGATCTGCGATTTCGCGGCTGTAGGGGCCGAAGTTGTGGCCGATGGCGTCGGTGGAGGAGAGGCCGAGGGCGAGAACGTCGGGGACCTCGTCGCCGCCCAGATCGAGCGTCGTGACCGCCAGCCGACCGAGCTCGAGGGTGGCCTGGTCCATGAACGGCGTCGACTGGATGCGGCTGGCGAGAGCGCGGCGATCCTCGGGCAGCGGATGGGGGAACACGTTGCCGAATCCGCGCGGGCCGCGCTCGCCCTCGTAGTCGTCCGGGCGCGCCCCGGCGTAGGCTTCCTGGGGTCGCGAAAGCTCCCAGGATCCGCCGGCGTAGGCGGACAGCCAGTCGGCGTCGTTGAACTGTCTCACCCAGGCGGGCAGCTGCTCACGGTAGTAGGTGCTGCTGATGAAGCGCCCCGTCGCGTGCCACCAGTAGACGTGCTCGGCTTCCGGCGCCAGCAGCACCGCGGTGCGGTCCTTGCGCGAGATCGACACCGCCTGCGAGCGGGGATCGTGTTGCTTGAGCCAGCCGACCAGCGAACTGCCGAGGAACTGCGTAGGCGCGCCGCCGGGGCCGTCGTCGGGCTCGTCGAGGCCGATGAAACGATATGCGGGGTCGCTACTGGCGCGCTCACGTCGGCCCAGCTCGTGGTCGTACCATGTGTTGTCGATAATCCCGTGATCGCGCGGATACAGGCCCGACAGGATCGCGGCGTGCCCCGGGGCGGTCGCAGTGATCGCCTGGCCCTGGCGCGCCTCGGTGAATACCGCTCCCTGATCCAGCAGGCGCCGGAAGCCACCGGTGAACTGCGCGTCGAAGCGCTCCAGGTAGTCCTCGCGCATCTGATCCACGGAGATGACCAGCAGCAATGGGGCGTCGACGCCTGCCGTGGTCGCTTCACCGGTGGAGGGCTCGTCCGGCGTGCGCGGACCGCACCCGACCAGCGTCAGGGATAGCGCGATGGCGACAAGGCAGGTCGCCGGTCGGGCCGCGAACGAAAGGAGTCCGTCGCGGGCGCATGATAGGGGTTGCGGCAATCGATCAAAGGTGTCCATGGCGTTTCGGTGGAACCGGTTGTGCGGAGCGGGGGGGCGCGCCGCGAATGTAGCCAGCCGCAACGGCGAGCGCAAACCGAAGAACTCACTCCTGGCGCACCGCATCCTCGCCGAGGAGCCGCTGATGACCAGCCTCCGCGAGGAGCGCGGCTACCGCGCCAGGCCTTCCCGCAGCACGCGCCCGTCGAGGTTGTCCGGCGTCGGCACGTCGACCAACTCCGCCAGAGTTGGTGCCAGATCGACGATCTCCACGCGACCGCCGTAGCGGCCGGGCGTGACGCCGGGGCCGCGCAGAATCAGCGGCACGTGGCTGTCGTAGAAGTAGGGCGACTGGTGGTTGGCCGCCGCGCCGGTCTGCCAGATCGAGTAAGGCGGGTGGATGACGTAGATGTCGCCGGCGCGGCTGGGATAGAAGGAACGCCGCACGCGCGCCTCGAGGTCGCTCTGCGGCGGGTGGTCGTGCTCGAGGTCGGCGCGCGAGAAGACCGTGGCGATCTCCGGCCGCGTCTTCAGGTAGGTGGTGGCCTCCGCCAGCACCTTGTCGGGATCGACCCCCACCTGGTTGCACAGCTCCCGGTTGAGCTGCAGCCAGCCGTACGAGTAGCCGGAGAACCAACGTCCGGGCCCGTAGATCGACCCGATGTGCCGGTCGAGACCGTTGAGCATGGCGCCGACATCGAGGCGCTTGGCATCCTCGCCCTGCGATTTGCTGTATTCCGGCAGCGGTGCGACACCGTGGTCGGCGGTGAGTGCCAGCATCACGTTGTCCAGGCCGACGGTCTGGTCGACGAACTCGAAGAAGCCCTCGAGCTCGAGATCGAGCCGCAGCAGGTGATCCTGCATCTCGCGACTGAACGGCCCGAAAGCGTGCCCGACGGCGTCGGTGGCCGACAGGCCGAGTGCGAGCACGTCGGTCGCGTCGTCGGCGCCGAGGTGCAGCGCGTCGATCGCCGCGCGGCCGATGTTCAGCGTCGCCAGGTCCATGAACGGCGTGGTGGTGATCAGGTTGCCGAGCTCGCGCCGGTCCTCGGGCAGGGTGTGCGGGAAGTTGTCGCCGAAGTCGCGCAGGCGCGCCTCGCCGAGGTACTCGTCCGGGCGCGACCCGGCGTACAGCGCGTCGGCCTGGAGCAGCGTCCAGGTCGCGCCGGCGTAGTCAGACAGCCAGTCGGTATCGTTGAACTGCTGTACCCAGTCGGGCAGCGAGTTGCGGTAGTAATCGCTGGTGACGAAGCGACCGCTCCAGTGGAACCAGTAGACGTGCTTCGCCTCGGGGGTCATCAGGATCGCCGCGCGGTCCTTGCGCGAGATCGACACCGCCTGTGAGCGTGGGTCCTGGTCATGCAGCCAGCCGACCAGCGTCGAGCCGTGAAACTGCCGTGGCGAGCCCGACGGCCCGGACGTGTCGCTCGTCGGATCGAGGCCGACGACGTGGTAGTCGGGATCGACACCGGCGCGCTCGACGCGGTGCAGGTCGCGATCGTACCAGTCGTTGTCGATGATGCCGTGGTGGCTCGGGTAGAGGCCCGACAGCATCGTCGCATGGCCCGGCGCCGTCGCGGTGATGGCGTGCGACTGGTGCGCGTTGGTGAACACCGCTCCCTGCTCGAGCAGCATCCGGAAGCCGCCCTCGAACTGGTCGCGAAAGCGATCGAGGTAGTCGGCGCGCATCTGATCGACGGCGATCAAGATGACCAGCTTGGGTCGCGTCGGCGGTGCTTCCTGTGCCGGCCGCGAGGCAGAGGCCAGCGGCGCGACGAGCAGCGCGACGACGATAAGCGCAGCGGCGACGACGCGTCGGCGAGCGTCTCCCTCGCGGCGCTTCGAGCTGTTGTGCGCTGTAGTGGGTGGAGAGCCGAGCGGCGGGAGCAGGTTCATGGGGATCCAGATTTCCTAGGCAATCATAAGACTGTAGCGAAACTCATGGATCGGTAGCAACGGCGCGAAGTGGTGGGCTCGCCGCTAGCGCAGAAACTCGGAGGCCTGCGTCGCGAATTCATCGGGAGCTTCGAGGAAGGGGAAGTGACCGACGTCGTCGATCACTTCGAGCCGCGCACCGGGGATTCCCTCGGCAAGTTCCTGCATCGCGGAAAGGGGGAACACGGAGTCGCCTCCGGCGATGATCAGCGTCGGGGCGGCGATGCGTCCGAGCAGATCGCGCAGATCCCAGTCGCCCAGATTGGCGCGCACGATCGCCGGGGTGGTGACGAAGTTCGGCAAGGTGACCTCGTTGAACGGCACGCTGATGCGCTGCTCGGGGGGCAGGGGAGAGGCGACGTAGGCACGCATCCGCAAGGCGAACACGGTGCCGACGAGCATCGGATCGTCCTGCCAACCCGGCGTCGCGGCGATCTCCTGTATCCGCGCGGCGTCCTCCGGCGTGGTGCGCGCCGCGGTGCGCTCGCGAAAGGTCTCCCACTCGGCGCGTGTCGCCGGGTCCGGATCGACCAGCAACAGGCGGCCGACGTGTTGCGGGTAGTCGAGCGCGTAACGTATCGCCACCAGACCGCCGAACGAGTGCGCCAGGATGTCGATGCGCTCAAGCCCGGCGGCGCGGCGTATCTGGTCGAGATCGATGGCGGCGCGCTCCAGGGTCAACAGCCCGGGATCGTCGCCTCCCTGCGAGTAGCCGCTGCCGCGCTGGTCGTAGAAGAGCAGCAGACGTGAGTCGCCGAGCACGTCGATGAGCGGCTGCTGCAGGTATTGGCTGCCGAGCCCGGGGCCACCATGAACCACCAGCAGCGCCGGCGCTCCGGGCGTGCCGCGCAACCAGTACGACAGGCGCGCGCCGCCGAACACGTCGAGCCTGCCGGCGCGCTGCAGCGAGCCGATTGTCAGATCGGGCATGAGGCCAGGGACCTGGCGTTGCGCGAGCTGCTCGAGCGCCGGGTGCCCGGCGCGGAACTCGTCGGCCGAGGCGAGCAGCCATGCTCCCGTGGCCGGCCCGTCGCTCAGGCGAACCCACCACTCGGTGTCGGGCCGCTCGAGAAACTGGCAGCAGCCGACGCCCCAGGGCAGCTCCAATAGCGCCCCGGAGGAAGTCTCGACGAAGGTGGAGATGCCGGGGAGCTGCACCAGTACGGCGAGCTCCTGATCCCGCTCCAGCGGGGTGCTGCCGGCGGCGGTCAGCGCACCGTCGTCGCCGAGCTCGAAGCGGGTCGGCGCCGGCTCCGGCGCCGTCAGCACTCGCGCGCTTCCGGGTCGTCGTACCAGGACGCGGAGCTCGTCCCACACGACCGTTTCGTCGCGCTGCAGCGCGACGGTACCCACGATGGCGCGCTCGCCGGCACCGGCGAACACCGGCCAGTAGCCGGTCGCTTCGCGCGCGCGAAACACCGGCCGTTGCGCCGCCTCGATGCGTGGAGCGAGGGTCATCCGATAGTCCTCCGGTTGTCGCTCGATGGGGCCGACGGCGACCTGGGAGAGCTTTCCCTCGCGGTGGAGCTGCCGCAAGGCGAGCACATCCTGCAGGTAGTCCGGTTGCCACTCGATGGCACTCAGCGAGGACTCCGCTGGTTCCCGCGGATCGAGGGCGAGCAGCGCGACGGCCACCCAGTGGGCGGTGTCACCTGTGCGCCCGCCACGGCGGCGCTCGTCGAGCGCGGCGAACAGAACAGTGGACTCCCCGACGACCTCCGTCACCCGCGGGGCGAGCTGCGCGATGCTCTCGATGCCGAGCGATTGCGCCACCGTTTCGAGATCGGGGAGGTTACTCTCCGCCTCGTTCAGCAGCCCCTCGGCGCGCGCCGCATCGCCGATGGCGCGGGCATCGGGGGAGGTGCGCAGAAACTCTTCGAGGCCGTCGCGTGGCGGGGCGGTGACGGCCGGGGGAGACGCCGTGGCGCAGGCGACGGTGAGGACGAGTAGCGCGAGCGATGTCGCGCGCTTCGGACTGCGAGTGCCGCATCCGGCACCAATGCGGATCGGGTGGTCAGCGGTCAACGGGCCTTGCCGATCGCGAAGACGCTGGCCACGCCACGCACGTACATCACGCCTTCCGAGATCGCCGGTGTCGCCATCAGCAGCTCGCCCATCGGGTTGGTGGCGAGGTGCTCGAACGCGCGGCCCGCGCGCACCACCACCATGTCGCCGTCCTCATTCGACAGGTAGATCTTGCCGTCCGCCGCAACCGGGGAGGAGGAGAAGCCGCTGCCCAGGTGCGGCACGCGGTTGCGGTAGATCTCCTCGCCGGTGGCGAGGTCGTAGGCGTCGAAGATGCCGTTGTTGGACAGTACGTAGAGGATGTCGTCGTAGATCAACGGCGTCGGCATGTAGGGGCCGCGGCGCTGGCGGCTCCACACCACGCTGTCGTTGCTGGTGGCGTCGCCGTCGAGGGTGATGTCGCCGTGCGCCCCGGGGTGCAGCACGAAGATTGGCTGCTCCGGCCGGCGGCCGCTGGCCACGACGATGAGCTCGTCGGTGAACACCGGCGTCGGCGCGGTGATCTTGGAGCTGCCGCCGAGGCGCCACAGCTCCTCACCCGTGTGCGGGTCGTAGCCGCGGATGAAGTTGGCGGCGTTGGTGACCAGTTCCTCGCCGGCGGGACCGCGGTAGACGTTCGGTGTTCCCCACGATGGAAGCTCGTCGCGCTCGGCCTTCCACAACGTCTCGCCGGTGCGCGCGTCGAGCGCCAGCAGAAACGAGTCCTTCTGGTTATCGCACTGCAGGAAAACGGTGTCGTTCCAGATGATCGGCGAGCTCGCCGGACCCCACTCGAAGGTCGGGATGTCGTATGCGCCGACGTCGAGCCGGCCGACGTCGACGCTCCACAACCAGTCGCCGGCGACGGTATAGGCATACACCCCCTGCGAGCCGAACGAGGCCACCACGATGCGGCCGTCGGTCGCCGGCGTCGACGAGGCGTAGGTCGATTTCATGTGGCGCTTGTCGCGCGGCACGCCGCGGTAGGCGAGACGCTGCCAGATGATCTCGCCGCTGTGCTTGTCGAGCGCATACACCATGAAGCGCTGCTCCGAGTGGTCGGAGGAGGCGTCGCCGTCGCCGTACAGGCCGGGCTTGAAGGTGGCGCCCTCCTCGCTGCTGATGGCGCTGGTGACGAACAGGCGGTCGCCCCACACCACGGGGCTGGAATGCGCCAGGCCGGGGATCGTCGTGCGCCACATGATGTTGTCGCCGGTCTCGCCGTTCCAGTGGTCAGGGAGGTCCTGCGCGGCGGCGGTGCCGGCTGCGTCGGGACCGCGGAACGACGGCCAGGCGCCGGCCGAAGGAGCGGGCTCGGGCAGCGTTGGAGGTTGCGGCGGCGCGTCGCGGCGGATCACCCGCGCGGGGATCTCTTCGTCCTCGCCCGCCGGCCGCCAGGTGCTGCCGTCGAGGATCATGCGGCGCGGCTGGCACGCATCGCTGCCGGTGAGATGCAGGGTGAGGTGGCCGTCGCTGACGGTGAAGGCGTAGTGCGCCGGTTGGTCACAGCCGCGCGGCGCGTCGGTGAGGCTCAGAGTCAGCTCGTCGCCGGACGCCTGCCAGGTACCGGTCAGCGGCGGCCAGCCTTCGCCCTCGATGGCGAACGAGCCATCGGGGCGGAACTCACCTTCGAAAAAGCCGAATGCGAGCCGCCCGGAGGGGGGTGCGGATTGCTGCCCGGAGGCGGTGGCGACGGCGACGGCAATGATCAGGAGGGCGAGGGTCGCTGCGGCGGTGCTGTGGCGCACGATCGTGCTCTCGAAGCTGTGAAACGGCGTCCGGCGTGCTGCGGGTCGCCGCCCCGGCGGGGCTCGACGCGACCGGACGAGCCCGGCCATTGTCGCGTCACCGCGCCGTCAGAGCAACGGGGCGATCACGAGGCTGTCCGATTCGCAGACCCTTGTATATCATTTGAGAATGGAAAGTATGCCCCCACCTCGTCGTGACCTCGGATCGACCCCCCGCCGCGCAGCCGGTCTGCGGGTTACCGGCACGGTGTTCAACATCCAGCGCTTCGCCGTGCACGACGGCCCGGGGGTTCGCACCACAGTCTTTCTGAAAGGCTGCCCGCTGTCCTGCTGGTGGTGCCACAACCCGGAAAGTCGCGCCGCCAAGCCGGAGGTGCAGATCGTCGCCGACCGCTGCATCCAGTGCGGCTCGTGCCTCGAGGTCTGCCAGCACGACGCGGTGGTGCGCCTGGCCGACGGCACCTACTCGGTCGATCCGCTGCACTGCGCCCGCTGCGGCGAGTGCACCGAAGCGTGTCCGACCAACGGCCGCAAGATCGTCGGCGAGGAGCGGGGCGTCAACGAGGTCCTCGAAGAGGTCCTCAAGGACAAGGTTTTTTACGAGGAATCGGGCGGCGGGGTGACCTTCTCCGGCGGCGAGCCAATGGCACAGCGCGACTTCCTGCTCGCGCTGTTGGCGGAGAGCCGGGCGCGCGGACTGCACACCTGTGTCGACACCTCCGGCATGGCGTCGAAAAGAACACTCGAGCGCGTCGCCGAGCTCACCGATCTGTTCCTCTGGGACCTCAAGCTCATCGACGACAACCGCCACCGCGTGTTTACCGGCGTGGGTAACCGCGCCATCCTGTCGAACCTGATGACGCTGGCGAGCTGCGGCGCGGACGTATGGATCCGCGTGCCGTTCATCCCCGGCATCAACGACGACCCTGACAATCTCGACGCGCTGGCCGGGCTGGCAGCCGGGCTCGGCCGTGACTACCCCGTGTTTCTGCTGCCCTACCATCGCATCGCCCAGGACAAGTACGGCCGGCTCGGCCACGCCTACCCGCTCGCCGGGCTCGAACCGCCGGGCGAAGAACAACTCGAGGCCGCCGCCGCTCGCCTGCGTCGCGCCGGTCTGCGCGTCAACATCGGAGGCTGAGATGGGCCCGACAACCGTCGACACGATGACCGACAGGGTGGCGCGCCTGCGGCAGCGCTCGCTCGACGCCGCGCCACGCATTTCCACGGAGCGCGCCGAGCTGTTGACCGACTTCTACCGCGCCGAGGAGGGCAAGCACTCGGTGCCGGTGATGCGCGCGCTGGCCTTCTACTACCTGTGCGAGAACAAGACCGTCTACATCGGTGAGGGCGAGCTGATCGTCGGCGAGCGGGGACCCGCGCCGTGCGCCGTGCCGACCTTTCCCGAGCTCACCTGCCACAGCGTGGAAGACCTCGAGATCCTCAGCTCGCGTCCCAAGACCGCCTACGCGATCGACGCCCAGGGGATCCGCCGCTACCGCAACCGGGTCATCCCTTACTGGCACGGCCGCTCGATCCGCGATCGCGCCTTCGAGCTGCTTGCGCCGGAATGGCATGACGCCTACGCGGCCGGCATCTTCACCGAGTTCATGGAGCAGCGCGCGCCGGGGCACACGGTTGCCGACGGCAAGCTCTACCGCCACGGGTTGCTCGACATGAAGGAGCGCATCGCCGCGGCGCGGTCGCGCTTCGAGCAGGCGAACGATGTGGACGGTGCGCGGCGCGAGCAGCTACGCGCCATGGACATCGCCGCCGACGCGATGATCCTGTTCGCGCAACGACACGCCGACGAGGCCCGGCGCCTGGCAGTCGACGAGCGCGATCCAGAGCGACGGGCCGAGCTGCTGCGCATCGCCGCTGTCTGCGAGCACGTACCCGCACACGCTCCGCGCGACTTCCAGGAGGCGCTGCAGGCCTACTGGTTCTATCACCTCGGGGTGATCACCGAGCTCAACGGCTGGGACTCGTTCAACCCCGGCCACCTCGATCAGCACCTCGGACCCTTCTACGAGGCCGGCATCGCCAGCGGCTCGCTGACGCGCGAGAACGCCAAGGAGCTGCTGGAGTGCTTCTGGGTCAAGTTCAACAACCACCCCGCGCCGCCCAAGGTGGGCGTCACCGCGGCAGAGAGCGGCACCTACACCGACTTCGCCAACATCAATCTCGGTGGCCTGACGCGCGACGGCAACGACGCCGTCAACGAGGTCTCCTATCTGCTGCTCGACGTTATCGACGAGATGCACATCCTGCAGCCGAGCAACAACATCCAGCTATCGCGCCAGAACCCCGATGAGTTCCTGCACGCCGCGCTGCGGGTGATTCGCAACGGCTACGGTTTCCCGTCGATGTTCAACGCCGACGCGGTGGTCAAGGAGTTGGTACGGCAGGGCAAGGCGGTCCGGGACGCGCGCGAGGGCGGTACCAGTGGCTGTGTCGAAGCCGGCGCCTTCGGCAAGGAGGCCTACATCCTGACCGGCTACTTCAACCTGCCCAAGGTGCTCGAGATCACCCTCAACGACGGGAGCGATCCGCGCAACGGCAAGCAGCTCGGCCCCCACACCGGAGATCCGCGCGACTTCGCGACGTTCGACGAGCTGTTCGAGGCCTTCCGTGCTCAGCTACAGCACTTTGTCGACATCAAGACCGCCGGCAACGACGTATTCGAGCGGCTTTACGCCGAGCACGCGCCGGCGCCGTTCCTGTCGCTGATCATCGACGATTGCATCGACAACGGCATCGACTACAACGCCGGCGGCGCGCGTTACAACACCAGCTACATCCAGGGCGTCGGTATCGGCAGCCTGACCGACAGCCTGTCGGCGCTGAAGCATCACGTGTTCGAGGGCAAGGTGTCGATGGACGAGCTGCTCGGTGCGCTGGCCACCGGGTTCGACGACGCCGAGGTGCTCCGCCAGCGCCTGCTCAACAAGACGCCCAAGTACGGCAACGACGACGACCGCGCCGACGACCTCATGCGCGCCGGTTTCCGTGCTTTCCTGGAGGCGGTCGAGGGTCGCCCCAACCTGCGCGGCGGCGAGTACCACGTCGACATGCTGCCGACCACCTGCCACATCTACTTCGGCTCGGTCACCGGAGCGATGCCCGACGGTCGCCGCGCCGGGATGCCGCTGTCCGAGGGCATCTCGCCGGTGCAGGGGGCGGACGTGCACGGGCCGACCGCGGTGCTCAAGTCGGCCGGCAAGATGGATCAGCTCGAGACCGGCGGTACCCTGCTGAACATGAAGTTCAGCCCCCCGGTGCTCGCCGACGGGCGCGGCGTCGCGAAGGTCGGGGACCTGGTGCGCGGCTACTTCGCCATGGACGGTCACCATGTACAGCTCAACGTGGTCACCGCCGAGACGTTGCGCGCGGCGCAGGAAGACCCCGACGCCCATCGCGACCTGATCGTGCGCGTCGCCGGCTACAGCGACTACTTCTGCGACATCTCGCGCGAGCTGCAGGACGAGATCATCGCGCGTACAGAGCACAGCGAGTAGTCAGCCCGCGGACTTCCGCCGAGCGGGGTCGTCCCGTTCCGGTTAGCGGCCCGCTTCGGGGACCTCACGCAGGAAGTCCGCCGGCAGCGCTGCAGCGCAGTCCGGGCAGAACGAGTCGCCGCGCAGGTCGATGCTCTCGACATCGGGGCTGAAGTGCATCAGGCAGTCGTAACGGTCGCAGTGCGCCAGCCCGGCGAGATGGCCGACCTCGTGCAGCACCTCGGCGACGGCGCGGCGCGCGGTCAGCCCGTTGTCGCGCGGCAGCCCGTAGAAGCTCTGCCGCAGGCGCGCCAGCGAGACCACCGCGGTGTGTCCGTCGGCGCGCGCGCCGCCGAACACGTGGGTCAGGATGGGCAGGCCGAGGTCGGCGTCGGTGAGGCCGACGATCGCGGCACCCCCCTCGACCGGTTGCTCCTCGAGGCGGCGCAACAGGTAGTCGGCATCGACCTGCTCGCGTCCGGGCAGTAGACGGATCTCGTCGACCAGGACGGAGTCGTCGACGTAGCAGGGCACCTTGACGTGACGGCTGACCATGGCGGCGAGCCACTCGCCGACGCTTCGCGCCAGCTTGCCGACCGGCACGATGTGGATCGATCTGAGACGCTCGTCTGCCTCAACCTGCCGCATGGGAGGGGTTGTGCAGCTCGTACTTCTTGATCTTGTTGTACAGCGTGCCGCGGTCGATCCCGAGGACCTCGGCGGAGCGGCTGATGTTCCAGTCGTTGGCCTCCAGCACCGAGGCGATGTGGACGCGCTCCATCTCGGCGAGGGATCGGCGGCCGGGCGCCGGCTCCGTCGTGG
>JASFRZ010000068.1:0-14691 GCA_050114655.1 Acidobacteriota bacterium
CGCTGGGCTACATCCGATGAGCCGCCTTGTGCTGCCGCTGATCGCTGTCGGGGTGGTGTGCGCCTGCAGCGCCTCGACGACGACGCCGGTGCCGCTGGAGGTACGCTTTGACCTCGATTCGAACGCTTTCGATGCCCCCGCCGCGGTGCAGTATGCGGTGCCGTTCGACGTGGTGAGCGCGGACATGGAGGGCGACGGCGATACTGATCTACTGGTCAACTGGCACAACCTGGCGCGCCTCGAGCTGTTCGACAACCGTGGCGGTCGCTTCGTGCTCGCCAACCCGGAAGGGGCGGATCGCAGCGGCCTGTACGAGAACACCGGAATCGTCGATCTCTACGCGCCGGTGGAGGCGACGCTGGAGCGGGCGCGCGCCTCCGGTCCCGGGGTGTACCTCTGGCACGAGCCGTCGCGGCGCGGTGACTGGCACTTCTGGGTCGCTCCCGACGGCGGGCCGGTGAGGCTCTCGCTGCGCACCAACGGCGAGCTGACGCTGCGCCTCGACGAACGCTTCGTGCGCGACCGCGGCGAGCAAGACGCCGAGCTGGTGGTCGACGCACCGCTGCATTTCCGCGCCAACCTGCGCTACGTCGCCGCCGAGCTGGTGGTCGACGCCTCGATGCCCGTCTTCGCCGGGGCGGATCTGTCGGCGGTGGGCGAGCACGTCGAGCTGTGGAAGGACGACCCGCACGGCATCGCCTGGGTGAACGCGCGGGGCTCGGCCGCCCCCGACCTGTTCATCAGCCGCGGCGGTCTGATGGGCACACTGCTGCCGCCATTCGATCCCAAGGTCGATCGCTTCTTCGAGTACACCGGCGGTGATCCGCTGTACGCGGACGTGCGCGGCCTGGTGCCGCCCAACTACGGGCGCGGTCGTCGCGTCGAATGGGTGGATATCGACGGTGACGGCGTCAATGAGCTGTACGTCGGCAACACCGCGACGCCCAACGCGCTGCTGGTGCTCGACGACGCGGGCAGCTACGTGGACATCGCCGCTGCCGCCGGTCTCGACGTCAGCACTGGCGACACCTTCGCCTGGCTCGATATCGACGGCGACGGCCGCGACGATCTGGCATACGTCGACGAGACCGGCTTCGCGATCGCCTACAACCGCGGCGGGCGTCGGTTCGAGATCGCCCGCGGCGAGACCGCCGGATTGCTGTTTCCCCCCGGCTCCGAGCCGCTCGACGCCGAGGAGCTGTTCTCCAACCTCGCACTGTACGTGCTCGACGTCGACAACGACGGTCGCCTCGATCTGTGGCTCGCTGGTCACGGCGAGGAGCGCCGCCATGCCCTGTACCGCGGAACGGCGGGCGGCTTCGACGACGTCACCGCCGACGCCGGGCTGGCGGCGGCCCCGCTGGCCAACAACATGGCCTTCCTGGATGTCGACAACGACGGCGACGAAGACGCCGTCACCTTCGGTGTCGAGCCGGCATGGTTGACCAACGACGGCGACGGCCGCTTCACCATCTCGCCGATCGACGCCGCCTGGGGCGCGCAGGTGTTCACCCGCGCGGCATCGCTCGATGCCGACGGCGACGGCCGCCTCGACGTCGCCCTGTTCGACCACCGGCGCCTGCTGGCCCGCAACGAGACGGCCGGCGGTGGCACCGCGCTGCGGGTGCTGCCACGGGTCGCGGGCGGCGATCCGGTGGGGGCGGTGATCACGGCGTTCTATGCTTCCGGCACGGTACGCGCGCAGCGCTACGGCTCGGCCGCCTCGACGCGCTACTCGCAGGGCTCGGGCGCGCTGCACTTCGGCATTCCTCCGGGCGACGCGGTGGCGCGCCTCGAGATTCGTTGGCCCGACGGGACCGTTGCCGAGCGCACGGTCGCGGCAGGCGAGGACTTCATCGAATGGCGCAGATGATTCAGCGGACGATCGAGCGGCTTCGGAACGACCGACGGGGCGCCGGTGTGCTCAGCGGCCGCGCCGCCGCGACGGCGCTGCTGTTGGCGATCCTGTCGTCGGCCGCCGCCTGCGGCGGGGCGCCGGCGCCGCCGGAGCCGCAGCGCACGCCGAATATCGTGCTGGTGACCATCGACACGTTGCGCGCCGACCACCTCGAGGCCTACGGCTACCCGCGCGCCACCGCGCCGTTCCTCGCCCGGCTGGCGTCGTCCGGCGTTCGCTTCGCGCGCGGTATCTCGCAGGCGCCCTGGACGCTGCCGGCGATGGCGTCGCTGCACTCCTCGCTGCTGCCGTCGCAACACGGCGCCATCGAGGCCGAGACCGCGCTGCCGGAGGCCGCCGAGACGCTCGCCGAGCGCCTGCACGCAGCCGGCTACGCGACCGTTGCGGTGGTGTCGCACGAGTTCGTCTCCGCCAAGCACGGCTTCGCGCAGGGTTTCGACGTGTTCGACGAGAGCAACGTGCTGGGCCACGAAGCGGTGACCTCACGCGACCTCACCATGACCGCGCTGGCGCGTCTCGGCGAGGTGCAGCAGCCGTTCTTTCTCTGGGTGCACTACTTCGACCCGCACTTCACCTACGTGCGCCATCCCGAGTTCGGCTTCGCCGACGGCTACACCGGCGCGCTGCCCGACCAGATCACCTCGGGACGTTTGGTCGGTGAGGAGCGTCGCGCCGAGCCCATGGCCGATTACGACCTCGACTACGTGAAGGCGGTTTACGACGAGGAGATCGCCTACACCGACGAATGGATCGCCACGCTGTGGCAGGGCATTGCCGACCGCTACGGCGACGACGCGGTGATCTTCGTCACCGCCGATCACGGCGAGTACTTTCTCGAACGGGGTCGCTTCTTCCACGGCAAGGACGTCTATCGCGAACTCGTCGACGTGCCGCTGATCATCGCCGGGGCGATCGACGAGGGCCTGCGCGGAACCGTGGTCGAGCCGGCCGTCGCCACGCTCAGTATCCCGCGCACCGTGCTCGGCGTGCTCGGCCTGCCCGGCGACGACTTCGGCGGCGTCGACCTGCTGGAGGTGGCGCGCGGCGCCGATCCGCCACCGGTGATCGCCGAGGGCAGCTACGCGTTCGGCTCCGACGCGCGCACCGAGGGCGTGCAGTACCGCGGCTTCAAGCTCATCCACCGGCTCGACGACGATGGCTACGAGCTCTACGACCTGAGTACGGACCCGTGGGAGCGCGACGACGTGTTTGCCGACTTCGGCGCCGGCAGCGAGGTCGTCGAGCGACTGATGCAGAGCCTGCACTGGTTTCGCGATCAGCCGCGCCTCGAGCCCCAGCCGGTCGGCCTCACCCCCGAAGCGTTGGAACGTCTCCGCCAACTCGGCTATATCCGCTGACCGGAAGGCCCCGGTGCCCGACAGACTGCAACAGCGAGCGATCGTCGCCGTCACGGTGCTGATCGCCGTCGTCTACCTGCTCGGCACCGCGCTCAGCTCCGGCCTCAGCAAGCCGCTGGTGCAGGGCGACGCGCGCTCGTACTTTGCCTACTTGCCGTCGTTGGTGCTCGACCGCGACCTCGACCTGACCAACCAGTTCGAGGTGCTGCGCCCGGAGGGCGGCGACCCCCGCTACCCGTTCGGCGTCGGACGCAACGGCTACGCGGCCAACGTCTTCCCCGTCGGCCCGGCGCTGTTATGGCTGCCCGGCTATCTGCCCGGCCTGGCGCTCGACGCGATCGCCGGCGGGGTCGGCTTCGACACCGGTCCTCTCGGCTACGGTCTGTTTGCCGCCTGGGGCTGCGCGCTGGCGGCGATCTTGTGGGTCGGCGTGGGCGCCGAGTTGTCGCGCCGCCTGGCGCGCGAGGTCGTGGCCACGCGCTACGCGCTGCCCGCGGCGCTGCTGGTGTGGTTCGGCACCCCGGCGCTGTACTACTCGATGATCGCACCGCTGTACTCCCACGCCGTCGCCTGGTTCGCCGCGGCGCTCACCGCGTGGCTCGGCTGGTGCGCTTTCCGTCATCAGGACGTCACCTGGCGGTGGCTCGCCGCCGGTGCCGCGGGCGGGCTGCTGGTCGCCATCCGTCTGCAGGACGCGCCGGTCGTGCTGTTGCCGCTGGGGCTCGCGGTGATGGCGGCCGACGGGCTGCCGGCGCTGGCGCGCTCCCTCGCCGCGATGGCCGGCGGCGGCGCGCTCGGATACCTGCCGCAGGCCTACACCTGGTACGCGCTGCACGGTGAGATCATCCCGCGGCACGGGCTCGGTGCACCACGCCCGTTCTCGCTCGGACGCTTGCTCGAGATCCTCTTTTCCACCGGCTACGAGGGCTGGCTGAGCTGGACGCCGCTCGCCGCGCTGGCGCTCGTCGGCCTGCTGCTGATCGTCCGGGGGCCGTTCCCGGTTGCCGAGCGCAACGTGGCGCTATCGGCGCTGTTCGCCGTTGCCGGGCTGGTGCTGATCGACGTGATCCACCCCTACGGGCAGGGCGCTGCCTTTGGCGCGCGGCGCTACGTCACCGTCACTCCGCTGCTCATCGTGGGCCTCGCCGGCACCATCGCCTGGTGTATCAGCCGGCCTCGACTGGAGCGCGCCGGGCCGCTGATCATCGTTGCGCTCGCCGCCGCCGAGGTCTGGCTCCTCATTGCCTACGAGCTGCTCATCATGCGCCACGGCGTCTACGGCAACCTCGCGACAACATGGCGATACGCCCTCGGTCTCTGGTCCGGCTGAACTGAGCGGCGTTCGTTCAGTGTATGTAGCCGAGTTGGCGGAGGTTCTGGAGTGCTTCCGGCGACAGGTTCAGCGGCACCAGGCGGGCCCAGTACTGCGGCGTGAGGTCGAGCTCGGCCTGTAGCTCCAGCACGCGGCCGCGCTTGCCGGCGGCGAGGTTGACGAGCTCGTCGGGGTCGGCGTCGAGATCGTACAGCTCGTCGGTGGGGCCGAACGCGGAGTAGATGTAGCGCATCGCGTCGCGTTGGATCATGCGGCTGTAGATGTGGCTGCGGTAGGGGCGCAGCAAGTAGTGCACCCACTGCGAGCGGCCCGGATCCTTTTCGAAGTACAACGAGGCGACGCGCGCCGGGCGTGCGTTGCCGGTCGCCCAGTCGGCCACGTCGACCTGCTCGCCGGTGCCCAGCCGCAGCAGCAGGTCGAAGAAATCGCGCCCCTCGAGCGGCGCATCGATCATCGCCGGCGGGGCGTCGGCGCCGGCATCGACGAGTTGCAACACGGCCGGAACGTGCAGCACCTCGGTGTACAGCGACTGCGAGTGCCCCATGCCGCCGTGCTCCCCGAACTCCTCACCGTGATCGGAGACGATCAGCAGCGCCCGGGGCCGATCGAGCGTGGCTGCGAGCGTATCGGCGAGGCGCGCCAGCTCGCCGTCGAGAAAACGCAGCTCGTCGTGGTAATAGCGCCGCGCGCTGTCGAAGGACAGGCCGCTTTGGCGCGTATCGGCGAGGCCGCTGCTGAGATAAGGCACGTGCGGGTCGAAGTAATGCACGTACAGGAACAACGGCGGACGGGACGCGACCTCCTGTTGCGGTGACGGGCCATCCTGAACGCCGCCGGCCGGCAACGCATCGGCGGGCTGCGGCGTCACGCCGTAGTGCCGCGCCAGCCAGGTCGCGGCGACATCGGTCACCGTGTCCGCGCGCGCGTAGGTCAGCCGCGGGTCATGCGAATCACGCACGAATTCGAAGCTGTCGAAGCCGCGCGCGAAGCCCGAGTCGGGGTTCATGATGACACCGTTGGCCACCAGGCCGGCGGTGGTGTACCCACGCGCCTGCAGCACCTCGGCCAGGGTGAGCACATTGCTGGACATGCGGTAGGGGTAGGAGATCACCCCGTGCTCCTCGGGCAGCACGCCGGTGAACAGGGAAGCGATCGAGGGCTGGGTCCACGGCGCGTTGGCGAGCACGTCGGTGAACACCGTGGCGCCGGTGGCGAGGCCGTTGAGCTGCGGCATCAGGCTCGGGTCGCCGCCGTACGCTGCGAGGCCGTCGGCACGCAGGGTGTCGAGCAGGACCACGACGATATCGGGCGGCTGCTCATCGCCGGGGCCGCCGCCGGCGGGCAGGGGAGGAGTGGTCGCTTCTCTGTCGCCTTCTGCTGCCGGCGCGCCACTGTCCGCTGCCCCCTGGGCGATCTGGTAGAGCTCGTGCACCCACGCCGGCTGGCCCACCGGAGCGCCGCGCCGGTGCGCCGCCCACTGCTCGGCCTCGATGGCGGCCACCGGCGTGCCGAACAGGTGGAAGGCCAGCGTGCCGATCATGTGGTTGTGGCGGATGAGGTGCCAGCGCGCGGTCCCGGTGCCGCGGTACACGCCCAGCAGGACGACCAGGAACAGCACGCTGGCGAGCGCCCAGGTGATGACGTGAACGGTGAAGCGGCCGCGTTGTTCGCGCCCGCGCAGCAGCTCCAGCAGCAGAAACGCGCCGGTGAGCACCGCCAGCACCGGCAGGAAGGCGAGCACGCCCTCGACGGTCCACAGGGTGGCGCCGACGCCCGGGATGCGGGTTTGCTCGCGCCAATGCCAGGCCAGCAGGAGTCCTGCGCATGCGGCGCCGCCGAGCCGGCCGGCGAAACCGAGAGCGGCGAGCGCGCGCGCGCCCTGTACCAACGCGACGGCCAGCAGCGCATACAGCAGCGCCAGCGCGACGGCGTCGGGCGGGGAATAAACGGAGCGCGTCGTTGCCCAGGCGACGACGACCAGAAACGCCCACACCAGCAGCGGAGAGAGGCCGGAGGGGAGCCGGCGCTTGGCCGGCGACGGATTACTCATGCGCTGAAGATACACCGATCGCGCAGGCCATCGAGTACACTCGGGCGTCGGGCCGCGTTCCGTGGGCCGCGGCCCCGCCTGCCGCAACCGATCCAGCACCCCGCTCGCCATGGAGATTCTCGCACTCATCGTCGTCGCCGCCCTCGTCCTGGGCGCGCCTGCGCTGGGTGCCGTGGCGTGGCGGCGCTCGCTCGACCGGCGCGCCGCCGGGGCGGACGCCATCGAACTGGTGGCCGTCGCCTACGGGGGCGTCGCCGTGGCGGCATTGTCGATCTGGATCGCCGCGCAGCTCGCCGGGCCGGGATGGCGCGCGATTTTGCTTGCCATCGTCGTCGGGACGGTGGTGTTGCTGGGGGCTTCGCTCGTGCACTCCGGCGGCCGTGCGGACGAGCCGCTGGCGGCGGAGAAGTCGTCCACCGGCAAGCGGCACTTCCTCATCCTGGCGCTCGCCGGCGCGCTGTTTGCGTTGCTCGCCTGGCTGCCGTTCATCAACTACGGGCTGCAGCGTGCCGACGGCATCCACCGCATGGCAATGACCGACTGGTACAAGCACCTGGTCACCACCACGGCGCTGGTGGGCTCCGACGCGTTTCCGCCCGCCAACCCGTTCCTGCACGCCGTCGACAACGCTCCCTACTACTACGGCTTCCATCTGGTGGCGGCGTCGATCGGCCGGCTCGCCGGCGCACTCACCGGGTCGGGCGGCGCCGGCATGGTGTATCCGGCGCTGCTGTTGCTGACCCTGGTCACCGCCGCGGCGACCCCGTTCGTCGTCTACGCGGCGGCACGCACCATCGCCTTCGGCCGCGGCACCGACCTCGGTGACGACGCGCGCGTGCCTCTGCTGGCAGCCCTCGGCGGCACCTTTCTGGCCGGCTTCGACCTCATCCCGCTGATCATCGACTCGCTGGTCAACCTCGCCGGCGGAGCGGCCCGTGTCGGCGGGCTGGGGGCCCTGCGCGCGGTGGTCCCGTCGACCCACCTGGACTACTGGATCCACCACAACGAGCGCCAGTTCAACGCCCCCTACATGACGGTCATCTGGGCCCCGCAGCACATGGCGGCGGTGCTGGTGGCGTTGCTCGCCGTACACCTGGTCTTGCGGCGCCGGCTGCAGGCCGAGCGCGTCGGTGCAGGCGACACCTTCGCAGCGGGCTGGCTGCTGCCGGCGTTGTTGCTTGCCGGCTTGCCGGCGCTGTCGGCCTACGTCGCCCTCGGGCTGGCGATCGCGGTGGTCGGTGCGACGCTCATCGAGGGCGTGCGCCGGCGGCGCCTGCCGTGGCACACGCCCGCGTTGCGGCAGTGGTTGCTCCCCGGCCTGGTCGCGGCAGTGCTGGCGTTGCCGGTAGCGGCGGTGCTGGCGGCCGGCCGGACGGGCGGGCTCACGGTGCACGTGTCCTCCGCCGGACGCTGGAGCAACGGCGCGTTGCTGAGCGCGCTGTTCGGCCCGGGTTGGCTGAGCGGCACGGTCGACAGCATCGCGGTCTATGCCGTCGAGCTCGGTGTCATCGGCGTGCTGGCGGCGCTCGAGGCGCGCCGGCTGGCGGCCAAGAGTCGTCTGCAACCGCACCAGCGCCACGTTCTGTGGATGTCACTGTCTGTGCTCGTGGTGGTGGTCTTCGTACGGCCTCCGGTGGGTATGCCCAACAACCTCTACGCCCGCCCGCTGGTGCTGGTGTGGTGCATGCTGGCCCCGTTCGCCGCGCTGCGCCTGGCGCGCGTCGCGGGCCTGGTCACCCGCGCCGACGGGATCACGGGGGTCGACCCGCCACCGACCGCGTCGGCGGGGCGCCGGCGGGGCATCGGCGATGCGCGCTGGGCGCTCGTCGCGGTGGCGCTGTGCCTGCTGGCCAACGGATATGCCCTGGTCGGTATGCTGCTCGAGGGGAGACTCTTCTGGGCCACCCTGGTGAGCACGGTGGAGGCGACGCGCTGGGTCGACGACAACGCGCCGCGCGACGCGGTGGTGGCGATCCCCCAGGAGGACTTCGTCAGCGGCATCGGTTACTTCCTGCGTCGGCCACTGGCGCTTGCCGACGAGCGCCACGCGCTGCTGTTCGGCGCCAACGGTGAGCAGTATGCTCGCGTCGCCGCCGAGCTGCGACGCGCGCGGGCGACCGCCGATCCGGCGGTGGCCGCGGCGGCGCTGCGAGCTGCGGGCGGGACCTTGCTGCTGCTGGCGCGTGCTGACGGTGAGCCGGTGTGGTTGCGCTCGAGTTGCTTCACGACGCCGTTCGAAAACGACGGATGGATCGTCGCCGTGCCCATCGACGGCGGCGGCTGTGCCGGCCGCTGAATCGACTCTTCGGCCGCGCCCTCCAGCGCCCCGCTCGGGAGCGCGGTGGCGCGGAAAACAGAACGGCGCATCGATGTTAAAATGCACCTGCTCGAAGGACTTCCGCGTCGGGCATTCCCACCTTTTTTGCAAATCCGAAAGCGGCTCGTTGCGCCCGATCCACTTCGCGGCGCGGCGCCTGTCCGCCCACCGTATGTCCGGAGGTTGTTCGCGTGACCACCAAGGAGACCGGCACCAGCACCCTGATTGCACCCTGCGGCGGCAAGCTGGTCGATCTGATCGTTTCGCCGGAACGCGCCGAGGAGCTCAAGAAGGAGTCGGCCCACCTGCCCTCCCTGCAGCTGACCTCGCGCGCCGCCTGTGATCTGGAGCTGCTCGCCACCGGTGCCTACTCGCCGCTCGATCGCTTCATGGGGCAGGCCGACTACGAGCGCGTGCTCGCCGAGATGCGGCTGGCCGACGGCCACCTGTTCCCCATTCCGATCACCTTGCCGGTGGAACGCCACCATGGCTTTGCCGAGGGCGACCGGGTCGCCCTGCGCTCGGCCAAGAACGAGTTGCTGGCGGTGATGACCATCGAGGAGGTGCACGTCTGGGACCGCCACGAGGCGGCACGGCAGGTGTTCGGCACCGAGGACTCGCGTCACCCGCTGGTGGCGGAGATGTCGCGCTGGGGCGAGCTCAACATCTCCGGACCGCTCGAGGTGCTGCACACTCCGCCGCACGCCGACTTCCGCGATCTGCGCATGACGCCGGCGCAAACGCGTGAGCAACTGGCCGCGATGGGGCGCGACAACGTGGTGGCATTCCAGACCCGCAATCCGTTGCACCGCGTCCACGAGGAGATCGTGCGGCGCGCGGTCGACTCGGTGGAGGGCAACCTGCTGCTGCACCCGGTCGTCGGCATGACCAAGCCGGGCGACGTCGACCACTTCACCCGCGTGCGCACCTACAGGGTGCTGGCCGAGAAGTACTTCTCTCACGAGCGCTGCCTGCTGGCGCTGCTGCCGCTGGCGATGCGCATGGCGGGGCCGCGCGAGGCGCTCTGGCACGCCGTCATCCGGCGCAACTATGGCGCCAACTTCCTGATCGTCGGCCGTGACCACGCCGGCCCGGGCCGCGACTCCAAGGGGGATCCGTTCTACGGCCCCTACGACGCCCAGGAATTGGTCAAGCAGCACAGTGAGGAGCTCGGCGTCGGTGTGGCGCCGTTCCACGAGCTGGTCTATCTGGCCGATGAGGAGCGCTACGAGGAGGCCTCCAAGGTACCCGACGGTACCAAGACGTTGTCGATCTCCGGTACCAAGGTGCGCGAGGACTATCTCGAGGCCGGCAATCTGCTGCCCGACTGGTTTACCCGCCCGGAGGTCGCCGAGATCCTCGGCGATGCCTACCCGCCGCGCCACCGCCAGGGCTTCTGCGTCTGGTTCACCGGTCTGAGCGGCGCCGGTAAGTCGACCACCGCCGACGTGCTCACGGTGTTGCTGCAGGAGCTCGGCAAGCAGGTCACGGTGCTCGACGGCGACGTGGTGCGTACCCACCTCTCCAAGGGCCTGGGCTTCTCCGCCGAGGATCGCGACATCAACATCCGCCGCATCGGCTTCGTCGCTTCCGAGCTGGTTCGCCACGGCGGCGTGGTGGTGTGCGCCGCGGTGAGCCCGTACCGTGCTACGCGCAACGACGTGCGCGCCATGGTGGGCGACGGAAACTTCGTCGAGGTGTTCGTCGACACCCCCATCGAGGTGTGCGAGCAACGCGACGTCAAAGGACTGTACGCCAAGGCGCGCGCCGGCGAGCTGCGCGGCTTTACCGGCATCGACGATCCTTACGAGGAGCCCACCTCGGCGGAGATCATCCTCGATACGGTGGCCCGCACGCCGGAAGAGAACGCCCGGCTGATCATCAATCATCTGATGGCCGAGCGGCTCCTGCGGGCCCCGACCGCGCAGTAGCGGGCGCGCGATGCAGCACGAGATCGAGGTCGTCAGCGAAATCATCCGCGGAGCCGGCGCCATCGTCCTGAAGCACTACGAGGCGGGCGCGTCGGCGGACGAGTACAAGGACGGCGAGCCGGTGACGGTGGCCGACCGCGAATCCGACGCCTTCATCGTCAGCGCGCTGCGCAAGGCGTTTCCCCACGACGACATCGTCTCGGAGGAGTCGATCGGGCAGTTCGCCGGAGCCGCGCCCTCCGGGCCCCCCGGGTCTTCGGCTGGTGAGCGCGGGGCGCACCCGGGGGCCGGTCGAGATGCGCAGGGAGTGCGCGGAGACGAGCCCTATTCCGCGCTCGAGCACACGCCCGACGCCGAGCCGCCGAGTCACGAGCATGCTCCGCCGCGCGTCTGGTACGTCGATCCGATGGACGGCACCAGTGACTTCGTCAAGCGCACCGGCGACTTCGTGGTGATGATCGGGTTGGCCGTGGCCGGCTGGCCGGTGCTCGGCGCGGTCTACCACCCACCGTCCGACACCCTGTACCGCGGCGGGCACGGCCTGACGCCCGAGAAGCTGGTCGGCAACGAGCGCACCGAGTTGCGCGTCTCCGACATCTCCGATCCCCACCAGGCGCGCCTGGTGGTGAGCCGTTCACATACCCCCGACATCGTTGCCGAGATGGCGGCGCAGCTGGGCATCGACAAGATGGAACAATGCGGCAGCGTCGGCCTGAAGGCGGCGCGCGTCGCCGAGGCTACGGGCGACCTGTACCTGCATCCCTCGATCGGCACCAAGCTGTGGGATACTTGCGCCCCCGAGGCCATCCTGGTCGCCGCCGGCGGTACCTTCAGCGACTGCGACGGCAAGCCCCTGGTCTACGACCCGGCGCGCTACCACAACGAGCGCGGCGTGTTCGCCAGCAACGGACGGCTGCACGACGCCGTCCTGGCACAGGTCGCGGGCGTCTGGTAAGACCTCCGCATGCGCCTTCCCGACTTCCTCATCATCGGTGCGATGAAGTCGGGCACCACCACGCTGTTCCACGACCTGCTCGCCAACCCGGCGGTGTTTTTCCCGGCCGACAAGGAGCCCGACAACCTCACCTCCGACGAGGTGCTGACCCCCAGGGGGCGTGCCGCGTATCAGCGCCTCTACCGCGACGCCGGCGACGAGCAGGTCTGCGGCGACGCATCGACGGGCTATTCGAAGCTGCCCGATCATCCCGGGGTACCGGAGCGCGCGTTGCGGGTGCTGGGCCCGGGCGTGAAGATCATCTATCTGGTCCGCGAGCCGGTGGCGCGCACCATCAGCCAGCACAAGCAGGAGCTCGCCGCCGGCGATGTCGACGCGAACATCGATCGCGCGGTGCAAGCCTGCCCACGGCTGGTTGACTTCAGCCGCTACGCGATGCAGATCACCCCGTGGATCGAGGCATTCGGCGCGCCCAACGTGCGCATCGTGCGCTTCGAGGACTACGTCGCCGATCGTCGCGGAGTGGTCAGCGATCTGTCGGGTTTCCTCGGCATCCCCGTCGGCACCGACCGCATCGATACGGGGCGCGTGTACAACCCGGGCGAGAAGATGTGGGTGCGCAGCGGCGCCCTGTGGAGGTTGACTCGCAGTGGTCTTTACCGTCGCTGCGTGCGGCCCTGGCTGTCACGCGACACCCGCGCCCGCCTGCGCGCCCGCTTGCTTCGCCGCGCGCCGAGCAGTGAGGCGCCGCCCTCGCTCGCCACTGTCGACCACATCCTCGATCGGGTGCGCGACGACGTCGTGCGGCTGCAGCGCCTGGCGGGCTGGGAGCAACTGCCTTGGGACCTCGCGGCGGTCCGCGAGCGGTACGCCGCGGTGGAGCGGCGGCGCTGACGCCCATGAGCGCGCGCGTGCGTGGGACCGGCCGGCTGCAACGCCTGCTGCGCTTCGGTCGCACCGTATCCCATCTGCGCGCAAGCCAGCTTCTCTGGCGGCTCCGGTACGCGCTCGAACGACGGCTCCCCGCCCGGCGACCGGCATCGTCCGGCACCCCCGGCGGCTCTCCCGTGGCGATCGATACTTCCGCGCTCGCCGCGGCCGTCGAGGCCATGCCTTGGCTCCAGGGCAGCCTGAGCACGGCGGTGGAAAACCTGCGTCTGTTGCACGGAGGAACCTTCCGGATCCTGCATCGTGATGTGCCATTGGGGTGCCCGCCCGGCGACTGGCGCCTCGGCAATCCCGAGTCTGAGAGGCTGTGGATCATGACACTGCACACGCAACCGTGGGCCTACGAAGCCGCGTGTGTGTGCGGCGACACCGAGTGCGTCGAGCCGGCCGACCGTCGATCGGCGGCGGGCGTCTTCCGCGTGCTCATCGACGATTGGATCGAGCGCTGCGACCTGGCGCGCCCGGGAAGCCGCCCGCTGGCGTGGAACAGCTACACAATCGCCACGCGCCTGCGGTGGTGGGTCGCCGCCTTCGCCACGGGCCGCGACGGGTTGTTCGACGATGCCGGGTTCACCGACCGCTTTCTCGAAAGCGTTTGGCGACAGGCTCTCTTCCTCGACGCCCACGTGGAGTGGGACCTGCGCGCCAACCATCTTCTCCGCAATGCGGAAGGCCTGGCCTGGGCCGGCGCCCTTTTCGACCATCCCGCTGCGGCGCGGTGGCGCCGGCGCGCCGGGACGATAGCGTGTTCGCAGATCGCCGAGCAGGTATTGGCGGACGGCGGCCACTTCGAGTGCAGCGGTCGTTACCACCTCGAGGTCATGCAGGACCTGGCGGCGATTGCGATCCTCTCGCAGGACCCTGTGGTGCGCGAGAGGCTGGCCGGGTCGTGGAGTCGCATGGCCGAGTTCCTCGTTCGCGCCTGTCACCCCGACGGCACAACCCACCAGTTCAACGACAGCTCGCAGGAGGCGTCGCTCGACGACGCTCATATCCCGCATACTGCAGAGCTCCTGGGCGTGGCGCCGGACACCTCGGCCCCCGAAGGGGCGCGGCTTCTTGCGGATACCGGTCTCGTGACCTGGCACGGCCCACGCTGGACGGTGTTCTTCGACGTCGGCGCGATCGGACCGGCGTGCCAGCCTGGGCATGCCCACGCTGATTCTCTCGCGGTGGAATGCTCGCTGAACGGCGAGCGGCTATTCGTCGATGCCGGGACGTTCGCGTACGATCTCGACGAGCGTCGTGCCTATGATCGCTCGACGGCGGCGCACAACACGGTCTGTGTGGATGGCACCGATTCGAGCGAGGTCTGGCACATCTTCCGTGTCGGACGGCGCGCCGAGGCGACGGTCCTCGACTTCGAGTCTTCCCGAAACGGCATGGAAGTTCGCGCAGCGCACGATGGCTACCGCCATTTGCCCGGAGCCCCGCGGCACGAGCGCACGGTGCAAGTACATGAAGATGGGGAGCTCTTGCTGCGCGACGAAGTACACGGTCGCGGGCGCCATCGGGTCAGCGCGGGTCTCCTCGTCGCCCCGAGCTGGAAGGTCGAGAACACGTCGGAAGGCTGGATGCTGCACCACGCCGGGTCCGGGCGGCGCGCGTCCGTCCGCATCGACAGCTCGGTGCCCGTTGACCGGCAGCTTCGGCAGACGCCATATCACCCGTGTTTGGGCGTCGAGCTGCAGGTTCCACGTATCGAGTGGTCGTGGGAGGGGAGGCTGCCGCTGCGGGTGACCGTGTCGGTAGATCCTGACGCCCGGTAGCAACGACGGTGGTTTGCCCGCTCCGGCACCGGGACACGCCGCGTGCGCCAGGAGCGCGGGGGGCGCATCTCGGCCGCCGGCTCAGAGGCCGGGGGTCCGGTCCGGTACCCGG
>JASFRZ010000069.1:0-14668 GCA_050114655.1 Acidobacteriota bacterium
CGTCTTGCCGCCCGAGTTCGGCCCGGTGACCACGGTCACCGGAGCATTGCTCTGCGGTTGCACGTCGCACGAGACCGGCGGCCCCTGGGTCTGCAGCAGCAGTGGATTGAACAACCCGCGCAGCGCAACGTGGCCGCCGTCGGCAACGTCGGCCAGGCTCACCTCGAGCCCGGCGTCGCGCGCGCGCTGGGCGAATCCGCGGCTGACCAGATACACCTCGAGGTGCCCCATCACCTGCACCAGGGTGCTGAACGCCGGGGCTATGCGCCGGTAGACGTCGAGAATGACCCGGTTGACCAGCTCGCGCTGGGTGAACGTCGAGCCGCGCCACCGCAGGCGGGCGAGCTCGAGCCAGCGTCGGAAGGGCGACAGGTAGAAGCGGTTGCCGGCGTTGTCCTCCAGCTCCTCGATCTCGAGGTTGCGGATGCGGCCGTCGGCGCCGACCCGGATGCGCAGATCGAGGCGTGTGTAATTGTCTTCGTAGTCGAGCAGCGCGGTGAGCGTCTCGTGTTCGTGCGACGCCTCGATCTCCAGCCCCACCTCGTGCAGCCGCCGCAACCCGGAGGTCGCGTCGGCGAACTCCTGCACCATGTAGTCGACCACGTAGTGGAGCTGGCGCAGTGTGTCGAGTCGCAGGGTGGTCTTGTCGAGCAGCGTCTGCGTGTGGGTGCTCTTGAGCTGGTCGAGCAACCTGACCAGCTCGACGTACAGCAGCGTGACCTTGCGACGCATCTCATCATCGGCTTCCAGCTCCCGCAGAATCGCTTGTCGAAAGGCGATCGTCTCGACGTCCAGCGGCGGTCGTGCAAGGACGCGCAGCACGAAAGCAGCATGGATCGGGTAGTCGTGTCCGTCGATGCGCAAGGTATCGAGATGACTGAGAAAGTCCTCGACGAACAGGTCGCGCACGAAAAACTCCGGCCTCCAGGTGTCAGCCGGCAACGGGATCTTGCCCACGCTCTCGTCGATCCCGCGGCTTTCGTTGCTGCCGAGAAATGCCATCTCCAGCAACTCGAGCAGGAAATGGTCGTCGGCATCGGCGTAGGGACGGGCGTGGAGAAGGTCGGGAAGAGGGATCATCGCGTCACAGTAACGGATCGGATCGGCATCGCGTGCCCGGCAATGTTGCGGGGTCGTGCCTTTCTTGACAAGGGTCGACGGAGAATGAGACAAGTGCCGCACCGCTCCGCCACGATACCGCGAGGCCATCCGGCATGATTCGATCCTCCATCCGTCGCCACATCGTTACCATCGTCGCGCTCACCCTCCTGCTGCTGCCCGCCGCCGGCGGCCTGGCGCAGCAGGATGTCGTCTTTCCGGCCGCAACGTGGGAGCGCATCAGCGAACCGGAGCTGTACGGCTACTCCCCCGCCGGTCTGGAGAGCCTGACCGCGTACACCGAGGAGCAGAACACCACCGCCGCGATGGCGGTGCTCGGCGGTCGCGTGCTGTGGGAGTACGGTGACGTAACCCGGGTCAGCTACCTCGCCTCGGTGCGCAAGAGCGTGCTCGCCATGCTCTACGGCAACTACGTCGCCGACGGCACCATCGATCTCGACAAGACGCTCGAGCAGATGGACATGGACGACATCGGCGGGCTTACGCAACAGGAGCGTCAGGCGACCATACGCCACCTGATCATGGCGAGCTCCGGCATCTACCACCCGGCGTCGAACCCCGGCGACAATCTCGACGATGCCCCGCCGCGCGGCTCGCAGGCGCCGGGCACCTACTTCCTGTACAGCAACTGGGACTTCAACGCGGCCGGCGGCGCGTTCGAAAGGGCAACCGGCCGGGACATCTTCGACGCGCTGCAGACCGACCTCGCCGAGCCCATCGGCATGCGCGACTTCAACCGCGACCGCCATCGCAAGGGCGGCGACATGGAGCGCTCCCTCTACCCCTCCTACCACATGCACCTTTCGACCCGAGACATGGCGCGGGTCGGCTATGTGATGCTACGCGAGGGGAACTGGGCGGGACGACAGGTGATCCCGCGCGACTGGGCGCGCCAGATCGTCAGCGTGGTAACGCCGGTGGCGAAGATGAACCCCGAGCCACTACGGCAGGGCCCGTTCGGCTACGGCTACATGTGGTGGGTATGGGACGGCGAAGCAGCCACCGGCGCCTTCTCCGGCGCCTACACCGGCCGTGGCGCATACGGTCAGTACATCACCGTCCTGCCCGCCCTCGACATGGTCGTGGCCCACAAGACCGTACCCGACGCCACCACCTCCTGGGACGCCTACCAGGGAATCCTCGATCTACTCGTCGCCGCTCATTGCGGCGACTCGTGCTGAGGGAGGCCCTCCTACTACAGGGCGCTGCCTAATCGGCCTCGAGCTCGGTGGCGGTCTCGCGAATGAGGTCCCATGCCGCCCATACGTGGCGTTCCTCGGTGTGCGCCTGGCCGACGCACAGCCGCAGGGTGAAGCGGTCGTTGAGCACGGCGTGGGTGAGGTAGAGCTCGCCGGAGGCGTTGATCCGGTCGAGCAGCTCGCGGTTGAAATCATCGCCGGCGACGTGGCGAAAGCACACCAGGTTGAGCGGCGGCGGCACGGCGATCTCGAAATCGTCCGATTCCTCGATGCGGGCGGCGAGCTCCTGCGCCAGCTCGACGTGGCGACGCACGTGGAAGCGCAGCCCCTCGACGCCGTAGTGACGAATGACGAACCACAGCTTGAGGGCGCGGAAGCGTCGACCGAGGGGCACCTGCCAGTCGCGGTAGTCAATCACCGCACCCGATTCGCTCGCCTTGTTGCGCAGGTATTCCGGCAAGATGCTCAGGGCGTTGATCAGTGCCGCGCGGTCGCTCACCCAGAAGCAGTCACAATCGAAGTTGGTGAACATCCACTTGTGCGGGTTGAAACAGTAGCTGTCGGCGAGCTCGAGGCCCTCGTGGATGTGGCGAAACTCGGGACATAGTGCCGCGGTACCCGACATCGCGGCGTCGACGTGCAGCCAGACGTCCTCCTCGTCGCAGATGCGGCCGATCGCCGACAACGGGTCGATACCGTTGGAAGCGGTTGTGCCGACCGTGGCGCATACGAAGAAGGGCAGCAACCCGGCCTCGCGATCTCCTTCGATCTGCTGCGCCAGCACTTCGGGACGCATCGCGAAGGTCTCGTCGACGTCGATCAACCGCAGGTTGTGCGATCCGATACCGGCGATCTTGACCGCCTTCTCGATCGACGAGTGGGCCTGGGTCGAGGTGTAGGCGACCAGCGAGCCGTCGCAGCCCTCGGCGTTGCTGAGCAGGTCGGTGGCGCGCTCGCGCGCCGCCAACAAAGCACACAGCGAGGCGCTCGACGCGGTGTCCTGGATGACGCCGCCCCCGTCAGCGTCGCTGCGAAAGGTGCCCGGCAGGCGCAGCATGTCGACGAGCCAGTCGAGCACCAGCGTCTCGAGCTCGGTGCACGCCGGGCTCGTGGTCCACATCATCCCCTGCACCGCGAGACCAGCGGAGGCCAGCTCTCCGAGTATCGAGGGGCCCGAGTTGTTACTCGGGAAGAAGGCGTAGAAGTTGGGCGACTGCCAGTGCGTGATCCCCGGCAGAACGATCTCCTCGAGGTCGCGAAGCACTGCCTCGAACGGCTGTCCGCTTTCCGGCGCCTGCGCGGGTAGCGCGGCGCGCACTTCCCCCGGCTTCACGCGTGACAGCACCGGGAACGTCTCGACGCGTTCCTGGTAGTCGGCCAGCCAGTCGATGAGCTCGTGCCCGCGGCGACGGAATTCCGCCGGACTCATGTGATAGCTGCTGTCTTCCTCGGCCATTCCCTTCCTCGCGCTGCTGTTGATGGAGCGGCGGACGCGGTCAGCGGGAACGGATCTCGTCGATCCAACCCCGCACCAGGTCGTGATACGGGTGCCAGGCCTCCCACACGCTGAGCGCCCACTTGCGCACCTTCTCAATGTACTCCTCGATGCTGCGCGCCGCGTCCGCATCGACCACGGTGAGGGCGCCGCGAAATTCGGGCGGGGTCAACGGCGGCAGATCGCGCGCGCGTTTCAGCCAGGAGTTCATCCCCGAGTAGATGTCGAGGCTGTTGTTGTACTCCAGGGTGCAGCAGAGGCTCAGCAGATGCGCCGCGATGTCCTTGTCGGTGGCGCACCGACTGGCGGGATGTTGCAGGGCGTAGGCGTCCACGGCCGTGCGGCGTACCACCAGACGCCGCGGATCGGGCGAGCGCACCGTCAGGTCCGCGATCAGCTCGTGGCACGCAGCAGTGCCGCCGTCGATCTCAGCGCCGCACTCTTCGCAGATCATGGATCATTCCGCCGCCGGGGTGGCGCGCAGCGCAACGCCTTCAGATGGGCCGCCAGACAAATCCCTCGCCGCGGCGGTAGTAGAGGCGAAAGGCGTGGCCGTAGATCGCGTCCTTGGGGATGAAGCCGAAGGCGCGGCTGTCGCGGCTGTTGCCGCGGTTGTCGCCCATCACCATGACCTTGCCGTCGGGGATGACGGTAGGCTCCATGTCCGGGCCGCCGCCGTCCCGCAGGTTGAGCTGCGCCTGCCGCTCACCGAATATCTCGAGGTCGGCGGCGGTCTTCGATTCCATGCTCTGCCCGTTGATGGTCAACTTGCCGCCCTCGACCTGCACGACATCGCCGGCCACCGCGACGACGCGCTTGATCAAGCGCACCCCGCTCTCGGGAGAGTCGAACACGACGATCTCACCGCGCTCGGGGTACGGGCCTTCGGTGATCTTGATGTCGGTGAACGGGACGCGCAGTCCGTATGCTGTCTTGTCGACCACCACGCGATCGCCGACGAGCAGCGAGTATTCCATTGACTCGCTGGGGATGTAGTAGTGGTCGGCCAGCGCCGAGCGCGCGCCCAGCGAGCAGACGATCACCGTCGCCAGGATGAGCAGCTCGGTGCCGATGCGACGCAGGCGTGACTTCATTGCACGTTCTCGTAGTACAGCAGACCGCCGCCGATGCCACCGACGAAAAGGTCCACGTCGCCGTCGCCGTCGACGTCCGCGAAAGCCGGCGCGGAAAACGGGTGCACCGCGGGGGCGAACGACTCGTCGCGGACGAACTCCGGCGCCGTTGCGCTACCGTCGTTGCGGTACAGCATCAAGCCGTCAGCCTCCGATCCGATCACCAGGTCGAGGTCGCCGTCCCCGTCGATGTCCACCAGCGTCGGCACGCTGCGCCGGCCGGCATCGATGTTACCGAACTTATCGGACACCAGGACGAACTCGGGCGCGCTCGCCCCGCCGTCATTGCGATAGAAGTTGATGTCACCCGACGACTCGCCGACGAACAGGTCGAGATCGCCGTCACCGTCGATGTCCCCCAGTGTAGGGGTGGCATTGCGGCCGCGCGACAGGGTCACCGCCGCCTCGTCGGCAATCGCCCAGCGCGGCGCATCCGCGTTGCCCTCGTTGATCACCAACCACATCGCATCCTGCCAGGTTCCCATGATCATATCGAGGTCACCGTCGCCGTCCAGGTCACCGACCGCGGGGGCGAAATGGTACTGGCCGGTGAACTGCGGCATCGCGCCGCGCAAGCGGAATCTGGGCTCCGCCGGCGTGCCGATGTTCTCGAAGCGGAACAGCTTGCCGGTCTCGTTGTCATCCGGCTGGATCTTGTTGCCGATCAGCAGGTCGAGATCGCCGTCGCCGTCAAGGTCGGCAAAGGTCGGGAAGGTCTCGCTGCCGACATCGAGCTGGCTGACGAAGCGCCGCGTCACCACGTCGAACGTGTCCGGGGACTTCTGCTCGAGGAACAGGAAGTTGTCAATGGTGGTGCTGTTGGGGTTGTAGGCGCCGCCGAGGGCGCCCACCAGCAGGTCGTTGTCGCCGTCGTCGTCGAGATCGCCGAACGCCGGCGCGTTGTAGCCACTGGTGGCGATCGGCGCGTTGCGCGGAAACGCCTCCGGCTCGGAGCGCAGGTTCGGCGTCGTGCACGATCCGGTGTTCTCGATGAAGAGCAAGCCGGGCTCGAAGAAGTCACCCCAGAACAGGTCGAGGTCGCCGTCGCCGTCGATGTCCTCGAGTGCCATGGTGTTGGCGCCGTGCATCGTCGGCCGCCGCGACATCGGCGAAGCGTCGGCCACCGGCTCGTCGCCGATCACCTGGCCGATGATCTCGATGTCCTGGAAGCGGTCGGTGACGTGCCGGAACTTCGGCGCACCGTGCTCGTCGACACCTTCGGCCTCGTAGCGCGTGATGGTGCCTTCGAGACGACCGAGCATCAGGTCGAGCCGACCGTCGCAGTCGATGTCGCCGACCTTGGGGATGTTTTGACGATCGGAGAAGATCGCCTCGCCGTCGGTATCGAGCAGAGACTCGGTGACGAGCTCGAACTGCGGCCGCCCGGGCTCGCCGTCGTTGCGCCAGAAGCGGATGAGGCTGAAGCGCTGTTCGGCGAGCAGGTCGAAGGCGCCGTCCCCGTCGACGTCGGCGAAGTGGTACCACTCACCCACGTCGAGGTTCTCGTACTTGTCGGTGCGCCACACGAAGCGCGGCTCGGTCGCGCTGCCGACGTTCTCGAACAGCATCACCGCGCTCGAGTACTCCTGCACGAAAAGATCGAGATCGCCGTCGGCGTCAATGTCGACGAGGTGCGGTCGGGGCAGGTTGAAGCCGCCCAGGAACGGGTGCTCGTACGGCGCGCCCGACTCATCCTGCACCTCGATGTCGTACATCCGGCGCTCGTAGCGCGGCGCCTGCGCGGGAGCGGCGCCGGCCGACGCCGTCGCGGCGACGCCGAAGGCGGCGACCAGGACCGCCGCGAAAAGCGGCAAGGGTCTCTTCTTCGTCACGGGTGAAGCCCTTCCTTCAGCGCGCGGCGCGTGCGCCGACGCCCGCGGCGTAGGCCGGAACCTCGATCACCGCGACGATCTCACGTGTCTGTGTGTCGATCGCCACCACGGTGCCCGCCGGCAGCGGGTCGCCGGCCATCTTGCTGGTCTCGGCTATGGTCGTCGGGTAGAGGCCTTCGGTATTGCGGTTCGAGACCCACAGCGTGCTGCCGTCCGGTGAGATCGCGCTGCCGTGCGGCTCCGCCAGCCCCTCACCCTCGATGGTGTCGACCAGCTCCCAGCTCGACGTATCGATGACGGCCACCGAGTTGGCGGTGCGCTGCGGAAAGTACACGAACCGACCATCCGGCGAGTAGGTCGGGTGCCACGGCTGCCCGCCGATCTCGAAGCGGGTGAACAGCGTGGGCGCTGCCGGGTCCGAGATGTCCCACACCAGCACTTCACCGGAAATCTGCCCGCCGGTAACCAGGAGGTTGCCGTCGGGCGAGACGGCGAACTGAACGAAGGTGTGCGGCGGGCCGTCGACGTTGATCACTTCGAGGTCGTCGTCCGCCGGTGCCAGCGAGGCGATCTGGTTTACCGCCAGGCTGGCCGTAAAGACGCGGCCACCCTGCTTCGCCGCTGCGATGGCGTGCGGACGGGGAAAGAAGACGTCGTACTCCTCGATCGCCATGTCGGAGCGCTCGATCACGCCGATGCGCTGCGGCGGGTTGACCGCCGCCATCGAGCGGCCGACGTACAGCAGGTCCTGCAGCGGATCGAGGGCCATCATGCCCGGGGTCTCGAACTCGGCGCGGCCGAGCAGCTCGTTGTCGCGGTTGAACTTGAGCACGAAGCCGTCGGCGATCAGCGACACGTACCAGGCCGAGCCGTCGGGCTCGACAACGACGTCGTGCGGCTTGGCGTTGGGAGTGAAGCCGAGGTCGGTGAGCCAGATGGTGTCGACCAGTTCCCGCGTGCCCATGTCGATCACCGATACCGCGGGACCGCTCTGGCTGGCAACGTAGAGGTAATCAGCCGGCGTCGCCGCGGGCGCCGCCTCCGTCGCGCCGGATTCCGCCGGCGTGGCGACGTCTTCGGCGGGCGTATTGCCGCCGCACGCCGCGGCAAAGGCGATCAGGGCGAGCCCGGTGAGCCGGGCGAGACTTGCTGCACGGGAACGTTTGCTCAAGGTTTCACCTCAGTTGCGGACCTTCACGATGAGCATGCCCTCGCGACCACTGGTCACGACGACGATGCCGCTGTCGAAGAACGGGTAGTTACTCCACGATCCGGTCATGCCACCGCCTTCCTGATACGGCACGGTGTCGAGGAAGCCTACGGGCTGCGGATTCACCGGATCGCTGATGTCGTATACGCGCAGGCCGGAGTCGTAGTTCGACTGATACATCAGATCACCCTTGATGTAGAGGTTGTGATCGGTGGCCGGGTTGTCGGAGACGTATTCCTTGACCAGGATCGGGTCCTCCAGATCCTGCACGTCCCAGATCAGCGTGCGCGTGCCCTCCACCAGACCACGGCCCTCGTCGAGCTCGTCGTCCATGAAGAAGTACTTGTGATCCTCGGTGATCCAGCCCTGGTGGGTATAGGCGACGTTGGGATAGGTGGCCATGCCGAGCGCGACCGGGTTGCGCTTGTCGGTCACGTCGGCGATCGACAGGGCGGTCTCGTTGGAACCGAAGCAGATCTCGTGGTCCGTGTAGCGTTCGTCCGGACCGTTGTAGGTGATGCACATCGCGTCGTGCGAGTAACCGGTGCCGCGCCGCCCGGTGTTCATGTCCTGGAAGCAACCCTCGAACGTCGGATGGAGCGGGTCCTCGATGTTGACGATGTGCAGGCCGCCGCCGCAACCGTTGGGACCGCCGGCGCCGACGGCGTAGGCGTAGTCGGCGGTCGGGTCGATGACGATGTTGTGCGCGCTGCCGATGCCCGTGTAGCGCGCGTCGGCATCGAAGTCGATCGGCTCGCCATCGAACTCGCGCAGGTGCTCGAGGTTGAACACCTGGATACCGTGATCGCCGGCGCTGTCGGAGACGATGTAGACCCAGTTGTTGCGCACCTTCATGTCCCGCCAGGCGCTGGCGCGCGAGCCCGCCGTCTTCTTGAGAATGCCGACCCACACCGGGTTGTAGGGATCGGTGACGTCGACGAACGAGGCGCGGTCACGCATGCCGACGATGGCGTAATCATGACCGCTCCGCGGGTCGGTCCAGCCCCACACGTCGTTGGTGGCGAGGCCGCGCACGCCGCCCATCTCGTGCACCGGTAGGTAGGCGAGCAGATCCACGTTGCCGCATGGAAAGCTCGACGCCATGCCGTCGCGGCAGGGCACACCGGCGTCGGTGCCGGCGACCATCGGATAGTTGGCGATCGGTGAGAAGACCTTCTCGCTGCTCCAGCCGTAGTCGGAGCGCGTCATGATGACCGCCGTGCCGGCACCGAAGTCGTCACCGGGCATGCCGGCGACCACCGTGTCGCCATACGCCGCCATGGCGTTGGCGAAACGATCGCCCGGAGAGAGGTCGGGAGCGCCGAGCTTGCTGGCCTCGGTCCAGTTGCCGTCGGCGTCGCGCTGGTAGCGGTAGATCCGTCCCTCGCGGCCGCCGGCGCCGGGCGCGCCGATCAGGGCGACGTCGTCGTCGACCACCAGCGAAGTGCCGAAGCCGCCGCCGCGCTGGCCGTCGAACGGCGCCAGACCGCCCGCCGGCGCCCACCGCCCGGTGCCCCCGTCGTCGGTGACCAGACGATAGGTCTCCACGCCGCCGATGCCGCCGTTGGCGCCGGACGCGCCGACGAGCATCTCGTCGTCGCGCATCACGATCGCGGTGCCGAACGCCGCGCCCTGCTGGGCGTTGTTGCCGGGAAGCTGCGCCACCTGATGCCAGGCTCCATCGGTGAATTGGAACATGTACACGCTGCCGGCACGGCCGCCGTAGTTGGGCGCGCTGACCGCGGCCCAGTCGCCTCGCAGAGCAACCGCCGAGCCGAACATCGGCGGCAGGTTGCGGCCGCCCCGGCCGCCGCCCTGCCCTGTTTCGTCAGCTTCGCCGCCACGGCCACCGCGACCGCCCCGGCCGGCGGCTTCCTCATCGTCGGTCGGATTCGTAGCGAGCAACTTGGCGCTCTGTACCCAACCCGAAGCGGAGCGCTCGAACACGTAGGCCGCGCCTTCACGCTCGCCGTAGCCGGGGGCGCCGACGATCATCCGCTCACCGCTCAACGCGAGGGAACTGCCGAAGCCGTCTCCCTCACCACCGTCGGCAGAGGTCAGCGAGCCGATCTCACTCCAGCCGTCACCGCCGCGCTCGAAGACGTGCACCGTGCCGCTGCCGGTGTTGCTGCCCACCAGCAGTACGTCGCCGTTGACGAACAGCGAGCCGCCAAAGCCATCGCGATCAGCGGCGGCCGCAGCCTGCAGCCGGGCAACCTGCTGCCAACCGTCTTCCGATGGCCGGTACACGTAGACGTACCCGGGCGAGATCACGTTGCGCGATTCACCGACGAAAACCTCTCCGTCCGCCGCCGCCACGGCGGAGGCATAGCCCGACTGGGCCAGGACGGGTGTGGCAATCAGGGTCACTGCGAGCAGAGCGAGACAGCAGAGGATCTTCTTCACGGTCCACCTCGATGCTACAGGCGTCCGCTCACGTCGCCGACGAGAACGACGCGCGGAGCCTTCCGCGGAATGCGGGGATTGTGATGGGGATTCCGTAAAAGGTCCTCTAGAGCTTTGCGGAAGCGGCCCTCCCGATCAAGTCTGTCGCGGCAGGGAAACAGGCCGGACGCCGTGCCCGGCGGCACCCGCAGGATCACTGCAGGTCGAGCTCGATGCCCCCCGCCATGCCGGCAATCACGTTGTACAGGGCCGATCCGATGACGCCGGCGATGAAGCCGATGACACCGTAGAAGATCGGCAGAATGATGACGCCGCCGACGCCCATCATCATCGCGAAGAAGCCGGAGCCGTTTTGGGCAAATCCCGCGCCGATCATCGACAGCATGGCGAAGAAGAGGCCGAGCATGAAGCCGATGACGGCGTACAACGTGCCCATCATCTTCGCCATCGACAGCACACCGATACTCCTGAGGACCATGGTTTCCCTCCGGGTCTGAGAAGCGGGTCGAGCGAAGGCACTCTACGCCGCGTCGCTCCCCATTTTCGAGGGGGCGGGCGCAGAAGGGCGACCGCGCCGGCGGTGCCGCGTGGCTGACCGCCTCAGGCGCGGATCAGAGCAGGTTGCGGCCGGCTTGCGGGGAAATGCGCGTCTCGTAGTGCCGTGAGCGCTCCTCGAACCGCACCAGCAGCCGACGGGCGGCTTCTGGTACTACCGCGAGCTCGTGGTTATCGCCGGCGAACGTACGGACGGCATCGATCGAATCGAACCACATGATGGTGACGAACTCGATTTCGTCGCCATCGTACCGGCGCAGCAGGTGAGCGCCGCGATAGCCGCCGATGCCGCGTGCGGCGATCCCTGGAAAGACGGTCTCGCGCAACAGCCGCTCGTACGCGTCCGCGTCGCTCGCCGAGGTCCACCCGTGCCATATTCTGGTGATCACGGTCCCCTCCGGATGCTCTTGCCAAGCCCGGAGGGATTCTCGACGCTGACGCGCCCAATGTCGAACGCGAGTCGCTGAAATGCGGTACTCGGGCAGATGTTGCCGACCACGTTCGATCAGCCCGCCATCGCCCGCTGCAACGCAGCGTTGAGCCGCTCGGGGTCATTCGTCCCGATGCGATACCGCTTACCCGAGCGCAGCTTGATCTCCACGGCGTCGAGGCCGTACACGTTGAAGAGCCAACCGTGCGGCGTCCAGCGGATACCCCAGCCGTAGTACCACTTGTTACGCACCGGCCGGGCAGCCACCAGCTGTGAGACGGCAAACGTCCTTTGAATCAGGCCGATGCCGAAGCGGACCCGCAGCTCGCGGCGCCGTATCTCGACGCACAGCCGGAAGAACAGAGACACCACGAGCACACACACGACCACCACCCACAGTCCCGCGACGATCGCGCCGCCCGTGATCAGAGCGCCGCCGATGATGAGCCCGAAGACGCCCCCGAGGACCAGCACGAGCGGACTCAACTGCTGGTGGCTGTACTCGACGTCCATCGGCGCCCTGTCAACGGGGACGCCCCCTCGGGCGGGTTTCGATCCCCGCCAGGAGGAGCGTCACCGCGCCCTCAACCGGTGCTTACTGCTGTGACGCGGCGGAAACCTCCGTCGCCATGCGGATGAATGCAGCGATATTGCGCTTGAGGTTCATCAGCTCCTCTTCGTGCACGTACATCATGTGGCCGGCCTCGTAGAAGTTGTGCTTGATGTTGCCGCGCAGCTCGTCGGGCAGGTTCATGTGGTCGGTGGTCCACTCCATGGCAAAGAACGGCGTCGCCAGGTCGTAGTAGCCGTTCTCGACCTCCACCTTGAGGCTGGGGTTGCGGATCATCGCCTGCTCGAGGTCGGAGGCCACGTAGGTGGCGCCCAGCCAGCCACCCCCACCGCCGGCGCGGTTCCAGTTCCAGCCGCGTGCTCCACCGCCGGTGCGATACGTCTCGGTAGTCTGGAAGCCGAGCTCGTCGCGCAGGTAACGATTGATCGCCGCGGTGTAGGCGCCGGTTATGGCGGTCGATTGCGGATCGTAGCCGGCGCCCTCGGCGAGCAGGTCATTGGTGAAACCGTCGAAGCGCGCGTCGAGCCGCGAGGTCACCATTCCCTGGTTGCGTTGCAGCTCGGCACGGAACTGGGTGGCGTCGACTCGCAGGTTGGCCTTCTCGAGGTAGTCCTCCGAGAGGCCGGTGTACTCCGCCAACTTGGCCCGCACCTCGGCGACCTGCGCCGCCGGTGCCGAGGCTCCCTGGGCCAGCACGTGCGCGTACTCGCCGCGGGCGAAGTCGCGCACCTCGTCGAGCCAGGCGTCGAGATCGTCAGGCCACGGCACTGCGCCGTGGTAGGCGGCGGTGATGGCGTAGGTCGGCAGGTAGGTGACGTACGAGGTGTCGTGCCCGGGCGCGAAAAGCAGGGTCTCGAAGTCGAGCACCGAGGAGATCAGCACCACGCCGTTGAAGTCCATCCCGGCGCGGTTCTGCAGCATGTTCACCAGCACCGCCGAGCGCGTCGTGCCGTACGACTCACCGATCAGGAACTTGGGCGAGTTCCAACGCTTGTTGCGGGTGATGTACTGCGAGATGAACTGGGTCAGCGAGGCGGCATCCTCGTCAATGCCCCAGAAGTCGCTACCCTGCCCCACCCCCACGACACGGCTGAAGCCGGTACCGATCGGATCGACGAAGACCATGTCGGTGACGTCGATCAGCGTGCCCGGGTTATCGACCAGGTCGTACGGCGCCGGCGGCGTCGGGCCGGAGTCGTTGACCGGCACGCGCTGAGGACCGAAGGCCCCCATATGCAGCCACACCGAGGCCGAACCCGGGCCGCCGTTGTAGATGAACGCGATCGGCCGCGTCGCGCTGTCCGCGTCGGTGCGCGTGTAGGCGGTGTAGTACAGGTTGCCGGTGACTTCGCCGTCGTCGTTGACCAGGTGCATCGTCGCCGCGGTGGCGGTGTACGGAATCGTCTGTCCGTCGACGACGATCGAGTGCTCGGTGACCGACGACTGCTCCTCGGGGACCGGCGCCGGTTCGGCCGGGGCCTCCGCCATGCTCCGCCCACCCCGTTGCTGCGCCTGAGTGGCAGGGACGACGACGAAGAGCAACAGGACGGTCAGCACTGAGGCCTTACGCAACATCTCGGTCTCCTTTGTTCGATGGTCACGGGGCAACACGCGACAGCGCCTGCCCCGACGGTCTCTACTTGCTTGACGACGCTTAATCGTGGCGCGCCTCGCCGCTGTTCGCCACCCCCGCGAGAAAGCCCTGGATCAGCCGGGTGACCAGTGCGGCGACAAACACTCCAGCTCGACGGGCTCGACCTTCTCCCTCGGCGTCACGCGCCTCAGGTGGCCTCCGCCAGAAGTTGGCGGCGCCGGGCGAGCTCCCGTCCGACCTCCGCCCCGCGACGGGCCATGGTGAAGAACTCCTTGATACAACGGGGCTCGCCGCGCAGCGTTGCGGCAAGCACGCAGCGCAGAGCGAGCAACGGGCTGATGGTGTCGTAGGGAGAGACCTCGTGCTCGACCATGGCGGGCATCTCGGCAACCATGGCCGGCCGTCGTGCCATCTGCGCGAAAACGCGCTCCTGCAAGCGAGGCGGCGGCCCCGGGGAGCCCTCGTCACGGCCGAAGCAGGCGAGCGGCAACGCCTCGACGTCACGCTCCCGCCACCATCGCAGCAGCGCGGCGTCGCCGCCGCCGGCGATCGCCGCCGCGAGACTGCGCGCCTGCAGCAACGCCTCGGTGATGCCGTCGCCAATGACGAACTCCTTGTGGTGGCCGGCGTCGCCGACCAGCACCCATCCCGGACCGGCGGCGCGGCGGAAGAAATAGCGCTCTTTGATGACACCGCGCACCGGCTCCGCGGGCGGCTTGCCGGCCACCAGCGGGCCGGTCACAGGGTCGCTGGCGAGGTTGTCGCGCAGTGCGGCAGCGGCGTCCTTCGACCAGCTCGCCGCCGCCTGCACCGGCGGCAGGCTGGCGATCAGGAGCTGGTCGTCGTCGGTCTCGAAGACCGCCCGGATATCGCCACCGAGGTGGCCTACGTACATGTCGAAGGGAAAGCGCTGCCGGTCGCGCCACACCGGTGGGGTGTCCCAGTAGCTCCAGTACATGCCGCGCGGTGCATCGTAGGCGAGATACTCCCCGGCCTCGACCTCCTCCGCCACGGTGGACTTGCGGCCGTCGGCACCGACCACCAGCCCGGCGTCGACCGATTCCTCGCCGTCTCGCGTGCGCAATCGGACGCCGGTGACGCGCTCCCCGTCGCGAAGCAACCCG
>JASFRZ010000070.1:0-14645 GCA_050114655.1 Acidobacteriota bacterium
GCGGCCGTCTCCGCCTGACGCTGGGCGTCGATCACCATCGACGTCGCCAGCGTCAGGCAGGCACTGCCTCCCATTCCGGACAGCTCGGTGAAGCGCCCGGCAATCTCCTGCAGGTCCCAGCGCGGCGTCAGCGGAACCGCGGCGGGCGACGACGGGCGCGGCGCGAGCGCGGTGGCGCCACGCGTGACGCCCTGCGGCAAGCGAGCGGCGGCAAGCGCGTCGGCGCTGCGCTGCCGCGCCGCGGATGCTCCGTGCCGGGGCGCCGTTGCCACGCCGTCGACAGCATCGTTTTCGAGCGGCAAGCTCGCCACGTTACCCATCAGAGACCTCCCTCGAGAAAGCGCCGCACCTCCACTACCTTGCCGAGGATCTGAACTTCGTCGGGGTCGGGGACGATGGGCTGGTAGTCGGGGTTCTCCGGGCGCAGCTCGATACGGCCGCGGCCCGATCCGTTGTCGACCCAGAGGGTCTTGACCGTCGCTTCGTCGCCGATCAGCGCCACCACGATCGAGCCCGAGCTGGCGGTCGGCTGACGGCGCACGATGACCACGTCGCCGTCCATGATGCCGGCATCGCGCATGCTGTCGCCGCGTACGCGCAGGGCGAACATCTCGTCACCGTGCGCCGAGCGCGACGGCAGGTAGCGCTCGACGTCCTCGACGGCGAGGTCGGTGGGACCGGCGGGCACGTGACCGAGCAACGGCACCAGCCGCGGCACGCCGCCCTGCTCGGCGGTCCCCGGCAGCGCGTAGCCACGCGCGCGGCCCGGCTTCTTGACCAGCCGCCCCTCCTCCACCAGGGCCGTTAGATGGGTCCGTACCGACTCCACGGCACGGAAGCCGAGGGCGTCGCGAACCTCCCGCAAGGTCGGCGGCCGGCCGTCGAGCAACCGGTCGCGCATGAAGCGAAAAACACGCTCGCGCGTCTTTCCGGGAGGGGTGTGGGCCATCGGTCCTGTTTCCTTGCCTGGTTGCTCAGTGCTCGTTTTCGGTCGTTTATCAACCAAAAGAAGTAAAACAGACATTTGTCTGCTTTGCAACAGAAATCTTTCATTCCCCGGCCATCAAAAGAAGGAAAAGGGCCGTACCGGCTGCTACCTCGGCGGAGCTTCACCGCGGCAAAAGATCTGTGTAAAATTATGTGTAATTACTCACACAAACGAGAGGTAAGGACCTTGGCCACCAACCTCGCCATCGACCCGGAGCTGATCGAGCGTGCCCTCGTCCTGAGCGGCGAAAAGACCAAGAAGGCGGCGGTCACCAAAGCGCTCGAGGAGTTCATCGCGCGACGCGAGCAAGGCAAGCTGCTCGAGCTGTTCGGCAGCATGGACTGGGACCCGACCTTCGACTACAAGGCGGAGCGCTCGCGTTGAACCTGCTGGTTGACACCAGCGTATGGTCGCTCGCGCTGCGGCGTGACGCGCCCCCGTCGGGAACGACGCTGGCACACCTGCGCGAGGCGCTCGCGGGCGGCGCTCAGGTGTTCACCACCGGCCTCATCCTGCAGGAGCTCCTGCAGGGTTTCCGCGGGCCGCGCAACCGTGACGCCATCGTCGCCCGCTTCGCCGCCCTGCCCTTCCTGATTCCCGACCGTCGCGACCATATCGACGCCGCCGCCCTGCGCAATGACTGCCGGCGCCGGGGGGTGCAGATCGGCACCATCGACGCCCTGCTGGCGCAGCTGTGCATGCGTCACGATCTGTCCCTGCTCACCACCGACGCCGACTTCACCGAAGTCGCCGAGCTCCATCCCCTCCGCCTGCGTTGAGCCGGCCGATGAAACGTCCGCGCTATTCTTCGCGCAGGGTGATGGCCGGATCGAGGCCCGCTGCGCGCCGCGCCGGCAGATAGCAGGCCAGCAGCGCGGCGGCGAGAAAGATCGCCGCCACCGCCGAATAGGTCAACGGGTCGATCAGCCCGACCTCGAACAGCATGCCCTCCAGCAATCCGGTGAACACCGAGCTGGCTGCGATGCCGACGGCCACACCGGCGACGGTGATGCCCAGCGCCGGCAGCACCATCAGGCGCAGGATCTGCCCGCGTCGCGCGCCCAGCGCCATGCGGATGCCAATCTCGCGGGTACGCTCGGAGATCGAGTAGGCGATCACACCGGCGATGCCGACGATCGCCAGGAACAGCGCCACCCCGGCGAACAGCCCCAGCAGCACGACGACGAAACGCTCCCGCGCCAGCGAGCCGGCAAGCACCTCGTCCATCGGTTCGACGAGGCCGAAGGGCACCGCGTCGTTGACGCTCCACACCGCCTCGCGTACCGCCGGCACCAGCGCGGCGGGATCACCGGCGGTGCGCAGCACGAGATGCATCCCCTCGGGCGAGAAGTACGCAGTCTGGAACGCCTGCGCGTGGGCGAAGTAGATGGTCGGCTCGGGTTCGTCCGCCAGCCCGTACTGGTGCACGTCGTCGACCACGCCGACCACATCGAGCCACGGCCATTCCTCGAGGAACACCTTGACGCGCTTGCCGACCGCGCTCTCCCCCGGCCAGTAGGTGTCGGCGAATGACTTGCTCACCACCGCCACGCCGGGCGCATCGGCGCGGTCGGCGGCGGTGAAGAAGCGCCCCGCCAGCAGGCGCAGGCCGAGGGCCTCGACGTAGCCGGGGGTGGCCTCCTGGATGATCGCCACCGGGGCGTCGGCGACGTTCTGCACCACCTGGCCCTCGATCTGCAGCGACCAGTTGTTGACCCCGCGCGCCAGCGGCAGGCGCGCCACCGCACCGGCCGACTGCACGCCGGGCAGCACGCCGACGGTCTCGAGGACGTGCTGGTAGAAATCGACCACCTGCTGCGGCTGGTCGAACTCGGTCTGCGGCAACTCGACCTGCGCGGTCAGCACCGAGCGATAGTCGAAGCCCGGATCGACGGTGCGCAGGGTGAGGAAGCTGCGCATCATGGCGCCGCCGCCGACCAGCAACAGCGCGGCAAGCGCGACCTCGAGCAGCACCAGCGCAGCGCGCGAGCGCCGGCCGCGCAGCGAGCCGGACTGCGACCGTCCGGACTCCTTGAGAACCCCCTGCGCCCCTTCGCCCTGCGCCGCCAGGCCGGGTACCAGGCCGAACAGCACGCTCACGACCACCGCGACGAGCAGGGTGAACAGCAGCACGCCGGCATCGATGCCGACCTCCGAGGCGCGCGGAATCGCATCCGGCGCCATGCGCATGAGCAGCTGCACGCCCCACGCGGCGAGCGCCAGGCCGATGGCCGCCCCGACCGTCCCCAGCGTGAGGCTCTCGACCAGCAGCTGCCGCAGGATCGCGACGCGGCTGCCGCCGAGCGCGTTGCGCAGGGCGATCTCACGACGACGCGACTCGGCACGCGCGAGCAGCAGGTTGGCGACATTGACACACGCCACCAGCAGCACGAACACCACCGCGCCGAACAACGTCAGCAGCGCGGCACGGGAATCCCCGACCTGGCTGTCGAGCATACCGGTGACCTCCAGGGCGAAGCCACCGTCGTAATACTCCGGGTACTCGGTGTTGAGCTGCGGCGAGAGCAGGGCGAGCTCGGCGCGCGCCGCCGCCAGCGAGACACCATCACCCAGCCGCCCGATGACGGCGAGGTAGTGGTTGTTGCGCTCCCACGGGTTGTCGCGATCGATGCGCAGGGGCACCCAGGCGCGCGTCGCCTCGGAGGGAAACGCGAAGCCCGGCGGCATGACGCCGATCACCGTATGCGGCTCGCCGTCGATCTCCAGCGTGCGGCCTACGACGTCAGGATCGGCGGCGAACGATTGCCGCCAAAGGGCGCTCGACAGCAGCACCACTCGGGCGCCGTCGGGGGTGTCCTCGGCGGCGCTGAACCCCCGTCCGATGGCGGGCTCGACGCGCAGCAGCGGCAGCGCGGCGGCGGTCAGACGCCCGATCTGCACGCGCTCCGGCTGCACCGTGCCGCCGACCGTCACGGTGCCCCGGTCGACGCCGGCGACGCTGGTGAACGACGAGGTCACCGTCTCGAGATCGATGAGCTCGGGCTCCGAAACGGTAATGCCGGCGCGGTCCTTGAAGCGGGTGGTGAAGACCACCAGCTCGTCGGCGTCGTCGAACGGCAGCGGGTGCAGCAGCACGCCGTTGACGACACTGAAGATGGCCGTGGTGGCGCCGATGCCGAGCGCCAGGGTGACGACGGCCACCGCGGTGAACGCCGGAGCGCGTCGCAGAGCGCGTAGAGAATAACGCAGGTCGTTGACGATGCGATCGATCATGGTTCCTCGGCGCGGGGAGCGCGGAACGGAAGGCAAACGGTCGGCGGCGCGCTGGCGCAGGCCCTGATCGAGCAGCTCGAGCGCACCGCGCGCGGTGTGGGTCGCCAGCCCGATGAAGCCGCGGCGCGTGCGCGCCGCGTAGCAGCCGTCGCGGAAGGCCTCGACCATGTCGGGCCCCATGCGGCGGCGAAAGGTGGGCGGGAAGGCGCGCAGGAACAGCCGGTAGACCCGCTCGGCAATGCGAACGTCGCGCGACATGCCGGTCAGCGTCCGGAGTCGAGAAGGTCGTGGGCGCGCGCCGCCTCGACCTGACGCGCCAGGCGCGCCGCCTCGGCCTGCGCGACCGCGCGTCCCAGCGGGGTGATGCCGTAGTAGCGCCGCCGCTCGTCGTTACCGGAGGGCGCATCGCGGCGATCGAGCTCCTCGATCAGACCGTCGTCCAGCAACCGCTTGAGGTGCCGGTACAACGCACCCGGCAACATGGTGACGGCGCCGTCGGTGCGCTCGGCGATGTCGCCCATCATGGCGTAGCCGTGGCATTCCCCCTCGGTCAGGCGCAGGAGGATCTCGAAGACCTCGGGCTTCAGCGGTATCAGCTCGGCGGTGTTCATCGACGGATCTCCCGGTGAGGGTCGTTTTCGATGCTCATGAAGTGTGTATACACAATTTGTGTATATTTGACAAGCCCGGCCCTGCTCGGCGCGGCACGATACGATGAAAGGCGCCATGAACGCCAAACGTCGGTCCAAGATCCTCAGCTTCGGCAGCAAGAAGAAGCTCAACCTCAAGCGCTGCCTGGTCCCCGAGGGCCCGTTCATGATGGGCACGGCGGGCGATACCTTCGATGAGTCGCCGGCGCACCGGGTTTACGTCTCGGCGTTCGAGATGGCCCAGACGCCGGTGCTCAACGCCGACTACGCCCTGTTCCTGCGCGAGAACAAGGACGTCGATCCTCCACAGTGGTGGGAGCACCCCGACTTCAACGATCCCAAGCAGCCGGTGGTCGGGGTGAACTGGCACGAGGCCAAGGAGTACTGCGCCTGGCTGGGCCGCAAGTCCGGCATGAACATGCGCCTGCCCACCGAGGCGGAGTTCGAGAAGGCGGCGCGCGCCGGCCTGCAGGGCATGGAGTACCCGTGGGGCAACGACGCCCAAAAGTCCGGCTACAAGCTGTTCAAGGGACCGCTCAAGGGGCCCTACAAGCCGGGCGCCAACCCTTCCAACGCCTACGGCTTGTTCGACATGGTGAGTAACGTCTACCAGTGGTGCCTGGATCGCTACGACCCGATCTACTACGCGGAGTCCGAGGAGCGGAACCCCATGGGCTCCCGGCGCACCGGCCAGCGGGCGGCACGCGGCGGCAGCTGGAACCGCGACAATCTGATCAACCGTTGCGCGGCGCGCGGCAGCCTGGCGCCCTACTTTCGCTGCAACGACTTCGGCTTCCGCTGGGTCAGCAGCTTCAAGGTCGAGGGCTGATCCGCAGCCGGTCGGCGCCGGCGCACGTCCCGCTGTGCCGCGCCCCGCTCAGCGGGTCTTGCCGAGGTTGGCCACCTGCGAGAGGTCGTTCCAGATGGCGTCCGTGGCGGTTTCCACCTGCTCCTGCGAAGCGACCTTCCCGACCGCGCCGATCTGCGCCAGGATGTCCTGCTGCAGCTTTTCCTGGTCGTACTCGTCGTCATCGTCGGTGCCCGACTCGGCCCAGATGGCGCGTTGCACTACCACGTGGAAGTAGTTGTCGACGGGCACCTCGGTACTGAAGCTGCCGGCGAGCTCGTAGGCAGCGTTGATGAACGACATCGCGGTGGCGAACGGGCCCGACTCCGGCGGCGGCTGGACCGTCCACGTGGGCGCGTCCGAGCCGTTGATCTGCGTTGCGGTCGGCGCCTGTTGCAGGTCGGGGTCGAGCAGGTAGCCGGAGACCACTATCGTAGTGGTCTCCTCGAGCAGCGCCACAGCACCGTTGTCGGCCACCATCATGGGCGAGTACGCCGGGTCGTCGGGGACGATCACGGAACCGAGCGGGAAGCCCATCTCGAACGGCGTCTCGGCATTGCGGGTGATCTCGACGATGAACACCTGGCCGGCGGTCAGGCCGGTGCCGGTGAACTGCAGCTCGGCGAGGCCCTGGTCGAGGGCATCCTGCACGGTGGTCATGCGATCGAGCGCCTCGGGGACGATCCAGCGCAGGTCGGGATATGTGCTCCACCCGTCGCTGCCGGGCGTCACCTGATCGGGGTTCAGACTGGTCAAATCCACGCCGCCCCACAGCGGATCGGGAGTCGTCTCGACCGCCGGCGCCGCGCTGCCGTCACCGGTGATGGTCAGGTGCACCGAGAGCAGGTCGTAGTCCTGCGAGCAGGTAAACGGGCAGTCGACGCAGCGCACCGCGATCTTGCCCTCGTTGTGCGGGCCGGGCGGGGTGCTGCGCAGGTCGAAGACCACATCGCTGGTCTTGTTGCCACCCGGGTTGATCCCGGTCAGCACGGTGGGGCCGATGATCCTGATGAAGTCTGCCGCCTCGCCCTGCAGCGAGACGTGGAAGTCGTGCGGCCCGGGGCAACTCTCGTTGACCGCCGTCACCGTGCTCGGGTAGGCGCCAGGGGCGAGCTCGCCGAGGTTCCACACCGCACCCTGTTGCCCGACCTGATCGTCCTGCGCCCAGGCCGCGGCCGGCGCCGAGAGCAGGGCAGCGAGGGCGACAACCGCCAGTCTGTTGCGTGTGATCATCTATCTTCTCCTGGCCTCGTCGGGCCGACTGCGCTGGCAACGTGCTCTTTGCGCGCCGATGTTAGCCCAGCGCGACGCGGAGGTCGCAGGGAGGGCGGCGGACTACGCCGGCAGGGTGATCGTCACGATCAGCCCGCCGCCCGGGGCGTTGGCCGCGCTCACCGTGCCGCCATGCAGGCGTACCGCTCGGTCGGTGATCGACAGACCCAGCCCGGTGCCACCGCTCTGCCGGTCGCGCGCGTCCGCCTGGCGATAGAACGGTTTGAACAGCTCGCCGAGCTGATCTTCGGGAACTCCGGGGCCGTGATCACGCACGGTTATGGTGACCTGTTCTCCCTCTGCGTCCGTCTCCGGACGCTTGCCGGCAACGGCGATCTCCACGGTGCTTCCCGCCGCGGTGTAGCGCACCGCGTTGCGCACCACGTTCTCGATGGCACTGCGCAGCAGGGGCTCGTTGCCGGGTACGCGCCAGCGGCCGGCGGCCGACACGACCACCGAGGTCCCCTTCGGGTCAGCCTCGAAATCGGCATCGGCAGCGATGTCCTCGATCAGACGGGCCAGGTCGACACCGGTGAACTCGAACTCCACCGCCCCGCTCTCGAACCGTGCCAGCGACAGTACGCGCCCGATGAGGGAGTTGAGCTGCTCGGCCTCCGACTCGATCCGATCGAGCGGCGCCTCGGCATCCGGTCCGGAGCGCTGCCGGGCGAGCGCCAAAGCGACGTTGAGGCGCGCCAGCGGCGAGCGCAGCTCGTGCGAGACATCGCTCAGCAGCTGCCGCTGTGCGGTGAGCAGCGACTCGATGCGCTCGGCCATGAGGTCGAAGTCGCGCCCCAGCTCGGCGATCTCGTCGCCGCGCTTGGCCACTGCCGGGCCGACGCGCACGCTCAAATCGCCGCCAGCCAACCTGTGGGTCGCATCGCGCAGGCGGAACACCGGCGCAGTCAGATAGCGCGCCAGCCCGTAGCACAGGGCGCCGGCGGTCAGCAGGATGGCCGCCATGCGCAGCGCCAGCGCCCCCGGCTGGTCGATCGCCGACAGCCACACGCCGTACCATGGCAGCGGCTCGCGCGGCCCGCCGCGTCGAAAACCTCCGCCGCGGCCAGCCTCCTCTCCGGCGGGGCCGCCCGCGGCAGAGCCGCCGGCCGACTCACCCGGCGCAGGCGTCGGGGGGACGTCGGCGGCACGCCGTCGCCCGCTGTCGAAGCGATCGCGACGCGCCCCGCCACGGAAGGGCCAGTCGATGTCGGCCAGCAACACGTAGTCGCTGCCTTCCGACGGCCCCAGGCTGAGCGCCACCAGGCGGCTGTCTTCGTATTCCTGCACCACCAGCTCGTCGGTATCGAGCGCCTGGCGGGCCAACTCGGGGCCCGCCGGCGGCGCTTGGCGACCGGACAGCTCGGTGAGCTGCTGGTCGTACAGGTAGGCGCGGATATCGTTGCGCCGTTCCATACGCTCGAAGTAGTCGGCCAGTCGCTCCGTACCCCCGGTGCGGTACGCATCGATCGCTGCCTGCCCCGACAGCGTCAGGCCGGAGGCGACGAAGGCGCGCCAGCGCGATTCGGCCTCGGTACTCTGCAGGGTGGCGGTGGAGATCACGAAGGCGATCCCGACTCCCGCCATGGCCAGCCAGAACCACAGGAAGATCTTGAAGTAAAGGCTGCGCATCGTCAGTCGCCGGCGACGTCGTCGTCGGATGCAGGGAGCGAGTACAGGTAACCGACCTGGCGGATCGACTTGATGCGCTCACGGTCACCGGCCTTGTGACCGAGCTTCTTGCGCAGGTTGCTGACGTGCACGTCGATGCTGCGATCGTAGGGTGAATACTTGCGACCGAGCACCTGCTCGACGAGCTTCTCACGTTCGACCACCCGCCCGGCGTTGCGCAACAGCACTTCGAGAACGTCGAACTCCATCGCGGTCAATCGAACCGGCGCGCCCTCGCGCGTGACGGCACGCGCACCGGTGTCGAGCTCGACGTCATCGACCAACAGCTTCTCGGTGGCGGGCAGCTCGGCGTCGTGGGCACGTGTGCGGCTGCGCCGCAGAATGGCGTGGATACGCGCCACCAGCTCACGCGGGTTGAAGGGCTTGGGGAGGTAGTCGTCGGCGCCGATCTCCAGGCCGACGATACGGTCTACGTCGTCGCCCCGCGCGGTGAGCATCAGCACCGGCACATCGGACTTGGCGCGGATCCGCCGCAGCGCTTCGAACCCGTTGATGCCCGGGAGCATGACGTCAAGGATGATCAAGGAGTAGTCGTTCTCGAGCGCGCGGTCGGCGCCGTGATCCCCGCTGCCTTCGGACTCGATCTCGAAGCCCTCGGACTCGAGGTACTCGCCGACCAGATTGCACAGCTCGGCATCGTCGTCGATGACCAGGATCCGGTCACTCAGGACTTCCGTGTCGTGCACCATCCGCTTGACCTACTGACGCTCGCTCGCACCTTCCATGATGCCTCCACCGTAGCACGTAAGTGCCTGATTCCAGGGGATTAACGCTGTTAAGAAGTGTTAAGCGGCAGGGCCCGATCATTACAAAGTTTTACGCCTCGGTGACGGACACTAAACAACGTTTTCGACCACAATGGCGGGGTAGTAAGAGCAGCCCGCGGCGAGCGCGCGTGAGCGCGTCGCGTCGGGTGGCCGAGCGGTTGCGGGTCAACGCTAATGGGAGCGGCGAGGCCTGCAACACGACGTCTCCCGAAAGCATCCGCCGTACGGGCGTCGAGGGGAAAAGGGGCGCGCGTTTCGTGCCGATGGTGGTGCCGCCGCTGATTTGAAGGGGACGGATCCGGTTGCCCATCAGCGTGCGACTCGCGCCCCTTTCCCGCGTCTTTCTGATTGTTGGGGCGAGAAAAATGCAGCGCGCAACGAGTTTTGGCGCCGGCAAGATCTTGGGATTCGACGACATGCTGCTAGAATCCCAGGATTGGGTTCCACCTCTCGTGATTCCCCTGAGCAAGCTGAAAGTTCATGAGTGAACAGGCAGTCGCACAGTCGGCGTCCGCGCCGGTGACCTCGGCCGAGTCCGTGATCATCGAGTGCCGCGGGCTGGGCAAGACCTACATCAGCGGCAAGCTCGAGGTGCGCGCACTCAAGGGCGTTGACCTGGCGGTGAACCGCAACGAGTTCGTCGCCATCATGGGGCCGTCGGGCTCGGGCAAGTCGACCCTGATGAACCTGCTGGGCTGCCTCGATACGCCGTCGTTCGGCTCCTACCGGCTCAACCGTACCGAGGTCGCCAACCTCGACGACGACGAGCTCGCCGCGGTGCGCAACCAGGAGATCGGCTTCGTCTTCCAGACCTTCAATCTGCTTGCCCGAGCCACCGCCTTGCACAACGTCGAGCTGCCGCTGATCTACGCCGGAATGTCGTCGCGCAAGCGCCACGAAAAGTCGATGAAGGCGCTCGAGCGGGTCAACCTGGGACATCGCTGGGATCATCGACCCAACGAGCTTTCCGGCGGCGAGCGCCAGCGCGTAGCGGTGGCGCGCGCTCTGGTCAACGATCCGGCGATCGTGCTTGCGGACGAGCCCACGGGCAACCTCGACTCGCGCACGTCGTACGAGATCATGCAGCTCTTCGTCGCTCTGCACCGAGCCGGTCAGACGATCATCCTGGTTACCCACGAGGACGACATCGCCGGCTATGCGCACCGCGTCGTGCGCGTGCTCGATGGCCGCATCGTCGAGGACAAGCTCCAGGAGCCGGTCATCCCACCGCCGCCACCGTCGAAAGACGAGGAGCGCGAGACCCACGGTATCGCCGACGGCCAGGATCACGACAAGCAGTGATCACGGCTTCGCGCCGCCGCTGCCGCTGGGCCGGCAGCGACCCCCGCATGGTCGCCTACCACGACGTTGAATGGGGCGTGCCGGAACACGACGACACGCGGCTCTTCGAACTGCTCACCCTGGAAGGCGCACAGGCCGGTCTGAGCTGGTCGACGATTCTCAACAAGCGGGATAACTACCGCCGTGCCTTCGCCGGCTTCGACCCCGCCAAAGTGGCCCGATTCAACCGGCGGTCGGTCGAGCGCCTGCTCGGGGATCCGGGTATCGTACGCAACCGCCTCAAGGTGGAATCGGCGATCTCCAACGCGCGCGCCGTGCTGCAGCTGCAGCAGGAGATCGGCAGCTTCGACGCCTACGTCTGGGCATTCGTCGACGGCGCGCCGCAGATCAACCAATTTCGCTCCCTCGCCCACCTGCCGAGCAGCACCGCGACATCGGACCGCATGTCGAAGGACCTCAAGAAGCGCGGCTTCCGGTTCGTCGGATCGACGATCTGCTACGCCTTCATGCAGGCCGCGGGCATGGTCAACGATCACGAGGTCGGCTGCTTCCGCTACCGGGAGCTCGGCGGCCGCTGAAGCCGTAACCCCCACCTGCCGTTGACGGCGATGGGGGACTTGTCTAACATATCGGAAATTGATAGGTCGTTTTACGATATGTTTCCTGAAAAAGCGGGGTCACGATGGGCAAGTCCGACGAGAATGGCTCCCTCGGCTCTTTCCTGCCGTTGAAGTCGCGGGCCTTCCATATCCTGCTCGCCCTGTCCGAGGGCGACCGGCACGGTTACGGCATCAAGCAGCAGATCGAGGAGCTCACCGACGGGGTGCTGCGGATGGGCCCGGGGACCCTCTACGAGACCATCCACCGGCTCGAGAAAAAGGGCCTGATCGAGGACTCGCCGCATCGCCCGGACCCCGCCGAGGATCATTCGCAGCGACGCTACTACCGCCTCACCGATATCGGCCGGCGCGTTCTCTCCGCTGAGGTCGAGCGCCTCGGCAACGTCATCGACTACGCCCGCGCGCGCGTCTCCCCGGATTGAGGCACCGATGACGCGTCGGCTCAGCCGCTCGTCGAGCATCTATCGCTTGCTGTTGCGCGCCTACCCGGAACCGTTCCGGCGCGCCTACGGCAGCGAGATGATCGCCGCCTTCGAGGCGCAGCGCCGCGAGCCGCGCTACGCCTCGGCGTTGCTCGGCACGCCGCGCTTCTGGCTCGACATCCTTGCCGATCTCTCTGCCTCCGCCACTCGCCGCCGCTTCTCACCCCACTCCGATCGACCTCGCTTCCCGAGAAAACGAGAATCCGTCATGGGCACACTTCTTCAGGACCTGCGCTACGCACTTCGTGGTCTGCGCCATAATCCGGGGGTAACCGCTGCGGCCGTGTTGACGTTGGCGATTGCCATCGGCGCCAACACGGCGATGTTCAGCCTCGTCGACGGCATCCTGCTGCGTCCCTTCGCCTTCCCTGAACCGGATCGCCTGGTGCAGATCTGGGACAGCAACCCTTCGCGCGGCTGGGATTATTTCTCCGTCTCGCCGCCCAACTTCGTCGATTACCGCGAACAGAGCTCTTCGTTCGAATCGGTGACGTCCTACTTCAACTCGAACACAACGCTCACCGGCGTGGAGGAGCCGGAGCGCTTACGCGTGGCGGTCGTCGGGCCGGACTACTTCCAGACCTTCGGCATCCAACCTCAGGTCGGCCGCGCCTTCGCACCGAGCGATAACGAGCCGGGAGCCAACGATGTCGTCATTCTCTCGGCACAGCTCTGGAATCGTCGCTTCGGCGGCGATCCGGACGTGGTCGGCGGCGTGATCACCCTGGGCGGGCGGCCGATGACGATTGTCGGCGCCTTCACCGAGGCGATCGATGCGCCGGCCACCGCCGAGCTGTGGATGCCGGTGGATCTGAGCCCCGACAACGTCGGCTCACGCGGAGCGCACTACTTCGCGGTCGTCGGCCGACTGAAACCGAGCGCGACGTTCGAATCGGCGACCGCTGACCTGCGCGATGTCGCCGCGCGACTGGCACAGGAGTACCCGAACACCAACTCCGGCTGGACGGTCAACCCCTTGCCGCTGCACGAGGAGCGCGTCGGTGATGTGCGCCAATCGCTGACGTTGCTGACCGGCGCCGTGGCGCTGGTGCTGTTGATCGGCTGCGCCAACATCGCCAACCTGCTGCTGGCGCGCGCCGCCGGGCGCAGCGACGAGATCGCCGTGCGCGTTGCGCTCGGCGCCGGACGCGGGCGCATCGTCACCCAGGCGCTCAGCGAGAGCGTGCTGCTGGGGATCTGCGGCGGCGCGCTCGGCGTGCTGGTAGCGCGCGGCATCATCGCCGCCGTCACCGCACTCGCCCCCGACAGCCTGCCGCGCCTGGCCGAGGTGGCGATCGATCCGCTCATACTCGGCTACACGATGCTGCTGTCGATCGGAACCGGGTTGCTGTTCGGCATCATGCCGGCGCTGCAGAGCGCTTCTCTCGACATGGGGGGGATCCTCAAGCAGGGTATTCTCGGCGCCACCTCACGCGCCGGCGTGCGTCGTTCGCTGGTCGTCGCCGAGGTGGCGATCGCGGTGGTCGTGGTCATCGGCGCCGGCCTGTTACTGCGCAGCCTGTGGCTCGTCGAGGCCGTCGACCCCGGCTTCACGGTCGACCACCGCGTGGCCGCGCGCATCGGCCTGCCGGACGCCTATTCCGAACCCGAGCAGCACATGCAGTTCTTCGACCAGTTGCTCGCGGCGGTCGGCGCGGCGCCCGGGGTCGAGCATGTCGCGGCCACCTCGCGGCTACCGATGGGCGGCAACTTCAGCATCTCCTTCACCATCGAGGGGCGCCCGGAGCCGACCCCCGAGCAGGAGCCCAGTGCACAGCTGCGCATCGTCAGCCCTTCCTACTTCTCGACCCTCGGCATTCCCCTGCTGCGCGGCCGCGCATTGGCTGATTCCGACCGCCTCGACCTCCCGCCGGTGGTCGTGATCAACCAGCGTCTTGCCGACCTGTACTTCCCCGGGGAGGACCCCATCGGCCAGCGGATGAGCATCGGCTATCGTCACTCGCGCGACGCCGCGCGCGTGCGGGAGATCGTCGGCATCGTCGGCAACGTGCGAACATCCGGCCTCGCCGATGAGGCCCCGCCGGTGTATTACCTGAGCTATCGGCAGACCCCGGAGCCGGGAATGAGCATCGTCGTGCAGACCAGCGGCGACCCCGCCGCGGCAGTCGCTACGCTGCGCCGCGAGCTTGCCCGACTGGATCGGAATATTCCGCTCTATTCGGTTGCCACGCTGCCCGACCACGTGCGCACCAGCACCGACGCGCCGCGCTTCCGCGCCTTGCTGCTGACCTCCTTCGCCGGCGTTGCCCTGCTGCTCGCCAGCATCGGCATCTACAGCGTGATGGCCTACTCGGTTGCCCGGCGAACGCGCGAGCTCGGCATCCGCACCGCGCTGGGCGCCGACCGCGCCGACCTCATGGGCATGGTGCTGCGCCGGGGCCTTGCCCTCACCGTCGCCGGCGTCGGCACCGGCTCGCTGGCGGCCCTGGCCCTCGGCCGTCTCCTCGACAACTTCCTGTTCGGCGTCACCGCCACGGATCCGGCAACCTTCGCCTTCGTCGCCGCCTTCCTGATGGCAGTGGCATTGCTCGCCTGCTATCTCCCCGCGCGGCGAGCAACCCGCGTCGACCCGACCGTAGCCATGCGAGCGGAATAGCAAACGAGCGAAGCGACATTCGCCAAGCGCCGGATGAGTCCTGCGCCAATGTAGCAGCGGAAGCGAGAACGTGGTGGATGCAAGGCGCGGCCCCGCAGGGCTGCCGGAGGCGTCCTCACGTACGTCGGAAGCAGACCGAGGGGCCGCAACGCCGCAGACGCCGCGTTCTCGCTTTCG
>JASFRZ010000071.1:0-14593 GCA_050114655.1 Acidobacteriota bacterium
CACGTAGATGCGGTCGGCGTCCTGGATGGCACCAATGCGGTTGCTGGCGACAATCAGGGTGCGGCGTTGGGCGACCGCAAGGCGCGAGCGCAACCGGTCCAGAATGGCACGCTCGGTCTCCGCGTCGACGTTGGACAGTGCGTTGTCGAGCACCAGAATCGAGGGATCGATGAGAATCGCCCGCGCCAGCGCGACGCGCTGTCGCTGCCCGCCGGACAGCGTCCCGCCGCGCTCGCCGACCTTGGTGTCGAGGCCGTCGGGAAGGACCTCCAGGTCGGCGAGCAACCCGGCAGTCGCGGCGGCCTCGGTAACCTCCTCACGGCCGGCCTCGGGGCGACCGTAGGCGATGTTGTCGAACAGGGTGGTGGAGAACAGAAAATCGCCCTGCGGCACGTAGCCCACCCGCCGACGCAACTCGTCGACATCGACCTCCGTAACGTCGACGCCGCCGACGTACACCGAGCCGGGCGGGACCTCGATGAGGCGCTGCACGCTCTTCAGTAACGTGCTCTTACCCGAGCCGACGCGTCCTACGATCGCCACGTAGCTACCCACCGGCACCTCGAAGCGAATCTCCCGCAGGGCGTGCCGTCGCCCGCTGCCCGGTTTCTCCTCGGCGATCTTGAGGATGCCGCCGTAGTGTCTCAGGCTGTCGTCGTAGCGGAAGTCGAGGTTCTCGACGGTGAAGGACAGCGGCCCGTCGGGCAGCGGCAGAGTGCGCTCGGGCGTGGTGATGGTCAGCGGGCTGGTGAGCACGTCGTCGAGCCGCTCGAGCGCCGCGGCGCCGCGCTGCAACAAGCTCAGAATCCAGCCGAGCGCGACGGTCGGTTGCACCAGCACGCTGATGTAGCCGAGGAACGCCACCAGGTCGCCCATGCTCAGCGAGCCCGCCGCCACCATGCGGCCACCGAAGCCGAGCACGGCGACCGTGGCGATGCCGCCGCCGAGGCCGACTACCGGGATCATCTGCGCACGCGCCCATGCCTCGCGCAGGCCGTAGTCCATGTAGGTGCGCGAGTGCTCCTCGAAGCGCCTCGCCTGTGCCCGCTCGAGGCCGAACGACTTGACCACCATGACGCCGGAGAGATTCTCCTGCACCATCGTGTTGAGCTCGCTGAGCGCCACCCGCGCTGCGGTGACATAGGCGCGTACCCGGTGCACCAGCACCCGCACGAGTAGCGCGATGAGCGGCAGCGGCAGAAATACCGCCAGCGTCAGCCGCCAGCTCAAGGACAGCATGTATGCCAGCCCGAGCGTGTACATGAACAGGGCGTTGAAGAAATACAGCACGCCGGGGCCGCCGAGCGCGCGCACCAGCATGACGTCGTTGGTCATGCGCGACATCAGATCGCCCGTGTTCGTCGCCGAAAAGAACGAGGGCGCCAACCGCAGCAACCGGTCGTGCAGCATGCCCTTGAGCTCGTAGTCGATGCGCCGCGAGATGCTCAGCACGAAGACGCGCGAACCGATACGCACCAGCGTCTGCACAGCAGCCATGGCAATGATCGCGGCGGCATAGGTGATCACCACGCGCCGTGTCGTGCCGGCGTCGAGGACGTCGACGGCGCGTCCCAGCATCAACGGGATGGCCAGCGCCACGGCGTTGGTGGCGACGAGAAAGGCGCCGCCCAGCAGGTAGCTGCCGCGATGCCGCGTATATAGAAAAAGGTACCGCCTGAGGATGTTCATCGGTCAGAGGCAGAGAGCGTCAGCGCTGCAACAAGAAGGCCCGAAGGTTGTACAGATAACCACGCCAGGCCTCCAGGTGAGACTCCGCTTCGGCGCCGCCCCTGAATCCGCCGTGCTCGAGGACCAGCCGTGTGACTCCGTCCTCGACCTCCTCGAAGGTGAGGGTCACCGTGGTCTCGTAGGCGCCTTCGGGAAACACCTCGGCGGGGGGCTGCCAGGTAAACGCGATGCGCTCGGGCCTGTCGATCTCGAGGTAGGTACCGATCCATTCCTGGTCCCACCCCTCCCAGCCGAAGCGGTACTGGCCGCCTTCGGTGACGGTCATCTCGGCGTAGCTCGGGAACCACTGCACGAGCTGGTCGGCGATGGTCCAGGCGTCGTAGACCACCTCCGGCGCCACCGGGATCTCCATCTCCAGGCGCACCATCAGCTCGCCCTGCACGAACGCTTGCTGCTGCGCCGCGGCGGGCCGTGGGGCGATAGCCGCCAGGAGCACGATTGCCGCCAACCTCAGGGTTGCCGTTTTCGTCACCTCGCCTTCCCCCTTCTCGCCCCTCAGATGATGCAGGCGGCACGCCATGCGGTGATCTCCTCCTCAGTATGACCCAACTCGCCGAGGATCGCCTCCGTGTGCTGCCCGAGCGCCGGCGGACCGCTGCGAACGGCACCGGGCGAGGAGGACAGCTTGACCGGAACGCCGAGCATCTCCATGCCGTCGACCGTCACCACCATATCGCGATCGGCGTCGCGCTCCTGGTCGAGCACCTGGTGCAGCGTGCGCACCCGGCCGCAGGGAACCCCGACGGAGCCGAGCTGGCGCTCCCAGTGGGCTACCGTGCGGCGTCGGAATATCGGCAGCAGCTGTTCGGCGAGTTGCTCGCGGTGCGCCACCCTTTGCGCGTTGTTGACGAAGCGCTCGTCGATCCGCAGGTCGCTCCGCTCGACCACCTCGCAAAAGCGCGCCCAGATGCGCTCGTTCGCGACACCCACCACGAGGACGCCGTCAGCCGCTTCGAAGGTCTCGTACGGGACGATGCTGGGATGGAGATTGCCCATGCGACGCGGGCGCGAGGCGGCGCTCAACCAGCCCTGAGCCTGGAAGGTGAACATCGACAGCAGCGCGTCGTGCAAAGCGACCTCGACGAGCTGACCCCGCCCGGTTCGTTGACGCTCCAGCAACGCCAGCAGAATGCCCTGCACCAGGTACAGCCCGGCGATCTCGTCGGCGACCGAAATACCCACCTTCGTGGGCGGGCCGTCAGGAAAACCGGTGAGGTCCATCAGCCCAGACTGCGCCTGAATCACCAGGTCGAAGGACGTCTTGCCGGAGCGCTCTCCGGACCTGCCGTATCCGTTGATCAGCGCGTAGACACAAGCCGGCGCGCGCGCCGCCACCTTCTCGAACGAAAAGCCCAACTCGTCCATCAACCCGACGCGGAAGTTCGACACCAGCACGTCGGCGTTGTCGATCAACTCCCAGAGCAACGCCCGACCCGCCGCACTCTTGAGATCCAGCGTGAGGGACCGCTTGTTGCGGTTGACCGACAGAAAGTAGGTGCTGACCCCGTCGACGAACGGAGGGCCCCAGCCACGCGCGTCGTCGCCGGTGCCCGGGCGCTCGATCTTGATCACGTCGGCGCCCATGTCGCCGAGCATCATGGTGGCCAGTGGCCCGGCGAGAATGCGGGTCAGGTCGACCACCCGGAGGCCGGTCAAGGGCATCTGGTACTCCTCGTCGTGATCACGCGGAAACAGCAAACGGCAATCTTACCCAACCGTGGGCATCGATCGTTGGCTGGGGGGATAGATTTGGTTCGGCCCTCTGGTAGAATGGCCGCCACGCCAACCGAAGGGAGGCTCGGATGGCCGACAATCCGTCTGGCTTTACACCCGGGGCATTCGCCCCTTTCAAGCTGTTCGACGGCAAAGACCGCGACAACGAGGCGTGTCGTAGCCTGTGGGTCGCCGTCATCCAGAAGGCCATCAAAGACATGGCCTACACCTCGCAGAAGCGCGATCAGCGCTCTCTGACCCCGAGCGAGCGTGAGAAACTGCACCGCATCTACGAGCTCGAGGCTCCGGAGAATTTCTTCAACAGCCCGTGGTTCGAGGAGATCTGCCTGTTTCTCGAGCTGTCGCCGTCGCGTATTCGTGGCGCCGTTTTCGACCGCTACGAGGACAACAACGGACAACGGCACCCGCTGATCTGAGCCGGTTCCGCCGCGCCGCCGCGTTGCGCCCTCCCCATGGCGACCCCGCGTTGCGACGGAATCAGTTGCGCTTCTTGCGCCCCACGGGACGGTATCCCTCTTCGTACCGGCGCACCCGGTAGGGCAGCGGCTCGTCCTCGACCAGGTCGGGGGACACGTCGCCCTCGAACAACGGTGCCAGCTCGAAGAACAACCTGTCGTCGTATTCTCCGGCGTCCTGTTCTGCGAGTTCGGCGACACGCTGCAGCGCCGCCGTTGCGCGGGCGCGCACGGCGTCGACGTCGAAGCCCTGGTAGTGCGCCGATACACCTTCGATGTGCTCCAGCCCGGTACGCAGCAGGCGCCTCGCGCCGCGCCAGTTGCGTCGCTCGATGTGCACGTGGGCGGCCGCAATCTGGATCATTCCTTTGAAGAAATCGCGCCGGTCACGCTGCCAGAGGTCCTCGAGCTCCTCGTGCGCCAGCCAATACTCGCGACGGTCGAAACGCGCCACGAAGCGCCGCAACGGCAGCGGAAACCCGGCCGGTGCCGGCGCGGTCATCAGGGACGCCGTCCCAGCGCCTCACGCGAGCCGTGCCGCATCACCATGATGCGTACTTCTCTGAACGGCTGAAACAGTGTTTCGACCTCGCGCGTCAACACCGCGCGGGGCTCCGGGCGACCTGTAAGCGGCTCGAAGGCGAGCGTCTGGTCATCGATAATCCGGTACCGCTGCGCCACCGGGGCCTTGCGCCCGTCGCCGTCGAACACGGCGAAGAGCCAGCCGTTCGGTCGCAGCACCCTGCCGATCTCGCGCACCAGCTGCCGGGCACTGTTGGCGTCGAGGTGAGACAGCGCGGTCCACCCCAGCACGCCCCCGAAAGACGCGTCCGGGTAGTCGAGCCGCGTCTCCTGGTCGCCGGGTTCGTGCGCCATGACATCGACCGCGCTGACCGGATGCCCGTTGCGCACCCAGTACATGACGTTGCTGGTGGTACTCGGACCGAGGTCGAGCAACGGCACGTCATCGTCCATTGCGCGGACCTTGCTGCAGAACTGGCCGAACAGGGCGGAGACGTACTCCGCCTGCTGGGGAACCGTCCCCGCCGCATTACCGGTCGCCTGTCTCGCCATCCCGTTACTTCATGCCCGCGTCCCGGTCAGGACGCTGTCTGTTTCTGCACGGGCGCGGCTCCGCCGCTGCTCTCCTTCATCGGGCCGGGAGCCGGCTTGCCGGTATCCCCGGCGCCGGCGGCTTCCTTCTTGGGCGCGACCGTAGGTGCGGGCTTCTTGACGGGCTCCGCCGTCTTGGGCCGGTCCATCTCGACGCTTCCCTTGAAGCGCGCACCCTCGACGATCTCCAGGGTCGGCGTGTGGATGTTTCCCATGAGGTGCGCCGTCGGCCCCAGCACGACGCGTTCCTCCCCCTCGACGTCGCCGTTGACCTTGCCGTGGACCACGACGCGCAGGCCGTCGATCTTGGCGTGCACGTCGGCTTCCTTGGCGATCACCAGCGTGCCCTTGGCACGAATGGTGCCGTCGACCTTCCCGAGAATGGTCAGGTCCTCATTGCACACGATGGTGCCGTCAATCTGGATCTGACGCCCGAGGGTCGAACCCGACTCGGTCGTTACCGTTGTCGAGCTCTGCGACACGGGGCGCGAAGGAGCGGATTGCGACGCGGGCGCCGCAGGCTTGCCATCTTGCTGTTCGTTATCGAACCAACCCATCTCGACTCTCCTTGTGCCAACTTCGCGGTCGGGACGCTGCTAGGCGCGCCAACGCCGGGGTGTGGTACGGGTGATTGCGGCAAGCCTCGCCCGCGCTTTGGCCGCCAAGCCCCCACAATAGCGCGATAGCCGTGTGTGCGGTAGTCCTCTCCCGACCTCTCGAAAACACCTTTGAGGTCATTTCTAGACATCAAAGATCAGAAAAACATATTAAAACGTGGTAAAAATTTTTTTACCACATCACTTGACATGAAAAGTCAATATATGTATTTATAGTCACGTAAAGTCACTCTACACATATGGGAGGTGAGTGATGATCACTCATGCGCAGTCAGTTCAGGTCGCGGGTCACCTCAACCGGCAGACCGACGTCGATGGCGGCCAGCACCAGTTCGTTCCCTCTCTCGGCTCCCCCGAGGCCGAGCTGTGGGGTGAAGTCCTTCTGCGCGCCATCGAGGACTTCAAGACCTACATGGCCTACCGTAAGGACCCCGAGGCCAATCCGCTGTCCGCGAAGATGGTGCGCTCGATCGTTGCTGACGGCTGCGATCCGGAGTACTGGATCTTCGCCAAGCAGACCGGCTTCAGTGCGGTGTGCATGGTGCTCAACGTGGAGCCCGACTGCATCCGCCGCTTCCTGCGCAACTGGCTGAAGGAGACCCACGACATGGAGCCGACCTACTGAGCGGCAGGTGACCGGCGCCGTCGGCTCAAGAGGATGCCTGCGATCACCGCGCCCGCTCCGACGAGCTGGCGTGGCGAGAGCCGTTCATCCAGCCACAACCAGGCAGTCGCCGTGGCGACCACCGGGATCAGGTTCACGTACACCACGGTGCGCGTAGAGCCGATCGCCATCACGCCGCGCGACCAGGCGATGTAGCCGAACACCAGCGCCATCAAGGCCGAGTAGATCAGGCCCGACCAGCTCGCAAGACTCACCTCCCGCGGATGAATGCGGGCGATCTCGGGCAATGCCATCAGTAATAGCGGCACCGCACCCGCCGCCATGGTGGCGGAGGTCATCGCGAGCGGCCGCAGCCGCCTGAGGAGCGGCTGCGAATACACCGTGTATATGGCCCAACTCGCGGACGCGCACAGCAACATCACGTTCCCTTGCCAGTAGTCGTCCCCGCCGCCGGCACCGTGGAAGCTCTCCCACAACAAGACCACCACGCCGCCGGTTCCGGTCAGTAGTCCTGCCACTACCCTGCCGTTGAGCTGATCGTGCCCGGTGACGCGCGCCAGCAGAAGGACCCAGAGCGGCGTCGTCGTGGCGAACAGACCGGCTTGCGCGGCCTGCGTGTGATCGAGCCCGAAGATGAAAAGCATCTGGTAGCAGACGTTGCCGATCAGGCCGATAGCGATGATCTGCGGCAACACGGGGCGCAGCACGTCGAAGCCTTCCGTGCGCCACTGCAACCACAGCAAAATGGCGGAGGCGAGGGCGAAGCGCAGACCGTTGAAGGCGAGAGGGTGAATCTCGGCGAGCGCGGACTTGACGACGACGAAGTTAGTGCCCCAGATGACGCAGGCGAGCGCCAGCAGAAAGTCCGCCGACGACAGTCGGTCGCGCAAGCGGTCAGCGAATGAAGAACCACTCGATCGAGTCGCCCTCGACGGTGGTCATGCGGCTCGCCGCGATCAGACCGGCGCGCTCGTTGACGTAGTACAACCAGTAGCGTCCTTCGAAGCCGCCCTCGATCCCGTTGATCGCGGTCACCAGCAGGTCGTCTCCGGAGCCCTCGGTGACGACCGCGGCGGCGTGCTCCTGCAGGAGCTCGAGAACGGTCTTACCGTCCTCTCCCGAGTAGGTGATGTGATATTCGGGCGCAATGCCTTCGCGCGCCACCTCGATCGCGGGCGGGCCCGAGTAACCAGCGCACGCGGCTGCCATCGCGATGGTTATCAGCGCCAGGTAAGGGCGCACGGCGCGACACCGCGACCCGCTGCCAACGAGCGCGGCAAACCGGCGTTTATTCAGGGGCATCGGTATACTCTCACGGGTCCGAGTTTCCGGGGTCGAGCCGTTGCGGCCTCCCCCGGTCCGCAGTTTGCCAGAGTCGAGGAGGACAATGCGAATCAGCATCCAGTATTGCGCTGCTTGAAACTACGAGCCCCAGGCCGTCAGTTTGGCGGACCACCTCGTGCGCAAGTTCAAGCAGAGAATCAGCGAGCTCGCCCTGCTCCCTTCGGAAGGCGGGCGCTTCGAGATCAAGGTCGACGACCAGCTGATTTACTCGAAGCTCTCCACCGGCCGATTTCCCGACAACGGGGAGATCGAAAGAGCAGTCAACGGACGGCTGTGAATCGCCGCTAGCGCTGGCAGGACGGACAGTAGAACGTCGAGCGTCCGGTCTGCACGATGCGGCGTATGACGCCGCCGCAGCGGTGACACTGCTGTCCTTCGCGCGCATAGACGGCGAGCTGGATCTGGAAGTAGCCGGGATCGCCGGTCGCGCTGCGAAAATCGTTCAACGTCGTCCCGCCGGCATCCACCGCCCGCTGAAGCACCTCGACCACGGCGTCCCGTAGCCTTCCCCATCGCGCCGCCGCGATCCGTCCCGACCGGATGCGCGGGTTGATGCCCGCCGTCCACAGTGCCTCGCTGGCGTAGATGTTGCCGACGCCGACGACGAAGTGCGCATCCATCAAGGTGTTCTTCACCGCGCGGCGCGAGCCGCGTGTCGCGCCGATCACGTAGGCAGAGGAAAAATCGTCGCCAAGCGGTTCCGGACCGAGGCCGTCGAACAGTGGATGGTCGCCTGCCTCGCCGGCTTCTACGGAGGCCACCAGTCCGAAGCGCCGCGGGTCGCGCAGCCGCAACTCGACAGTCTCACCGTCGCGCTCGAACCACCACGACACGTGATCATGCGCAGCGAGCGGCGTGTCGACCGGAACCATGAACAGCCGTCCGCTCATGCCCAGGTGCACGATCAATCCTCCCCCGCCCTCGAAGTCGAGGGTCAGGTACTTCGCGCGACGATCCAGCCGGCGGAGGCGGCGTCCGAGCAACCGATGCAAGGCGGCATCGTCGATGGGCATGCGAAAGCGCCGCTCGCGCACCTCGACATCGCTGAGGATCGCACCCTCGAGACGCTGCAGGCCACGACGAATCGTTTCGACTTCAGGAAGCTCGGGCACGCTGGCGATCCACGGCGCGACGGCAGCGGCTGTTCGAGCCCCGTCGCCACGGTTGTCTCGAAAAAAAGGAAAGGAGCGGCGAAGGCATCACCGCTCCTTTCCCGGGTTTCAATCAGGCTCTGCCGAGCCCGCGGCGTCACTTCTTCTTGCGGCGGGCGGTCTTCTTCTTGGCAGCCTTCTTCTTCGTCGTCTTCTTCTTGGCGGCCTTCTTCTTGGTCGCCTTCTTCTTGGCGGCCTTCTTCTTGGTCGCCTTCTTCTTGGCCTTCTTCTTGGCGGCCTTCTTCTTGGCGGCCTTCTTCTTGGCGGCCTTCTTCTTCGTCGTCTTCTTCTTGGCGGCCTTCTTCTTGGTCGCCTTCTTCTTGGTCGCCTTCTTCTTGGCGGCCTTCTTCTTGGTCACCTTCTTCTTGGCGGCCTTCTTCTTGGTCGCCTTCTTCTTTCCACCCCGTTTTGCCACCCTGTCACCCCCTCTGTGGAAGGAATTGTTGCGTTGGTTGATAGGACGGGATCGGGAGAATTATGTAGATGCGTTTTCTCGTTGTAAAGAAGTAAGTGCACTTTCTCGTCGCGAAGTTCGCGTGCAACAACTCGTCGTTGCTCGCCACACGGACCACTCAATCAAGGTGACCGAAAAGTAGTTCCTCGATGAGTGCGACGGCGCGCTCGTCGCCGCTCTGTCCGAGCCAGAACAGCGCCGACTTCACCACCTCGCGATTGTCGTGCGTGCGAACGATCTCGATGAGCGCATCGAGCGCCGCATCGTCTTCGCTTTGGCTCAAGGCGAACACTGCAGCCTGGCGAACTTCTGTCTCCGGATCATCCTCTGCGATGTCGGCGAGGTGCGCCGTGGCGCGCTCCCCGGCGACCTGAGCGAGCCAGAAGATCGACTGCTTGCGCACCTCGGCATCGCCGTCCTGGTGCGCCATCTCGATCAGCCGTTGCAGGCCGTCGTCGCCACCAAACTGCGCCGTCCAGAAAATTCCGGACTTGCGCAACTCCGATGGATAATCAGAATCCAGCGCCGCGAGAGCGATGGCCACGCCGCCGGGGCTATCGTGGACGGCGGCTGCCGTGAGCAGCCGCGTGCGCGTCTCGACAGCGTCTGCCCCGGCCGCGCGCAACCCGCTGTCGCGTTCCAGCACCGCCGGCCCGAGCCATGAGATGCTCGCCTGTACAGGCATCTCGCCGGCCCACACAACGTCGCCGTCGAGCCGGCGCACGGCACGGCGCAACGTCATCAACCGTGCCTCGACGACGCGGTCGGCATCACCGTCGAAGCGCAGGAAGAATCCGAAATCCTGCGTGCACGTTGACGACCGATCGACGTCCTCGCGGTCGAGAAGGAAGCTGATCGAGTCTCTGCCGAAGCTGACGCTGCGACCGCGCCAGTCATCGCATCCGACGTGCACCCCTTCGCGCAGCGCGAAGGTGTAGCCGACCCAGAGCTCGTCGTTCGACGCCGCACGTTGCGCTGCACGCACGAAATCGTCGAACGTCGGCGACGTCGCGCTGATGTCGATCCACTCATCCGGCAACGCACTTGTCTGCGCTGTCACCGCGAGTGTCGATGACAAGGTGAGCGCGAGAACGATTGCGCACAGCAACGATGATCGTTGCCCGCTCATCGATCGTGTCCGCCGCCGATGATCTCGAGCAGCGCGGCCTTCGCCTTCGGGTTCTCCGACTGCCCCAGCCAGAACACCGCTTGTTGCCGCAGCTCGGGATCGGCAGTCGTGTCCTTGGCGACGCTCGCCAGGTGGTCGATTGCGCGGTCCGTGTCGGTCTGCGACAGAGCGAACAGGATCTGGTTCTTCACCTCGATATTGTCGACCTCGTCCCACAGCTGCAGCATGACGTCGATCGCACCTTCCCCGGCGCGCTGGCCGAGCCAGAAGATCGCGTTGCTGCGCGTCTCGATGGGCGCGTCGGAGCGAGCCAGCTGCTGCAGGACCTCGGTAGCCTCCGGGGTGTCGATCTGCGAGATGGCGAACAGCGCCTGGCCGCGTAGCTCCTCGTCAGGGTCGTTCAGCAGGATGTCACGCAGCAGGTCGATGGACTCGCCCTGCTCCCGCTGGCCGAGCCAGAAGAGTGCCTGCCCTCTCAGCTCGGCGGGCTTCGTCGTATCGCGCGCGAGCGTCTCGAGCGCTTCGCGCGCGCGCGGCGAGTCCGACTGCCCGAGCCCGAACAGCGCCTGCCCGACGTACTCCGGATTGCCGCCGCTGTTGACGACCTCGATCAGCAGGTCGAGGGCCTGGTCGGCATGCGCCTCGCTCTGCCCGATCCAGAACAGCGCGTTGCCGCGCACCTCGGGGTTGTCTTCGGTACGCGCAATCTGCAACAGCAGGTCGAAGGCCTGGTCGGTACCCATCTGACTCAGCAACCACACGGCGCGGCTGCGCATCTCCGGATCGTCGCTCTCGTCGACCAATCGCTGCAGCACCGGCCATGCCGCCTCGGGGTCCATTCCGATGAGCGCGTCGAGCGCCATCAGGCGTAGCTCGTCGTTCGGTGCGGTGGGCGCCGGGGGCGTCCCTTGAGCTTGCGGCGCCCTGGGTGCCCGCGGCGCGGTGGGCGACGACGGCGCGGCCTCCTGCCGCAAGTAGCGCTCGTAGTCGGCATTGCCGCGTCGCACCAGAGCTTCCGACGCCTGCACCCGGACGATGCGCGCGTCGGACAGCAGCGTCGACTGCGGGTAGCGGGTGATCATCTCGTTGACCTGCGCCACCGCGTCCTCGTAGCGACCGAGCTCATACAGGCTCTTCGCCGCCCAGTAGCTGGCATCGTCGGCGAGCTCCCCGTCGGGGTAATCGCTCATCACCGTGCGGAAATGGTCGAGCGCCTGTTGCCACTGGCTGTTCATCACCGCGACCCGACCGGCACTGAGCTCCGCGGAGCCCGGTTGGCCTTGCTCGACGGGCTGAGAGAACAATGCCCCGGTCGCAGCGGGCGCCCGATCGGCCGCCGGGCTTTGCGCGTCGGCGGCCAACGGGCCGCCCATCGCCAGCACCAGGGCGACGACCGCCGAAAGCATGCGCGCCGCTCCGACGTTCTCCATCAAACTGCGGACTCGAACCATGACGACTCCTCCTCGGGGATTCTGCTTCATGAGCCTGATGCGGCACGCAGCCGCGGAACCTGGGGTACGGTCGATTGCACCGCGCGCAACTCTCCGAGCATGTCGGACCCGTCGATGTACTCGCGCAGCGTGTTGATGACGTCCTGCTCCTGCCCCTCGGGCGCCGTTGCCAGCACCAGCAAGATGGTCTCCACGCGTGACAGCAGCTGGGCGAGCACCTCGTCGTTGTTGCTGCGCGCGATGCGCTCGTAAATACGGTTGTCCTCGAGCAGCTTGCGGCTGACCTCGCGGGCCGCCGGCGCGATCTCCTCGTCGGCATCACCCTTGGCAACACCGAGGAGCAGCGCTTCCAGCCTGCTGCCGTAGTCATTGGCCGCCATCCAGGCACGGTCCGGGGAGATGCCGCCCTTCGGCGTGACCACGGTGGCCACCTCCGGAGTCGTCGTGCCCGGCAGCCAGCCGGCGCTTGCAGCGATCCACGCGGCGCCGAAGCCGATGACCAAGAGCGCGGCCATCTCGGCCATGCGAAACGACCACGCCGGTGCGGCGGGAAACATGCTCATCCACCAAGCGCGCAGGCCGCCGCGGTGCGCTCCGGCAAGAGACCCGCGCGCCGGCGCATGCGCCTCGATGTGAGAGGCGATCGCCTTCCAGCTCTGCTCGATCTGCTCGCGCGTCGCCGGAGGAAACTCGGGAGGCTTCGACACTTTTTCCATGAGCTCGTCGTCCTCGAACAGCTCTTCGTTCTCGTTCATCGCTTCGTTCTCGTTCATGGCGTCAGATCAGCGAGCTGGACGCGCAGTGTGCGCACGGCGCGAAACAGATGACTCTTGACCGTGCCCTCGGCGGCACCGAGGACCTCCGCGATCTCGCGAATGCTCATCCCTTCCCAGTGGCGCAGCACGAATGCCAGTCGCTGCGTCGGTGACAGCTCCTCGAGTGCTTCGGCGAGACGCTCCTGTATGGAGCGGCGTTGGGCCACGCCCTCGGGGTCGGCGTCGAAGTCGGCACCGGCCATCGCCGGACGATGACTCCAGCCCGAGCGCACCTCGGCTTCGAGGTGCGCTGACCTACCCAGAGCGTCGCTACCGAGCGGGTGCAGATCATCGATGCCCACCGTGCGCCGTTTGCGACGGCGCTCCAGAGCGGCGTTGACCGCGATGCGATAGAGCCACGTCGAAACCTGTGCCTCTTCGCGAAACTTGGTCGCGTTCTCGTACGCCTTGATGAACACGTGCTGCACCAGGTCCTCTGCTTCCGCCGCATCTCCCAGGTAGCGACAGCCGAGCTGATAGATACGGCCGCGATGGCGGTCGTAGAGCACACGGAGACCGTCCATCTCTCCGGAGCGAACTTGCTGTATGGCTTCGCTGTCGGTCATGCGTTGCGCTCTAGGCGGTTGCGGTCACGGCTTCCGGCCGGCCACTCCGCCCGGTCACCGCTTAGATGTGTGGCGACAAGATCGGTTTACCCCTGCAGGGAGCGATTTTCACCCCGCGGCGACGGCTTTCGTCCCCGCCTACCGGAGAACGCTGGCGAGGAATCCGGCGGTCAGCTCGACCGGAGCGCGCGAGGCCATCAGGCTGATGTGACCGTGCGGCACCCAGCGGACGTCGACGTTCCAGGCGCGAGCCAGCCGGGCAACGGAGCGCGGCGAGACCACCTGGTCATAGGCACCGGCAACCATCAGGACGCGCGAGCGCGGAACCAGACCACGGCGCAGTGCCGGCGTTATCGCCGCCATCTCCGGGGCGTCGAAGTCCTCGGCGAGACCGCCGCCCGCGACGACAGCGTCGCGCATCAGCTCCACGAGCCCGCTCTCGAAGAGCACCTCGGCCGGCGCCGCCACCGGCGCCCACATCGCCACTCCTTCCCAGTCAGCGTCGAGCGAAGTGGCCAGCGCCGCCACCCATCCACCCAGGCTCATACCCCAAATCCCCACCGCCGGCGCACCCGAGGCACGGAGCCAGCGGGCCAGCAGTCGGGTTTCGGCTACCGCCTGGCGCACTGCATCGAGGCTGGTGCGCAGATCCGGCGACAGGCAGCGCTCGCCGGATATCTCGCCCGGATCAGCCCGCTCCAGGTGGTACGGAAGGCGCGGCATCCACACGTCGAGGCCGCGCGCCGCGGCGCGTCGTGCCCAATGTCGATAGATCACCAGCTGCGGGCGTTCGACGAGCCAGCCGTGCAGCAGAATCAGCGCCGGTGCCTGCCCGCCGCCCGAGACCTCGGGTACCCGGCGCTCGGCGCGCCAGCGGGCGTTGCGGCCCACCGCTTGCGGCCAGGGAGAATCGGCCTCGAACATGAACGGCCCGGCCTCGCGGGGCGCCAGCGGCCTCAGCGATGCCGGCTGCGGGTGTACCTGATGATCGAGCTCACGCAGGTAGTCGACCACCGAATCGCCGGGATGCGTCGGCAGGCGGCCGCCAAGCCGCCAGCGCACCACCCATTCGTTGGCCCGGTCGAGGGCGAGGGCGGTCAGGCGCGGCATGGGGAAGCCGCGTGAATAGCCGTAAACACGCCGCAACAGCCGCTTTTGGCGCCGCATTCGGGCATTGCGTGACCTGGCTTACGCATCTTTCGAGCTTACCCGATACCGACGACGAAGATTCGGCAAACTTTTTTAATAGCTGGTGCGTCTAACACCTTGAGACGGTCAGAAGGGCGCCAGCCCCGCCCCGACGATGGACGTAAAGGGGAGCGGCCTGGGGATGTGGCTGGCGCGCTTGTGACCGTCTCGTAGTCCGGGGCATCTGTTGAGCGACAGATCC
>JASFRZ010000072.1:0-14472 GCA_050114655.1 Acidobacteriota bacterium
GCCCGGAATAACGGCTTCCCTCGATCGCAGGAGTGTGGCGGCCAGGACGGTGCCGAAGACGACGACGAAGCCGGCGAACATGACCCGGTCATCAACGCCGTATCGCATTGCGCCGACGCCGACCAGGGCAAGCAGGCCCGCAGAGGCCAGCAAGATGGCCATGACCTGGCGCGGACTGAAACCGGCGTCGAGCAGCATGTGGTGCAGGTGCGTGTGATCACCGCGGAAGGGTGATTGTCGGCGAAGGAAACGTCGGACCATGACGCCCAATGTGTCGATGAGCGGTATCGCGAACAACCACAGGGGGGTGACCGGGGTCATCACCCGACGGTCACCCTGCGAGGCGCTGACCAGGAGCCAGGCAATAGCGAAGCCGACGAACATACTCCCTGCGTCTCCCATGAACGCCTTCATGGAAGTGGCGTCGCGGACGTTGAATCCCAGGAAGACGGCAATGGCGCTGATCAGCGCCATCGCCAGGGCGGCTTCCCGATAAACGCCCCCTTGCCACGACAGCATTGCGATGGGGGCCAGGCAGATGATCGCCAACCCGCCGCACAGGCCGTCGACGCCGTCGATGAGGTTCATGGCGTTGATCGCGCCGACGACGCCGATGACCGTGAAGGGGATCGCCAGGTAGCCGAGTGTGAGGTTGTTCGGGGAGAGGATCGGACCCAGCGTGACGACCAGCACACCACCCCAGGCGATCATCAGCATCGCGGCACCTATCTGGGCGATGAGTCGTGCTCTCGGTGTCAGCTCTCGAAAATCATCGAGGATGCCGATCACCACCAGAAGGAACGATGCGGCCCAGAACGCCCGGTAGTCGTACAGCGAGGTGTTCAGCGTCAGGGTTCCGATCGAGAAGCCGCAGAAGATCGCGATGCCGCCGACCAGCGCGATCCGGCCGCTGTGGATCTTGTCGGCAGACGGTTCGTCGACCAGGCCGATGCGGTGCGCCAACGGAGTCAGCGTCACGATGAGCAGAGCGGTGATCGCTCCCGATAACAGGCACGTAGCGAATACGCTCAAGCTGCCGCTGGCCTCGCTGTCGAAACGTCGTGGTGCCGCGAAATCCCGACCTGATCGCCCGTGCGAGCGGCCTTCTCACCTGCCTGCAGCGTCGATGAGAACCGACAGCATTCTCGCCGCCTGGACGTCGCGTGTAAAGTGGCGCGCGGCAGAAACGCTCGCCCCGGCATACGTCGCCAGCCGCGACGGATCCGCCTGTAAGCCGGCGATCGCTGCCGCCAGTTGCTCCGCGTCACAAGGCGGCACGATCATCCCAACGGCGTACTCGCGCACGATCTCGGTGGCCTCTCCCTCCGGTACCGCGATGAGTATCGGCAGCCCCATGGCAATCGCTTCGATCATCTTGGTGGGAAGCACGGTGCGGAACAGGGGGTCGTCTCGGAGCGGTACCAAGGCGAGGTCGCAGACGCTCAGGATGCGCGCAGCCATCTCCTTCGGTTGCGGACCGAGCAGCAGGACATTGCCGAGGGCCTTGTCCGCGACTCGCGCGCGCAGCATCTCCAACCGCGCGCCGCCACCGGCGAGCAGAAAGGCGATCGACGGGTTCTCCCGCAGTCGCTCGGCCGCCTCGACGACGCTCTCCAGCCCGTGCGCCAGGCCGTGTGTGCCGACGTAACCGACGACGAACTTTCCCGCCAGGCCGAGTCGCCGTAGGAGCTCCTGGTCCTTCGCCCGCGGATAGAACTGCCCTCGGTCAGCGCCTGCCCGGACCACGCAGATTTTGTCCGCGGGGATACCGCGGCCCACCATGTCTCGCTTGAAGGACTCGGTTGCGGCGACGATCGACGTTGCCCGCCGGTACAAGAACAGCTCGAGTCGCTCGAGAATGCGCGCCGTCCTGCCGGGTCGCAATGCCCCGACCGCGATGATCGACGCCGGCCACAGGTCACGGACCTCGAGCACGAACGGGCGTCGCCTCGCGGTTGCCAGGAGCCAGGTTCCGACCGCCGTGAAGAACTGCGGCGTAGTGCCGACGATGACGTCGGGTCTTGCCTGCACGAGGCCCCCCAGCAGGCCGGCGAACATGAAGGAGATGTAGTCGAGCGAGCGCTTCCAGAATCCCTCGTTCGCGCTGATGTAGGTCCTCACGCGCACCACCTCGATGCCGTCGATGGTCTCTCGCGTGTACCAACGATTGCGATAGCCGGGGAAGACCTCGCCGTGGGGGAAATTGGGTGCGCAGGTGATGACGGTCACTTGGTGACCGCGGTCGACCCAGGCGGAGGCGTGCTCGTGCACGCGGCGTGCAGGAGCGTTGCTCTCCGGAGGAAAGTTGTCCGAGAGAAAGAGGATCCGCATCGCTCGTGTCCCCGACGCGCGGCCCTGGTGGGCCGACGCCGATGAGGTCGTCCGGCTCGGGGTGTTGCGCCGTCCGGCGGTGCCGTTACCGTATCGTCAGCGCAGAGGCATTGCGATCGATATTGCCATCGATTTTTCCTCCCGGCCGGGCCATCGAGTAGACTTCAGATCCGTGTCACCGAAGCGAGAGCCGAGCGCCTGTAAATGAGTGACGAGCCTCACGCCACGACCGTCGTCCGCGACAACACCGTTCCCGCCACCGGCGACTGGATCGGCCTGGTGCGTCGCCGGTGGCGAGCGATATTGGTGTGCCTGGTCGCTGTTCCGGTTCTGCTGACGGCGCTGACCCTCATCTTCGTTTCCCCCGCGTACGAGGCGGCGGCGACGATTCTCGTTCTCCCCCCCGATTTCTCGTCTTCGCTGCGACCCGAGTCGATCGGAGTCGAAGGTTATCGAACGTTGCTGGAGTCAGACGCGGTCCTCGCAGCGACGTCTCGCAAGTTGGCGTCACAGGGTTACACGCAGGTAGCAGACGTCCAGACCCTGCGCAGGAACCTGAGCTCGACCATCTTCACCAGCGCCCGCGGGCAACCACAGGTTCTTGCTCCGCTGATCGATGCGCGCGCGCGCGCGGCGAGTGCAGAGCAGGCGCAGGCAATGGCGGATGCCTGGCTCGAGTCGTTCTTTGCCGCCAGCGGCACCATGATGGCCGACCAGCTCGATGCGACGATCGACCTCGTCGAGGCGCAGTACGGGCAGAAACGAGCGGAGGTGGCTGAGCGGGAGGTGGACCGGGATCGGGTGGACGCGGATTTTCAGGAGCAATTGATCGGCGCGCAGAACGAATGGGACGAGCTCCGTTCGCGCCTCGAATCCGAAGCCGACCGTGACCTCGCGGAGTTTACCGCCGAGACCGAAAGCCTGGTCGCCGCCTACCAGGTGCAAACGCGGGATCTCTTGCGCGCCGCCGCCGACGAGCTCGGGCTGCCGGAGGCCGGTTCGCCGGACGACGGCGCCGGCGTGGCGCCGAACCTGGCAGTGACCTGGCGCCGGCTGGTCGCGTTACGCATCCAGCTTGCGCAAACGCAGCAGTTCGTCTCGCTCGCGCGAGCGATCACCGATGAGGCACTGTGGGAGGCGCAGGTGTCGAGCGCGTTGGGGGGAGACTTTCCCCGCGGGATCGTCGACCAGCGGTTGATGAGCCAGGAGCTCAACCCCGCCTACTCGGAGCTCTCATTGCAGGTCGCCGACGTGGAGATCGCCCTCGAAGCCATCGATCTCGACGACCGGTGGCGCACGATGGTTCGACGCGCGGCCCAGCGGATCGAGGGCCTGCAGCGGGAGAGGAGCGCAGGGCTCACCTCGATGTTGACGATGCGCAACGCGGCGGCGCGGGCGATGCGCACCCAGCGGGACGTGAGGATTCGCAGTGAGTCGCGAGCCCACCAGGAGGCCATCGAGGCGATAATGCGCGAGCGTGATCGCGCGCTCGATGGGCTCGCACGCGACATCGAGCAGACCACGGAACGATTGCAGCAGCTCGCCGGGCCGTACGAAGAAGCGCAGCTGGCCGCGGAACAGCGGAACGCGGCCGACGTTGCCCTCGCCTCTCCGGTGTCGTCGTCACCCGGGCAGCGACCGGGCCTGCTTATCCCCGTGCTCGTGGGGTTGTTTCTCGGCGCGATACTCGGTTTGCTGGTCGCCGTGCTCAAGGATTCCCGGTAGCGACGGATGCTGCCTACCGCCACGATCTGGCCCGCGGTCATCGTCAGCGTCGCCGTCGTCGGAGCACTCGTGGCACATTTTTTCGTCACCGGCGGAGGCCGCCTGATCGTCGGCGCCGAGACGCTCTTCCTGGTCATGGCAGCGTGTACCTACCACGCGACCTTGACGACCTCGATGGCCACGGCCTCCACCGAGGGCGTGCGCTACGCGCTGTTCATGGGAACCGGCATCCTGTGTTTCGTGCTCGGCACGATCGCGGCCAACGGGATTGCCCGCTTCGATCATCGGCGGGAGCTCGATGCGTTCATCGCCCGCCCGTGGCTGGATGACCTGCACGGCGTCAAGCGGACCTATGTCATGGTCGTCGTCGCCGCCGCCGTGGCGGTGTCGCTCACCTATTTCGTCAGTCTCGGTACATTCGTGCCCTTCGGGGCTCTGGGGGCCCTGCTCGCAGCAGGCCCGGCTGCAATGGTGAGTGCATACGCCGAGCTACGTGCTTCAACTCGGGTCGGTCCCTACCTGGGGCTCGGCTTCGTGATCCAGTTCAAGGACGTGCTGCTGCCGCTGGTCGCGGCGCTTTTCTTCGTCCAGTATCGACTTCGGCCGCGCCAACTGCCGCGCTATCCGTACCTGCTGATTCTCCTCGCGGCGGTCGCCGGTGCGGTGGGAACGGGTAGCCGCTTCGCCCTGGCCATGCTCGGCGCCTTCTTTCTGCTAATCGGCCTGGCCCCCTACATGGTGCCGGCGCGCCTCTCTCGTCGGCAGATGGCGGCAATGGGCGGCATGGTCCTCGCGTTGCTCAGCACGCTGACGTTGATGATGGGCAGGCGCGGGCAGGCCACTCCGTTCGAGAGCTTTCTGTGGGCGCCCTATCAGGTGCTCGAGAGGGTATGCGTGGGTCCGGCCCGCGAGCGGCTCATCGTTTTCGAGCGCTTCCTGGCCGGCCAGGAGCCTCAGCTCGGCGCCGGAGCCATCGACGGGCTGCGCATTGCCTTGCCCGGGCCGAGCGAGTACACGCTGCCCAATCAGCTTCACGAGATCCTGTACGGCAATCCCAACGGCAACGTCGGCCTCGATGTGTGGGGCGGGCTCTGGTACGACTGGCAGTGGGGTGGGTTGTTGTTCGCTTTTGCCCTCGGAATGATCTTCCACGCCGCCTACGTGGCCCTCCTGCGCGGGCGCAAGAACCTGATTCGTGTGGTTTGTCTGACCGACGCCGCGTTCATCCTCGGCCTGGCGACCGATCTCCAGGTCCTCTTGTTGCGCGGCTTCACCACGGTGCTGCTGTTTCTGCTCCTGTCGGAGGCGGTCTGCCTGGTAGGCGTCGATCGACCGCTGGTCGACGCGACCGCCGAAGGTAACGGTTGAGCGACCGCGCCGGCGCGCGGCCTTCCCCGCTGCGCGATCTCGGCTACTTCGCTCGTGAGCTGCGCCGCCGCCCCGTTGGCTTCCTGCTGCGCAAGGGAGCGACCGCCATGGCCAGGCGCGGACGCGGGCTCATGGCTGCCCTCGGACGGAACCCTTACCGTGCGACCTCCCACGGTGCCTCGGGCGTTGCGCCCCGTTTGCTGGTCAGCGCCGAAGCGCCGCTCGAACGTGCACGCCGCGACTGGCCCGACCGGGTCGAGGAGATCGTGCACACAGCCACCGCCGAAGCCGACCTGCGCTTCCGGGTGCTCTCGACCGAGATCGACGGGGCCTCCGGGATCGACTGGCATGCCGATCCGCAGTCGGGGGTGCGCTGGCCGCCGCGATTTCACACGCGTTTCCGCTACGGCGAGCTCCTCGACCGCGCGCGGCCGTCGGACGTCAAGATCCCGTGGGAGCTGAGTCGCCTGCAATGTCTTCCCCGCCTCGCCCTGGCCTTTCGGCTGACCGGCGAGGAGCGCTTCGTCGGCGCAGCGCGCTCGATTCTGAGTGCCTGGGACGACGCGAATCCGGTGGGCTACGGCGTCAACTGGGCGGTCGGCATGGAGGCCGGGCTGCGGGCGGTCAGCATGATCATCGCCCAGGATCTGCTGATGGACGGGGACGAGCCGCGGGAGCTCGCCGGGAATCGCTGGAGAGCGCTGCTCGCCGAGCACGGCCGGTTTCTCCATCGCAACATGGAGTACAGCGATGTGAACGGCAACCACATGACGGCCTGCCTCCTCGGCTTGCTGTACCTCGGCGTGTTCGCTCCATGGGACAGGGAGGCTTCGTCGTGGACCGAGCGCGCCGTAGAGTGCCTGCACGTGGAGATCGAGGCGCAAACCTACCCCGACGGCGTTTGCCACGAAGGCTCCATCCCGTACCACGGACTGGTCGCCGAGATGTTTCTGCACGCGCTGCTGGTCGGCGAGCGCTGCGGGATCGAGTTCTCGGCGGGCTACCGCGATCGGCTCCATCGCATGCTCGCCTTCACGCGCGCCTATCTGAAGCCCGGGGGGAGCGTGCCGCGGTGGGGGGACGCCGACGACGGCCGCGTTCTCTCGCTCGGTGGCGAGCTGGGCGAGCACCATCGCTCATTGCTCGCCCTCGGCGCGGTCCTGCTGCAAAGCGAGGATCTGTGGGAACCGGGGGGGCCGCTGCCGTTCGCCGCCGCCGTGCTCGCCGGCTGCGGCGCCACGGCGGTGAGCCCCGGCGCGCGCGCCCCGGCGTCGTCGGCATCGGCGGACTCGGACGCGACCACACGCGACAGGGACGGCGGCTGCCGGGCCTTTGTCGATGGCGGCTTCTTCGTGCTGCGACGCGACGACAGCTACTGCCTGATCGATTGCGGCGACGTGGGCATGCGCGGCCGCGGCGGTCACGGCCACAACGACGCGCTGAGCGTGGAGCTGACGCTCGCCGGCCACGACGTGCTGGTGGACACGGGATGCGCGTCGTACACGCGATCGGTGGATGAGCGCGTGGCGTGTCTGAGCGGCAAAGCGCACAACGCGGTCGTTGTCGATGGCCGGGAGCCCGCCGGCGTGAGCCTCGCCCGCATTCCGCATGCCGGTCCGTGCCCGGTCGAGCAGGTGGCGTTCGAAGCCGACGCGGCGCGTTTCGTTGGGCGGCACTTCGGGTACGGCGCGCTGGGCATCGAGCGATACGAGCGTCGGGTCGAGTTACCGCAGGAGCGCGCGTCTGCGATCATCACCGATGAGCTGGACGGCGATGGTGAGCACCACGTGCGCTGGTCTTTCCACCTTTCTCCGCGTTGGCGGGAGGTCGGCGTCGAAGGCAGTACTGCGATGTTCGAGCACGATGACGGAGAAGGCTGCCTCCTACGGATTCGATGGCAACCCGATACGCTGAGGGCGCACGTTACGAGCTCACCGGTGTATCCCGCCTACGGGAGGTCGGCTGCGCGTTGCCGCCTGGTGCTGGAAGCGGACCGTGATATGTCGTTCACTGCGCAGGTGCGTTTCCGCGTCTTGGTCAGCGAAGGTAACCGAGCGCGCGCAGGCGCTCGATGAGCTCGTCCTCGCGATCGAACGCTCCCACCGCTACTGCGGGGAGCGGGAACAGCGACTCTCTCCAATCGCGCAGGTAGGCGAGCAGGTTTTCCCGCGCCGTGGTGAGCTGCGGGCTGTCGCCGGCACCGATCTCGCGGTCGTCGGTGTCGAAGAGCTGGACAAGGGGTGGCTCGACCACCCGGCCGCGGTAACTATGGGTGACGACCAGCTTTTGCGCCCCGCTGCGCACGCTCTCCATGCGGAAGTTCACCGTGCCGTTGAAATCGGTGTACAGCTCACTGACGATCCGCCGATCCGGGTCGCCGTCGGATTCGTCGCCCGACAACGGCATCAAGTCATGTCCCTGGAAGAAGTCGTTGCGCACCTCGATGTCGAGTGCGGCGAGCACTGTGGGAACGATGTCGACGGTCGAGACCGGCGCGGAGATCGCACGCCCTGAAGGGCTGCCCGGAAAGCGGATCATCAGCGGCACCGCGATCTCCGTGCGGAACAGCGACACGCCGTGCCCGACCAGTGACCTGCCGCTCATGTCGGTGTGCTCCCAGAAAGACTCACCGTGATCGGAGGTGAACACGATGATCGTGTCCTCGAGCAGGGACCGGTGCCGCAGCTCCTCCATGAGCAGGCCGAACTGGCGATCGAAGGATCGCACCTCACCCTCGTAGAGGAGGCGGGAGACCTCCCGTTCTTCGGCGGAAAGGTCGTGCGATCCCGGCCGTATGGTGCGCTCCGAGACCAGTGCTCGCTGATCGTCGTCGAGAATCGCGTCGAGGATGTCGGCCGGCGGCTCGTACGGAGTATGCGGGTCTACGCACCACAGGAGCGCGAAGAACGGCGTTTGTGGCTGCGTCGAGTCGAGCCAGTCGAAGAACAGCTGGTTGATCGCCCCCGCGCCCGTATCAGTCCACGTCGGATGATCCAGGAAGGTCTCGAAGCCCTGTGCCAGCCCGTTGCGCGCCGTCACATGCGGGTTCGCCGATACGGCGAAGGTCTGGTACCCGTTCGCGGCGAGGATCTCGGCGAGCGTCTGATGTTGCGGCGAGATGGCCACGCGGTAATTCGTGAACTGATGCTCGCTGGGATAGGTGGAAGTGAGGATCGAAGGGGCCGAGTTGATGGTATTGGGTGCCGTGCTCGAAGCGTCGAGGAATACGATGGAGTCGCGCGCGAAGGCGTCGAGGTTCGGCGTGAGGTCGACATCCGCGTAAGATCCCACGTGGTCCGCGCGCAACGTGTCGACCACGACCATCAGGACGTTCGGGGGTCGCCCTTCGCGGAAACAGCCGGTGAGACCGAGGCAGGACAACAAGATCACGCCTGCGAGGCGCGTCATCTGTTTCTTGTCGTTCATGTTCAGCCGTCTATTGTTTCTCCACTGTCGACCGGGAGCCAACCCAGTTGGCTAATATCACCTACGTTCGTACCGAGCGCTACAACGTGACGGAAGCAATTCCCCGCGCCATGGAAGCGGCCGAAGGGATCTTCGAGCAGATTACCGTGCTCGGCTGGAACCGGGACGGCGTCGAGCCGCCGCCGATGCCGTCGTCCGATCGCGCAACGACGGAGTATTTTGATTCTCCGATGCCGGCGGGAGGCGCCGCACGTGCGCGCGCGACCGCATCGTTCATGAGGTGGGTGACCCGTCGGCTGCGGCGCTCCAGGCCGGAATTCGTGCAGGCTTTCGATATGTTCGCTGCGCTACCGAGCGGTTGGGCGTGCGCCCGCAGCCGGGCTATCTGTATTTACGACGTGCGCGATCCCTTCTCGCTCAGCTACCCGTTCCCCCGATTCGTGAGACCAGCGGCCCATTCCGTCGACTGGCTCACCATGGCTCTGAGCAAGGCGTTCGTCGTTCCGCTCGAGGAGCGCGTCGCCTACCTGGGAAGGTGGGCGGCTCGACGGCCCGTGTGCGTCATCCGCAACACGTGTCATGACCAGCTGTCGGAGCTCGAGCGCCCGCCGTTCCTGACCGCCCGCTCCGCTTCGCACACGATCCGCATCGCCTACCTCGGCTATGTGGCGCCCAGCCGCGGTGCGTCGCTTCTGCTCGACCTCTGTGCACGAGAAGACGACGGCGCCGAGTTGTGGAGTGCGGGCACGTGTCGTAGCGAGGAGCTGCGTTCACGGCTGGAAAGCACACCAGGCTCACACTGGCTCGGGCTGGTGCCGAGGCGTCAGGCGCTCGGCTTGATGCGCGAGGCCGATGCGGTCGCGTTGTTGTACGACCCCGCAGTTCCCGTGAACCGGATCGCTGCACCCAACAAGTTCTATGAGGCCCTGATGACGGGAACTCCGGTGCTCGTGAGCCGCGGCATGAGCCTCGCGGCGACGGTCGAGGCGGAGGGGCTGGGGTTCGCCATCGACTACGGCGACCCCGATGCGCTGCGGCGCGCGGTGGCTGCCTTGCGCGATGCCGACCGACGGCGAGACCTTCGGCAGCGGTGCCGTGATTACTTCCTCGCCCATTGCACCCTGGGCGAGGAGCTCGAACGGTATCGCGCCTTCTATCGCTCCCTGCTGGGCCAGGTCTCCTGATGTGGGTTCTCACGGACCAGTGGCAGTCGGGATACCCCGAATACCATCGTCATACCGGTCAGGTGGAGATCGCCGTTCGGGTCTGGCTGCGGCTGCACGAGATCGAAGACCTCTACTTCATCCCGCAGCGCAGTCCCCGTACGGTGTGGGACTACGTTCGAACCCACGGTGTGCAGCAGACCTGGCGCAAGGTGCGTTCCCGGCTCGCCGAGCAAGGGCGGAACCGGAAGTTCGTTGCCTTCGGCGCCGGAGAGGTCCTCGAGTCCGACCCGGAGAGCGCCTTCTCTCCCGGGGATGCGGTACTGTTCCTTGCTCCCTGTCACCCTGCCGCAGTCGACCGGGTGTGCTTGCACGAGTCCCTCGTGCGGCTCTCCTCGACCGCTCCGGGGAGGGCGCCGAACGCTGGCATGGTGATGGAAGGAGGGCTGGCTGACGAGGACGACCTTCCTTGCGTCGACGTAGCCGGCTGGAGCGAGCTTTCCGGCCGCGATCTGCCGCCCGTCGAGCCCTTCTTCGACAAGCTCGGGCCGCGTATCGTCGGAGAGGACCTGCGGCGGGTGCTGGTCGCGCGGCCGTGCGCGCGTTCGTCGGTCGACTCCCCGACCCGTTCAGACGCCCCGGGCGGTCACCGCGGTGCAAGGCCGACGGCGGTGCTGTTCGGCTTCGGTCACTACGCCCGCAACGTGGTCGTTCCTCGGATCTCCCGCCACGTCGATCTGCAATGCGTCCACGAAATCGACCCGACCTTGTTGGTGCCCGGACGGGTCGCCGCGCCGCGACTTCGTACTTCGTTGCTGCCACGAGCGGGCGAGAGCTACGACGTCTACCTGGTCTGCGGCTATCACCACACGCACACGCCGGTCGCCGTGGCTGCGCTCGAGCGAGGCGCGTCGGCGATCGTCGAGAAGCCGCCGGCCACGACCCTCGAACAGCTCGAGCTGCTGCTGCAGGCGATGTCGAGCGGAAGCGGGCGCGTGTTCGTCGCTTATCAGCGTCGCTATTCTCGTTTCAACGACTTCATCCACGCCGACCTGCAGGTCCGGCAAGGCGACGCGATTCACTGCCATGCACTGGCCTACGAGGTCCCGCTTCCCGCGAGGCACTGGTATCGCTGGCCGGCTTCGGGAACGCGAATGCTGAGCAACGGCTGCCACTGGATCGACTACTTTCTCTTCCTGAACGGGTTTTCGAGTCCGACCCGCATCGATGCCGGTACGCGCAGCAATGGCGACGCAATGCTGTCCATGGATCTCGAGAACGGCGCTTCGCTGACCCTGAACGTCACCGAGCACGGGTCGCCGCGTCTGGGTGTGCGCGATCACATCGAGTTGCGCGCCGGGGCGCGCACGGTGACCATCGACGACCAGCGGGCGTATCGCGCCGAGAGCGAGCAGCGGCTGCTGCGCACCTCGTCGACGTCGGCGATGAGCCCGTACGACTGCATGTACGACGCGATCGGCCGGCGCCTGAGCGTCGGCGAAGCGGGGGACTCGCGCGAATCGGTGGAGGTCTCCGCTCGCGCTGTGCTGCTCGCCGATCAGCAGGTGGCGGATCGCTGACCCGGCGGCAGACGGTCGACGGCAGCGTTTTTTCTCTCAACGGCTCCAGGCGGAGAGATCCTGCTCGATCAGCTCCGCCAGTCGCGCCACTTCCCCCGCAAAATACTCCCGCAACTCCTCGCGCAAGATCGGAGGCATGTCGGGTCGTGGACCGGGTTCCGCGAGCCACGGCGAGAGTGCGCGCCAGACGCCCAGTGAGCCTCGCCAGCCGAGCCGGCGCTTGATTACGTTCAGCCGGTGGATGAGCCGCGCAGTCCCCGGGCGCGTGACGATCTTGCTCGGGTTCTCGATCTCGAAGCGCGCGCGGCCGTCGTCCGGAAGGTCGAGAAACTCGAGCACCTCGGCGTAGCTCGCTCGCGTGTCCCGCGCGAAGTCATCGAAGAGAACCACGTGTACCTGTGCCGGATCGACAATCCTGAAGAGACGCTCGCACTGCGTGCCCAGCGCTGCCACGTCGCCGTACAGCAACAGCTTGTGGTCGGGACACAGCGGAGGAACCGCGCGGCCCGAACGACGCTTCTCCTGGCTGCGCCATGCTTGCTCGAAATCACCGATGTCTTCGAAGCCGCCGTAGACGAACTGGGCGTGGAGCGAGTAGGCGACTTCGACAGGATTGCGCAGCATGACGATGAACTTCGCCTGCGGGTTGAGCCGCAGGATGTTCGGCACCGCCTCTCGCGAGTACAGGTACCAGACCGTGCCCTCGCCGATGGCCTTCGGCGGGCTCGTTCGCTCCGCCGCGAAGCAGCGGTCGTACTCCTCCGGGGAGAGGGTCTGACGGTGCCGCTCGTCGAAGTCGGTGTGGAAGTACTTGGGCTCCTTGGGATCGGCGAACAGCACGCCAGGATGCTGCGCCAGGTAGCTGCTGAGCGCCGTGGTGCCGCATTTCGGAGCGCCGATGATGAAGAACGTCGGGATGGTCATCGCTGACGAAGTGTCGCCTCGCGAGTGGTAGGTTCGCCCGTGGCCCCTGCCCGGGAAGGCGCCGGGGATGAGCGAGCAGGTCTTTCTGCAGCCCGAGATCGGAGATGATCTCCAAGCACCGGACAGATCGAATTGTCGCCTGGATGGACGCCGTACTGTACCCCGGGGTGTCGGAGAACTGGGACGACGAGGCTTTCCGCGGGGTCGTTCTGTGGAGATTGCATCGCAATGACTCCTTGCTCGACCTCGGCGCCGGTGCCGGTGACCTGGCGCAGACGAACTTCCGTGGGAGCGTGGGTCGTACCGTCGGCGTCGACCTGGATCCGCGCGTCCTCGACAACCCTCATCTGGACGAGGCGAAAGTCGGGAGCGCCACATCGATACCCTACCCGGACGGGGAGTTCGACGTGGTGATCGCCGACAACGTTCTGGAGCACCTCGATGAGCCGGCGAGGGCATTTGCAGAGGTATCCCGGGTGCTGCGCCCCGGTGGTTGGTTCCTGTGCAAGACGCCCAACGCCTGGCACTACGTCGCGCTCGCTTCTCGTTGCACGCCCCACGGATTTCACCAGCGGTACAACGCCCGGCGGGGCCGTGACCGCAGGCAGACGTTCCCTACCCATTATCGTGCGAACAGTGCCCGGCGCATCCGCAAGCTCGCCGCCGGGGCCGGCATGGCCGTTCGCGCCATCACGCATCTCGAAGGTCGGCCGGAGTACCTGCGCGTGCACCCCGTCACATACGCGTTCGGTTGCGCGTACGAGCGGATCGTTGCTCGTTTTCGATCGCTCCGGTGGTTGCGGGTGACGCTGATCGGCGAGCTGCAGAAGCCGTCCGCTCCGGGGAGTTCGGGTTCTCTCCCTTCCGGCACACGTCGTTGAGACGCTGAGCTCTCGCCGGATTTCCGGGATAAGATGGGTCGGCTCGATGTCGCCTCGCCGAGGAGAGCCGGACGGAGCATGCATCAAATCGTTCAAGACCGAGGCCGCGGCAAGCTGCGCATCGCCGAGGTGCCGATTCCGACCGTAGAGACCGGCCACGTTCTGGTGGCGAATGTCGCCTCCGTGATCTCCGCCGGTACGGAGAAATCCGTCCGTGAGCTGGCACGCGGGTCGCTGGTGAAGAAAGCGCGCGCCCGGCCCGATCAGGTACGGCGGGTCCTGCAGAAGGTAAAGCAGGAGGGGCTTTTGCCCACCTTGCGGCAAGTCCGGGGATTGCTGCGTGAGCCCGTGCCGCTGGGCTACAGCTCCTCCGGGGTGGTGCTCGCCTGCGGCGCCGGGGTCGAGGGGTTCCGGCCCGGCGACCGGGTGGCCTCCAACGGCCCTCACGCCGGCGCCGTCAGCGTCCCCAAGCATCTGTGCGCTCTCGTCCCGGACGCCGTCCCTCACGATCAAGCGGCCTTCGCGGTGATCGGCGCGATCGCGCTGCAGGGCGTGCGTCTCGCGCGGCTGTCGCTCGGCGAGACCGCTCACGTCATCGGCCTCGGGCTCGTCGGCCAGATCGCTGTCGCGCTGCTGAAGGCGAGCGGCTGTCGGGTGCTGGGCGTGGATCTCGACGCGGCGAGATGCGCGCTGGCGTTGCGCATGGGTGCGGACGAGGCATCCACGGAGCTCGATCACGAGGCAGTGCGGGCCCGAACCGGTGGGCTCGGTGCCGACGGGGTGCTGATCACCGCGGCGACGTCGTCGAGCGGCCCGATCGAGGCCGCCGGGCGAGCAGTGCGGAAGAAGGGTCGCGTGGTGGTGGTGGGTGCTGTCGGACTCGATGTTCCGCGCGAGGTGTACTACCCCAAGGAGGCGGAGATCGTCGTCTCCTGCTCGTACGGGCCCGGTCGCTACGATCCGAACTACGAGGACAGAGGGCGCGACTATCCCGCTCCCTACGTTCGCTGGACCGAGCAGCGCAATCTGCAGGCCGTGTTGCGTCTGATGGAGTCGGGGGACCTGGACGTGGCG
>JASFRZ010000073.1:0-14436 GCA_050114655.1 Acidobacteriota bacterium
TGATTCTCGGCACGTCGATCGTCGTTGCCACCTACGTGTCCGTGAACTTCGTCTACCTGCAGGCGCTCGGTCACGCCGGCCTGGCGGGCACGTTGACGCCGGCGGCCGACACGGCCCGGCGTGTCTTCGGCTCCGCCGGCGACCGCTTCATCGCCGGCGCCATCGCCGTCTCCACCTTCGGTTTCCTCGATCTCACCGTGCTGGCGCCCAGCCGCGTGTACTACGCCATGGCGCGCGACGGCGTCTTCTTCCAGAGCGTCGCCCGCCTGCACCCGCGCTACCAGACGCCGTCGCTGGCCATCTTCATCCAGTCGGCCTGGGCCATTGCGCTGGCGCTGACCGGCACCTACGCGCAGCTCGTCGACTACGTGGTGTTCGCCGACTGGATCTTCTTCGGCGCCGCGGCGGCGAGCCTGTTCGTTTTCCGCCGCCGTTTCCCCGTGGGTGAGCGGCCAACGGGTACCTTCCGCACCATCGGTTACCCGCTGGTTCCCGGAGTGATGGTGGCGGCGGCGCTGCTGATCGTCGCCAGCGTGCTGTTCGCCAGCCCGCTGCAGTCGGTGCTGGGCATCGTGCTGCTGGTCACCGGCGTGCCGGCATTCCTGTTCTGGCGATCGCACAACAGCGCTGCTGCGAGACCCGGTGACGAGCCGGAGGTGAGGCCGTGAGCGGCCCGGCGAACCCCCGCCTGGCCCAGGTGTGGGCGCCGTACATGGAATGGGCCAAGCGCCACCCGCGGCCGCGCTTCGATCTTTGCGGTAGCAACCTGGCGCCGTGCACCATCGACGATCTGCCGGGGGCGCGCGACATCGTGGCGCCCAACGGCGACAACGACCACGGCTACATTCCGCTGGTCGAGGCGATCGCCGGCTTCTACGGCACGACGAGCGAGCGCGTCGCGCTGGCGTCAGGCGCGTCGGGCGCCAACTTCCTGGTGCTCGCCACGCTGCTCGCGCCCGGAGACGAGGTCCTCGTCGAGAAGCCGGCCTACGATCCGCTGCTCGGCGCGGCGCGCCTGCTCGGGGCCGCCGTCAAGCGCTTCGAGCGCTCGTTCGACAGCGGTTTTCGCGTCGATCCCGACGCCGTTGCGGCGGCGCTCACCCCGGCGACGCGGCTGGTGGTGATCACCCATCCCCACAACCCGAGCGGCGCGGCCCTCGACGACGAGACGCTCGACGCGCTCGGAGACCTTGCCGAGCGGCACGGCGTGCACGTGCTGGTCGACGAGGTCTATCTCGACACGCTGGTCCCACCGCCGGCGCCGGCGGCGAACCGATCGGAGCGGCTGATCTCGACGAGCAGCCTGACCAAGTCGTACGGCCTCGCCGGGCTGCGCGCCGGCTGGGTTCTCGCCGCCCCCGAGGTGGCCGACGCGGTACGCCGCGTGCGCGGCACCGTCGAGGCCATCGGGGCGTTTCCCGGCGAGCAGCTCGCCTGGGTGGCCTTCCAGAACATCGAGGCGTTGGCCGCGCGGGCACAGGCCATCCTGGTACCCGGCGCGATGCTGATGAGCGATTTCGTCGCACAGCGGCGTGAGCTCGACTGGGTGCCGCCGTCGGGCGGCACGGTGGCCTTCCCGCGCCTGCGCGGCCACGACGACGCCGGGCCGTTCGTCGAGCGCCTGCTCGCCGAGTTCGATACCTCGGTGGTGCCGGGGCGCTTCTTCGAGGCGCCGGCGCATTTCCGCATCGCCTTCGGTGGGGACCATGCCGCGCTCACCGGCGGGCTCGAGCAGCTCGGCCGGGCGCTCGACACGCTCCAGGGGACTTTGACCACGGCCTCCTAGCGTCGGGGAAAGCCGGGCAGCCCGCGCCGCTGCTCCTCGAGATCGGCATCGTCGTGCTCGCCGTCGGCGTCGTCGCGCCCGCCGTCGTCATCGATGCGCTCGTCGGGTGCAGGGCGCGGCGGCGGCTTGACCCGCGAGCTCGACGAGACGTGCTCGCTGGGCAACAACGACTCCAGGCTACCCGGTGCGCGACGTACCTCACCGAGCGCGGCGACCATCTCGTCGGCGGAAGCGAAGCGCTGCGCAGGATCGGGGTGCACCCCGCGACGGATCACCTGCACCAGGCCGGGGGGCAGGCGCGGGTTGAACTCCGCCGGCGACGGCGGCTCGCCGGCAAAGGGGGTCCCCACGGTGGCGGCGAACGGCATCTTGCCGGTGGCCAGGGCGTACAGCAACGCGCCGAGCGCGATGAGGTCGTCTTCGCGGCGCGCCGAGATCGGCATCGAGGCGGCGTCCAGCGGGTGCACCGCGCCGGCGTCGCTGACGAACACCGTTGCGGGGGCGAGCGCGCCGAACGCTCGCGCCTCGGCGTGTGCGGCGGCAACGGCCTTGGCGAGCGCCGTGGCGACGCGCAGGACGTGGTCGCCGGTCAGCGGGCCGCGGGCGATGAGCTCGGACAGCCGGGTGCCGGAATGCATCCGGGAAATCTAACCGCCGCCTGCGGGGCGGACAATGCCGAAGTCGGGCGGCGGCTCAGCGGTCTGCGACGATGGCGATGAGCGTTCCGTTGTCGGCGATGGCCAGGCGCGAGATGCCGCTCACCCCGGCAGCCGACAGGTCGGCGATCTGCCGCCACTCTCCTCCCGGGCGCATCTGGTGCAGGCTCGACCCGTCGCCCATGATGACGGCACCATCGGGGGTCCAGGCGTAATCTTCGCGGCCCGGCAGGGTGCGGCCGATGCGGGTGAACACCATGGAGTCGAGGTCGAGCACCTCGATCCACCACTCGTTGCGTGACAGCTTGCGCACGAAGCTGACCGCGTGGCGGTCGGGCACGCGGTGAAGTGAGCGGCCCGGGTTCTCGGCGATCACGCTGACCTTGTCGTCGCCCAGGTCGCCGAGCTGCAGGGTGGCCGGACTGTCGCCCGATCCGAGCACGAACATGATGACGTGCGTCGGGTCGCCCCAGGCGTGGTAGCCGACCGGCTGCACCTGCGGCAGGATCGAGCCGACGGATTCGCCTTCGAGGTCGTAGCGCCACAGCAGCTGGCCCTCGGCGCTCTCGTGGATCGCCGAGAAGCCGTCGCCGCCAGGCAGCGGGGTGGGGGAGTACTCGCTTGCCAGCGTGAAGGTCACCCGCTCGATCTCGCCGTTGGCGACCGAGTAGCGGTACACATCGCTCTGCGTCGGCTCGCGCGCCGATGTGAACAGCATCGTCTCGCCACCGGGCTCGAAGGCCGGCTGGTTGTCGTAGCCGTCGCGGTCGGTGACATTGCGCGGCTCGCCGATGCTCCACACGTCGGACCGCACGGTCAGCTCGGCGATCCAGATGTCGGTCGACGGGGCATTCGCCGCTGTCGGCGTGTAGCCACCGCGTTGCTGTTGCGTCGCGGAGCGGCCGATCGTCGGCAACCCGGCGGCCGGCGATGCCGCCGCCGGCAGCAGCGCCGCAACCACGAGCAGGCTTACGGCGGGCGGGGTGGTGAACCGTGCGCTCATGGCGCTTATCAATAACACACTGCGGCGTCCGTCTCCGGGGCGATGATCCTGCCCACGCCGGATTCCGGTTTCTCCGGGTAGAGGGGCACCGGCCCCGCAAGCTCATGTCAGAGAGGAGAAAGCCATGTTCCTGTCCGCCCGTCGCATCGAGGAAAACAAGGCCGCCGGGCTCGGTGTCGCCGGCCGTCGCATGAAGACCACGCCCAAGGCGGTCGCCGCCGTGGTTGCCGGCGACGCCGGCTCCGAGCGCCCGGAGATGGGCGTCCTGGCGCGCGCGCTGCGTCGCTACGGCCAGGTGGCGCGCCGCGAGGCCGCCTGAAGCCCTCAGGCGATAGAAAAGAGACCGTTCGCCTTCCAACGGACGGCGAACGCGGGGTTCCTCTTGTAGGGACGCCCCTCTTCGGGTGAGAATGCGCCCCACGTTGCGAGCCGACGTATCCGACGTATCCAGGGCCAAATGAATGAACGATTCGGGTCGTTCGTAGACGTCTTCGAGCCGACCCGATCCCCACGGAGGACTGACCCATGTCTCTTTCCCGTCGCGCGCTTTTCGGCGGCCTCGGAGCGGCAGCGCCGCTTCCGAGCACGGCGCTGATCACCGCCCGCGGCCGCGAGGCGATGGTCGCCGAGCTCGGACCGCTCGCCGGCGAACATCCCGTCATCATGCCGCCGCAGGGCAGCGAGATCCGTATCTCGAGCAACGAGAACCCCTATGGTCCCACTGGACCAGCGCTCGAAGCGCTCGACGCGGCCTTTCACGTGGCCGGCCGTTACCCGACCAACGTGCAGCCGAACATGCGCGACCTGACCGAGGCGATCGCCAACGTGCACGGCACCGATCCCGGCAACGTGGTGCTGGGGGCGGGCTCCTCCGAGCTGCTGCAGAACGCGCCGCATGCCTTCACCGGTGAGGGCCGCCACCTGGTCACCGCGTCACCGAGCTACCGTCAGCCGCAGGGTGTGGCCGAGTACCTCGGCGCCGAGGTCAAGGCGGTTCCGGTGGATGCCTCCGGCATGCTCGACCTCGACGGAATGGCCGATGCGGCGCGCGGCGCCGGGCTGATCTTCGTGTGCAACCCCAACAACCCGACCTCGACGGTGCACGGCGCCGGCGACATTCGCGCCTTCGTGCAGCGGGTCCGGAGCACCTCGCCGGACACGGTGATCCACTTCGACGAGGCGTACCACGAGTACGTCACCGACCCGGGCTACGAGTCGGCAGTGCAACTGGCGATCGACACTCCCGGGGTGTTCGTGTCGCGCACCTTCTCGAAGTGCTACGGCATGGCGGGCATCCGCATCGGCTACGGCGTCGGCCACCCCGACACGATGCGCACGCTGAGCCGTTACTCGCTGACCTTCAACACCAACACGCCGGGCGTCGCCGCCGCCTACGCCGCGTTGCACACCGACGGCTTCGTGGAGCAGGAGCGCGCCCGCAACTCCGAGGTCAAGAAGCTCACCGTGGACTTCTTCCGGGGCGCCGGCTTCGACGTGATGGACTCGCAGACCAACTTCATCTTCGTCAACATCGGTCGCACCGCCAAATCGTTCCGCGACGCCTGCGCCGAGCAGGACGTCCGCGTCGGCCGTGACTTTCCGCCGATGAACGACACCCACGCGCGCATCTCGATCGGCACCATGGAGGAGATGCAGCGAGCGATTCCGGTGTTCGCCGACGTGCTCGGTGTGCCCACCAATGCCGGTGGCCGGAGGCAATGACCATGCGTGATGCCGGGAAGCAGACGATGAAGCAAGACCAGTCGATGGAAGTGTCGCGGCGCTCGTTCCTCAAGACCACCGGCATCGGCCTGTCGGCCGCCGCGATCATGGCCTACGACGGGCCGCGCTCGCTGGCCCGCGCGTGGTCGATGGCGTTGCCGCAGGATCAACGGCCGATCCTGTTGCACAACAACGAGAACCCATTAGGCCCGGGCGAGCGCGTGCTGCGGGCAATGAACGACGCGCTCAACGACGGCCGTGGCGGCCGCTATCCGGGCGACGGCGGTCTCACCGCGGCGATCGCCGAGGCCGAGGGCATTCCGTCCGACAACCTGATGATCGGCAACGGCAGCACCCAGCTTTTGCGTACCGCGACGCAGGTGTTCACCTCGCCGACCAGGCCGCTGGTTACCGGCGCTCCGTCGTACGAGGAGTGCACCCAGTACGCCAACAACATCGGGCACCCGGTGGAGGAGATCCCACTCGACGCCGACATGATGCTCGACCTCGACACGATGGCGGACGCAGCGCAGGGTGCCGGCATGGTGTTCCTCAACAATCCCAACAACCCGACCGGCACGCTGTGGGGCGCCGAGGCGGTTGGCAAGTTCATCGAGCGGGTGCGCAGCGAGTCGCCCGGCACGATGATCGTGGTCGACGAGGCCTATCACGACTATGTCACCGACCCCAGCCACGCGACGCAGATTCCGCGCGCGCTGGAGGACTCCAACGTGGTGGTGGCGCGCACCTTCTCCAAGGCGCACGGCATGGCCGGCATGCGCATGGGATGGTGTGTGTCCCAGCCGGAGACGCTCGCCAGGATGCGTCGCTGGCATCTCGGTCTGACCGTCAACATCCCGGCTCTGATGGGCGCCGCCACGTCGATCCTCGACAAGGAGCGCATCGCCGAGGAGGTCGAGCGCAACACCGAGGTGCGTGCCTACACCCTCGACTGGTTCAAGTCGAACGGCATGGACGCGACCGATTCGCAGACGAACTTCATCTTCGTCCGCACCGGCATGAACGCGCAGGACTTCCGCAGCGCGTGCGCGGAGCGCAACATCCAGGTCGGTCGCAACTTCCCGCCCTACCAGGAAGCCTGGGCGCGTATCTCCATCGGCACGATGGACGAGATGCAGCAGGCGACGCGTGTGTTCGGCGAGGTGCTCGGCGTCGCTGCCGAGGCTGCCGCCGCGTAGCGATGGACGAAGTGCGACGCGCCGCCGCGGGGCTGGCGGCACTGCTTGCGGTATCTCTGTGTGCGGGGCTCGCGGTGGCGGGCCCCGCGCCGCAGAAGTCCATCCGTGACGGGGTTTTCAACGCCGATCAGGTCGAGGCGGGACAGGCCGTGTTCGACGAGATCTGCATCAAGTGCCACACCAAGGACACCTTCGGGCCCGACTACATGCTCGGCTGGAACGGTGCCTCGGTGGCGGAGCTGTTCATGCTGGTTCAGGGGACGATGCCTTACGAAACTCCCGGCGCGCTCGACGACGAGCAGTACGCCGATGTGATCGTCTACCTGTTTTCGATCAACGGAGTCGAGGCCGGCGACGGAAAGCTGCCCGCGGAGCTCAACGAGCTGTGGGACATCAGCATCGACGGGCCGTTTACGTGGAAGGGATCAGAGCGCTGACCAGGAAGGCAGTCGGATCTCCGGCCGCCGCCGTTGCCGCGCTCCTGCTGCTCGGCATCGGGGTGGCGCCGGCAGCGGGCATCGCGCAGCGCGGTGCCCCGGGCGGCGAGTGGCCCGTCTATGGCGGCGACCTGGCGTCAACGCGCTACGCTCCACTCGAGCAGATCGACGCCGACAACGTCGCCGGGCTGGAGATCGCCTGGCGCTGGAGCGCGCAAAACTTCGGCCCGCGCCCCGAGCTGCGCAATGAGACCACCCCCTTGATGATCGACGGGGTGCTGTACGCCACCGCTGGCTCGCGCCGCAGCGTGGTGGCGATCGACCCGGGCAGCGGCGAGACGCTGTGGATGTACCGTCTCGACGAAGGCGAGCGCGGCAGCGCGGCGCCCCGTCCCAACTCCGGTCGCGGTGTGGCTTACTGGCGGCCGGCTGCCCCCGAGCGCGCGCGGGTGTTCGTCGTCACGCCGGGCTTCCACCTGATTGCACTCGATGCGAGCAGCGGTCGGCCGGTGAGCGAGTTCGGCGAGGACGGCGTGCTCGACCTGATGGTCGGGCTGCGCGGCGACATCCCGCCGGTGGGACGTATCGGTTCCAGCTCGCCGCCGGTGATCGTCGGCGACGTAGTGGTCGTGGGCTCCGCGCAGGAGGTCGGCATGACGCCCGACGCGATGCGTAACATCAAGGGCGACGTGCGCGGCTTCGACGCCCGTACCGGCGAGCTGCTGTGGACCTTCCACACCATCCCGGCTGCCGGCGAGCCGGGCTACGATACCTGGGAGGACGGCTCGGCGGACTACACCGGCAACGCCGGGGTATGGGCACCCTTCTCCGCCGATCCCGAGCTCGGCTACGTATACCTGCCGGTCGAGGATGCCACCAGCGACATGTACGGAGGCCATCGTCCCGGTGGCAACCTGTTTTCGAGCAGCCTGGTGTGCCTCGACGCAAGCAATGGCGAGCGGGTGTGGCACTTCCAGTTGATCCACCACGACATCTGGGACTGGGACCTGCCGACGGCTCCGATCCTGGTCGATATCGAAGTGGACGGTCGCCCGATCAAGGCGGTGGTGCAGGTCACCAAGCAGGCCTGGGCCTACGTTTTCGATCGCGTCACGGGGGAACCGGTCTGGCTCATCGAGGAGCGCCCGGTGCCGCAGTCCGATGTGCCGGGGGAGACCACCTCTCCGACCCAGCCGCATCCGACGCGGCCCGCACCCTTCGACCGGCAGGGTTTCTCGGAGGACGACCTGATCGACTTCACCCCCGAGCTGCATGCTCAGGCGCTCGAGTTGATGGGTGGCTACCGCACCGGGCCCATCTTCACGCCGCCCTCGCTGGTCGACGGCGAGGACGGCAAGCGCGGCACCCTGATGATGCCCAACGCCATCGGTGGGGCGAACTGGGAGGGTGCGGCAGTGGATCCCGAAACGGGCATTCTGTACGTGCCGTCGTTCACCAGCCCGACCGTGTTCGGCCTGCGTCCGGCCGACCCCGAGCGCAGCGACCTGCGCTACTGGGCCGGCGGGCGGGCACCGCGTCTCCCCCGCGGCCTGCCGATCGTCAAGCCACCGTGGGGACGCATCACCGCAATCGACTTGAATACCGGCGAGCATGTTTGGATGATTCCCAATGGTGATACCCCCGAGAGCATCAAGAACCACTCGCTGTTGCGCGGCGTCGAGCTGCCGCGCACGGGGAAGATGTCGCGCGCGATGCTGCTGGTTACCAAGACGCTGCTATTCTCGGGCGAAGGATTGAGCGGGGACCCTGTCTTTCGCGCCCACGACAAAGCCACCGGCGACGTGCTCGCCGAGATCGAGCTGCCGGCCACGACAACAGGGGTTCCGATGACCTACATGCACGACGGGAATCAGTACATCGTCGTCGCGGTCGGAAGTCGCGAGTATCCCGCCGGATTGGTGGCCCTGGCGCTACCCGAGTGACGGTGCCTGCCAGCGCGGCGAAGCCGGCGGAGAAGGTGCCGGGGCCGATCCTCGTCATCGAGGACGACCCGGTTACCGGACGACTGATCGAGGGAGCGTTCACCAAGCTCGGTCGCAAGGTGGTGGTTGCTCCGAGCGCCTCAGATGCGCTCGAGACCGTTGCGCTTACCCCGCCGGAGCTGATCCTGCTGGACCTCGTACTGCCCGACGCCGACGGCCGCATGCTGCTCGCCGAGTGGCGCTCGACACCGTCGACCGCCACCATTCCGGTGATCGTGATGACGGTCAGCAGCACGCCGGAGATCCGCCACCAGTGCCTCGCGCTGGGCGCCTCGGAATTCATCGAGAAGCCCGTGGACGTCGCCGTGCTCACCGCGGCCACCCAGCGCCTGCTGGCGGCCCCCACCGCACAGGTCGATGCCGACGTCGATCCGCTCACCGGCGTGGCCAGCCGCGCCGCCCTCGTCCACGCTTACAAGCGCCTCAGCGCGGGGCTCACACCCGACGCGTTGCTGGCGGTCGCGGTGCTGGACGTCGACCACTTCCGTGCCGTCAACGACAGTTGCGGTCGCGAGACCGGCGACGTGGTGTTACGCGGCCTCGCCGATCTGATCCGCATGTCCACCGCATCCGGGCAGGTGGTGGGGCGATGGCAAGGCGACCAGTTCCTCACCATGCTTCCCGGCGTCGAAGAGCAGGAGGCCGCGAACTGGCTGGAGCGTTGCCTCGAGGCGCTGCAGCAGCAGCCCTTCGCCAGCGACCAGGGGGCGACCTTCCACGTCAGCTTCTCTGGCGGCGTGGTCGAGGCTGAGCCCGATGCATCCTTCGAGGAGATCGTCGGCGCGGTCTTTAGCCGCCTGTATCTCGCCAAGGAGGGCGGTCGGGCGCGCATCGTCAGCTCCGTGACCGACACCGAGGCGCCCGAGGTCACCGTGTTGCTCGCCGCCGACGATGACGTCGTCGCGGCGATCGTGCGCAGCTCGTTGGAGGCGCACGGGCTGGTCGTCGAGCACTGCCACGACGGTGAGCAAGCGTGGGAGAAAGCGCAGCAGGAGCGCATCGGCCTGTTCCTGCTCGATGTGAACATGCCCAAGATGGACGGCTTCGAGCTGCTCGCGCTGCTGCGCGGCGACCCCGGCTACGCCAGGGTGCCGGTGGCGATGCTCACCGGTGTCGGCGACGAGGCGGCGCTCGAGCGCGCGCTGGCGCTGGGCGCCGACGATTACCTGGTCAAGCCGATTTCCAGCCACGAGCTGGTGGCACATGTGCAACACCTGCTGACCCGCTGGGTCGAGGGGCGCCTGCACGAGCTGCAGGGCAGCAAACTGTACCGCCGCGGCATCGACCTGCTCCACGACGTGTTCGACTGCGTGCGCGCCGAGGCGCGGCTGTCGATCAAGGACCTTTCGGTGCTCGCGCTGCGCATCGTCGAGGACCTCGAGAAGCAACCCGCAAAGCTGCTCGGCCAGGTGATGAACCCGGTCGTGCTGCACGACGACTACCTGGCGCAGCACTCGCTCAACAGCGCCATCCTCGCCACCATTGTCGGGCAGGAGCTGGGGCTCGAGGGGGACGACCTGGACTGGCTGTGCGTCGCGGCGATGCTGCACGAGGTCGGTTGTGTTCGCCTGCCCGACGGGCTGCTGCAGAAGACCGGTGAGCTGACCGAAGAGGAGCGCGCGCTGTTGCGGCGCCGGCCGGAGTTCAGCCACGAGATCATCAACGAGCTGGCGCCGGAGTACGGCGAGGCCGCCAAGATCTCGCTGCAGGTGCACGAGCGACCCGACGGGTCGGGATATCCCGCGGGCCTGAAGGGCAATGAGATCGCTCTCGAAGCGCAGATCCTCGGCGCCGTCGAGGTCTTCGAAGCGCTCACCCACAGCCGCCCGTACCGTGAAAGCCCGCAGGCGGCGTCGGAAGCGGTCAAGTATCTACTCGACTCGAGCAACACGCAGTTTCTCGATCGCGTGCTCAAGGCGCTGATCGCCAAGATCGGAATCTATCCGGTGGGCTCCTACGTGCTGTTGAACACCGACGAGACGGCGCTGGTGCTCGAGCACCGTGAGTCCAACCCGATGCGTCCACTGCTCGCCGTTGTGGCTGACCGGTCCGGCAAGCCGTTGGCCTCGCCGCGGGTGACCGATCCGATGCTCAACCCGCAGATCAACATCCGGCAGTCGGTGGCGCCGCCGGAGATCGGGGCGGGGTAGCCCCTCCACGATACGGTTTCGCTCTCAGTCCTCGTCAGCGAACGGGATCGTCGGCTTGAGGTCAGCGGGCGCGGTGGGGAATTCGGGGCGTCGCCGGCGGGAACCTCTGGCGGCGGGATCGGGTCGGGGTGCCGCCGCGCCTTGCGGGACCGGCGCTGCGTCCGGCGCGACAGGGCGTTGCGCCGCCACCGGGCGCTGCCGCGGCGCCGGCGCGTCGAGGATCGCGGTGGTCACGCCCATGACGCCGGCGATTTGGCCGTCGACGCTGCGTAGGGGTGAGTACTGCGTTTCGAACAGCGTTCCCTCGAGCATCATGGTTCCGGCTGCGACGCGGCCTCCCAGTGCCCGTTCGAAAGCCTCGCGTGCCTCCTCGGGGTTGTCGACCAGCTCGAACAGCGATCTGCCGATCCGCTTGCCGGGCGAGCCTCGCAACACCGCCGCGGCACGTCCCTCGAACAACGTGATGGTGCCGTCGCCGGCGGCGGCGAACATGATCACCGGGGCATTGGTGATCAGCGTGCGCAACTGCAACTCGTGCTCGAGCTTCTGGCGTGCCTGGATGAAGGCGGCGGTCATCAGCGCCACAGTCCAGAAGAAGTCGCGCTCTCCTTCGTTGTACTTGCGGGTGTGATCGCCGTCGAGCAGGAAGAGCGCCCCGCTGGGCCCCTGGTCGGTCGCGATCGGCGCCACCAGCAGGCTGCCGAACGGGTTGGAGTCGGGAAAGAAGACCTTGACGCGCGCCAGCAGGTTCTTGTCGTCGCCGGGGTGCAACTCGGTGAGCTTGCCGTCGAGCAGGATCGACTGCAGCGCCTGCGGCTCGATGCTCAGAGCGCGCACCTCGGTCGAGTTGTCCTTGACGCGGCCGTTCCAGCCCTGCTCCTGCGTATTGCGCGGGAACACGATGAGCACGGCGCGGCTCACGCCCAGCGCCTTGTTGGCGCGGTGCGTCATCTCCAGCAGCACCCGTACCGGGTGCGCGTCGGCCGAGGTCAACGCAAGGCGGCCGATCTGCGACAGCGCGCGCAGGCGGTCCTGCTCACGCGACAGGTGGTCGGCGCGCTCGGCTTGCTGCTTGGCGGTGGCGAGGATCTCTTCGCGCTCCGCCTTTTCCTTCTTCAGATACGACGCGATGGAGGCGAAGTGCAGCGCGATGGCGAAGAGAAACGGCACGCGCAGGACGACCGGCACGTCGCGCCAGAGACCCGGGCCCAATTCGGTATAGAGGTAGCCGGCATAAACGCAGCACACCAACACCATCAAGCCCATGACCACGCCGACGCGCCCGAGCGCCATCGCCAGGATGAGAGTGGCGAACACGGCCAGCAGCGTGAGCGGCGAAAGGTCCACCCAGCTGACCACCAGGGTGATCACCACGACGTCGACGACGGTGATGACCTCGAGCGCCTGGACGAGGCGGACGCCACGGTTACGCAGCATGCTGAGCACGACGTTGGACAGGATCATCGCGCCGATCAGCGCGTAGTGCATCGTGTCCGGGGTGCTTTCCCCGCCGAACGTGGCCAGAGCGGTGACCGCGATGACCAGCAGCCAGCGGCTCCGAAGCACCGCGGCAGGGAAGCTGGAATCGTCCGGCGGAACGATCTTCTCGGCTGTTTTGCGTGCCATCGAGTCGGTCGAATAGTAGTGCGGACCACCCATCAAAGCACTGCCCGCACGGGTGCACTCCGGTCCAGATAGCCAGTCTAGGTGGAGTGGGCAATGGTGGGCAATACTTATCGTGAACAACTTGCGGTGTGCAGAGTACGCACAGCAGATGCCCGAGTCGAAGGTGCCCGGGCCGCTGGACAAGATAATCGGACGTCCATATACTATTTGCATCGACCCCCGACCGTGCTGGAGGCTGCGATGAGCGCTTCGACGACTCGTTCCCGACGCTGGGCCCTGGCCACCGCGTCCGCCGTTCTCGCTGTTGGACTTCTCGCCGCGATCCTGGCCCCCGTACCGGCAGACGGTGCGACGCCGCCGCAGCAGCAACAGGGCACATTGCCGATCGACCACATCGACTTCGAGCCCGGGCACGACATCCCCAGCTCGGTGTGCGGTAAGTGTCACCAGGATATCTACGAAGTGTGGCGCAACTCGGTGCACTCGCGTTCCTTCAACGACCCGGTGTTCCAGGCCGGTCTTGCGCAAGCCATCACCGCCGAAGGCGAAGGCGTGGCGCAGACCTGCCTGACCTGTCACTCGCCGGGGTCGATGCTGATGCAACCGCCGGTTGGCGTCACGGAGCCTGTGCGTGAAGGCATTGGCTGTCGCTTCTGCCACGCGATCCGCGGCGTCGACCTCGATGAGTTCCCCCCCTTCGACCTCGAGACCCAGCTGGTGATGATGGGGCGGATGAACAGCGTTCAGTCACCGGTGCACGAGATCCAGGCCTCGGAGCTGCTGGGCAGCCCGCTCTACTGCGCCTCGTGCCACGAGTACACCACCCCGGGTGGCGCCAACCTCCTGTCGACCTTCAGCGAGTTCTCCAGCGCCGGCCACCCGGACTACCTCACCTGCCAGGATTGCCACATGCCGTTCGTGCTCGGCCAGGTGGTCGATCCATTGGTGCAGCAGCCGGACGAGTTCGCCTTCGTCGACTCGCACGCGATTCCGGGCGGGCGTAACCTGGCACAGGTGCGCCGCGCGCTCGGCCTGGAGATCGTGTCGTTGCGGGAAAACAGCGGTAACGTCGAGCTGCGGGTGGAGGTCGTCAATCGCGGCTCGGGTCATGCGATCCCCACCGGGATGCCGTCCAAGCAGATCGTGCTCGAGGTCAGCACGCGATGGGATAGCTTCGAGCGCTCCGAGCGCTTCGTCTTCGGTCGTCGCGTGGTGGACGATACCGGCCAACGCCTCAGAACGGTCGCCGAGATGATGACCCGCGGCGTGGCGATTCCCTCGGATACGCGGCTGCGCCCGGGGCAGCGGCGTGACTTCGACTACACCTTGCCGGCTCCGGTGGACACCGAAACCAAGCTCGTCGTGCGGCTCTACTACCAGTCAAACGAGCCTGCGGCGGGGGGTGAGGTCGAGGAGATCTACCGCATCGAGCGGGATCTCTGAGACGTTCGTGCGGCGCGGTGGTCGCGCTCAGTCCGTGGCTTCGGCGAGGCGGGCCTGACCCGACTCCTTGTTCCCCTTCAGAATCGAGCACCACTCCTTGTGCTCGGTGACCGGCATGCCGCACTGGCTGCACACCCGGACACGCTCCGAAGGTTGTGAGCGTTTGCCGAGGATCTTCTTGAGGAAGGACATCGAAAGCCGTCTCCGCGTTCGGGGATCGTCAGGCGCCGTACAAGCGGCGTCCTCTTGCAATGGTTACGGGGGAGACGACCACGAGGTTTCGTCGCGTCAGCAATCTACCACACGCGCGATGACCGTCGCCGTGTGGATGGCGCCGGCTTCCTGCGCTATTCTCCGGCGCGGGTCTCCCGGCGGGTTCGCCCGCGGCGACCGTCCCCATCCGCAGTCCCG